>CAMWIR010000069.1 GCA_947174365.1 uncultured Ruminococcus sp. | reverse complement strand
GCTCGAACCTATGACCCTCTGCTTGTAAGGCAGATGCTCTCCCAGCTGAGCTAAGCTCCCAATGTCCTTACGGTCGGTATGTCCAAACGGTTCGGACGCCCGATATTCGGAACTGCCTTTGTCGCTTTTCGGAACGATGCAAAACTTTGCTGCAAATTTTGCAGCTTTGCAGCATATTGTGTGCTTGTCCTCAACCGACTTATTTATTTTACAACATTCTTCCGCAAATGTCAATAGGTTTTCGAGAATTTTTTTAAATTTAGATAATTTTACAAAAACAGTTTATATTATCAAAGGTTGTTTATGAAACATTAACAAATTTTAATAAAAAAATAAGAATGTCATTTCCCCCGTATGCGGCGGAGGAAATGACTGTAACACTAATCCCTCACCCCATTATGTACAATCTCTCGCCGCAAAACCCATATATTAAAGCTTTTGCGGCGATTTCTTGTCCATAATTTAATGGGGATTAGTATAAGCAGTTCAGCCCTTAGCCCCTGTCTGGATAGTTTCGGGAATAAGCGCCTTGGTGAAGCCGTTTTCCGAATCATTATAGGTAATATCCGCCCCTATAAGTCTGTGATCGTCAAAAAGCATATTCACCACTACATTTTCGGGGATATCGGGGTAGTTGAGTACCTTGTAGGTATAGCGTGTCACTTCTCTGCCTGCAAAGGGGCGCAGGTCAAAACCCTGAGCAAGCTGCAATTCGTTATACTTTTCAAAGGCATCGTTGAATTCGGCAGGGACGGTTACTTCCTCCCGTTCGGGGTCGGGCTCAACAATAAGCCCGTAGGTGTTGAGAAAAGCCACACGCTGGGCATTTCCCTCAAAGGTAAAGCGTTTATCCTCCTCAGCCTCCTCCTTGGCGGTCACCACAAACAAGGCAAGCGCCCCAAGGCAGACTATCAGCGCCAGCAGCGCAAATGTTTTTATTTTCGTCCGTTTTCTTGATTCTCTGTAATTTCCCTTAACGGATGATGCTGTCATAGCCCATTCTCCTTTTTTAATTTAGTATAAGGCTTGTTTTATTCTATTATTATTAAGACTTTCGGGAGATTATGCTATTAAAGACAAGTTTTTTCTATTCTTCACTCAAAAGCCATAGCGGCGTTTGAAAACTTTAATATTTTTCTATAATTTATAAAAATGTTAATCATTTAATTAAATCCATACTATTGACAATTTATTCCGACTTTGGTATAATTAAAATGTATTTGTAAATCTGCGTTACAAACGCTTTTGAATAGGAGTCTTTAAAATGGAATGGACAGGCCTTAACGAGCTTCGTGAAAAATATCTGAGCTTTTTTGAAAACAAGGAGCATTTGCGTATGGCAAGCGCAAATCTTATCCCAAAAGGCGACAACAGCCTGCTGCTGATAAACAGCGGCATGGCGCCTCTGAAAAAATTCTTCCTTGGCACGGAGAAGCCCCCCCGTCCAAGAGTCACCACCTGCCAGAAATGCATACGCACCCCCGATATAGAGCGTGTGGGCAAGACCGCCCGCCACGGTACTTATTTTGAAATGCTGGGCAACTTTTCATTCGGGGATTATTTTAAGAAGGAAGCCATTGCATGGGGCTGGGAATTTCTGACAAAGACTCTTGAGATCCCTGCTGACAGACTGTGGATAACCGTCTTTGAAAGCGACGACGAGGCAGCGGATATCTGGCAAAATGACATAGGCATTCCCCCCGAGAGAATAATCCGTCTTGGCAAAGCGGATAATTTCTGGGAACACGGCAGCGGACCCTGCGGCCCTTGTTCGGAGATTCACTTTGACAGAGGCGAGGAATACGGCCCCTTTGAAAGCTTTGAACAGGCAAGCGACTGCGACCGTATTATAGAGATATGGAATCTTGTGTTCTCCCAGTTTGACAGCGACGGCAAAGGCAATTATACGGAAATGGCGCATAAGAATATAGACACGGGTATGGGTCTGGAGCGCCTTGCCTGCGCTATGCAGGGAGTGGACAACCTTTTTGAGGTGGACACGGTAAAGAATATCATGAAAGCCGTCAGCGACATTGCGGGGATAACCTATAAGGAAAACGAAAAATCGGACGTTTCTCTGCGAGTTATCACCGACCACATCAGAAGCACCACATTTATGGTGGGAGACGGCGTTACCGCCTCAAATACGGGACGCGGATATGTCCTCCGCAGACTGCTGAGAAGAGCTGCCCGCCACGGCAGACTTTTAGGGATAAAAGAGCCTTTTCTTTATAAAGTATGCGACAGGGTGATCGATGAAAACAAGAGCGCATATCCCGAGCTTGAGGAAAAGCGAGAATATATCAAAAAGCTTATTTTAAGCGAAGAGGAGCAGTTCGCCAAGACCGTTGATTCGGGGCTTGAGGTGCTTTCAAAAATGCTTTCCGCATTGCCCGAGGGAGGCACTCTCGGAGGCGAGAACGCTTTCAAGCTTTCCGATACCTACGGTTTCCCCATTGACCTGACGGTGGAGATTGCCGAGGAAAAGGGTATAAAAGTTGACCGTGAGGGCTTTGACCGCTGTGTGGACGAGGCAAGGCAGCGCTCAAGAGAGGACAGACTGGCAAAAGGCGGTTCATCATGGGATGAGGACGCTATGGCAGGTCTGACAATGCCAAAGACCGAATTTACGGGATATGATTATACCAAGCTCAGCGTGACCGCCAATGTTCTTGCAGTGTTCAAGGACGGCAAGGAAACGGACGAGGTAAACGAGGGAGAAGAAGCTGTTATCATTCTCGACCGCACTCCATTTTACGCCGAAAGCGGCGGACAGGTGGGGGACAGCGGCGCTATTACCATTGGCGAGAGCCGTTTTTCCGTTACCGACACCAAGAAAACTCCAAAGGGTCATTATCTGCATATCGGCTTTGCGGATAACGGGGGCATTTCCAAAGGCGATACGGTTACCGCCGAAGTGGACGTGACCAGACGTTATGACATTATGAGAAATCATACCGCCGCTCATCTTTTGCAAGCGGCTTTGAGAAAGGTATTGGGCGACCATGTTCACCAGGCAGGTTCTTATGTAGATCCTCACCGCTGCCGCTTTGACTTCTCCCATTTTGAAGCGGTAACAGCCGAACAACTGGCAAAAATAGAAGAGATCGTAAATGAAAATATATTTGCGGCAATTCCCGTTACTATGACCGAAATGCCTATCGAAGAGGCTCGGAAAATGGGGGCAATGGCGCTCTTTGGGGAGAAATACGGCGACATTGTAAGAGTAGTAGAGGCGAAGGACGTTTCCGTGGAATTCTGCGGAGGCACACATATCGACAACACTGCAAGACTGGGGCTTTTCCATATTATTTCGGAAAACTCGGTAGCAGCAGGCGTCAGAAGAATTGAAGCGGTAACAGGCGCAGGGGTGCTGGGACTTATGGGGAATTATTATAAGCTTCTTTGCGAGTCCGCAGCAGCAATGAAGATAGCCAAACCCGAGGACGTGCCTGTTAAGTGTGCAGCGCTTACCGCCGAGGTCAAGGCGCTGGAGAATGAAAAAGCCGCACTTAATTCTAAGCTTGCCGCTTCACAGACAGGGGATATTATGGCAAATGCCGTTACTGTTAAGGGAATGCGTGTGGCAACGGTGCAGCTGTCGGATGTTCCCGGGGACGCATTGCGGGCAATGGGCGATGAGGCAAGGGATAAATATCCGGACGGAGTTGTTGTTTTTGCGAGTGTAAGCGGAAAAAGCCGTTCATTGCTGTGCGTTTGCGGAAGCGAGGCTGTAAATGCGGGAGCTAACGCAGGAGCGATAGTCAAAGCGGTTTCCGCACTTACAGGGGGCAAAGGCGGCGGACGAAAGGAAAGCGCCATGGCAGGAGCAGGCGAAGCGATCAGCTTAGAGGAAGCATTAAAAGCCGTACCCGAAGTAGTAACGCAAATAGTAGGATAAACCGCCAACAAGATCACACACTCCACTTGGGTTTCCAAAGGGGGGACCCCTTTGGCGGGTCAGAGGGCAATATGTTTTTTCAAAACGGCCCTTGCGGGGGACGGGGGGCAGCGCCCCCTCTAACAAAGTGTTGCAAAAAAACGCACTTCAAGAGCACCCCAAAAAACCGCCGCCCGTAAGGGCGAAATCACTAACATCAACAAACAAAGTAATCAAAAACAAAATAATTTCAAAGGAGCTGAAAACATGGACAACTGTCTTTTCTGCAAAATAATCAAAGGGGAAATCCCCTCAGACAAGGTCTACGAGGACGACCTCTGTTACGCATTCAAGGATATAAACCCCGTAGCCCCCATCCACGTGCTTGTTATCCCCAAGGAGCACATTGCATCCTGCGGCGAGATCACAAGCGAAAATTCCGCCGCCACTGCACACATTTTCGAGGTCATCTCAAAGCTTGCAAAGGAGCTTGACCTGAAAGACGGCTTCAGAGTTGTTTCCAACTGCGGTGAGGCGGCAGGGCAAACCGTTTTCCACCTGCATTTCCACCTTTTGGGCGGCAGGCAGTTCGGTTGGCCGGAGGGCTGAAAATGGCATAGCATAATATGCCTAAAATAATTAAGAATTAAGGAGGTAGGCGTTGTATGAAAAATATGACAAGTAAAATAGCAGTTACCCGGGAGGCTGCAAAATAATCTTCCGAGGTTAAATTTGAGCCTCCCATATGATGATTTTTGGCAATTTTTTGCATCATCATTATTTTGGAGGTAACCTTTAATGAAAAAAAAGATAATATACAAAAACACAAACAAATGCGACGGCTTTACCTGTAAATTCTGCGGCTGGGCGGTTTCCGCCGAAGGCGGCGGAACACAAAACCGCAACCACTGCCCCAACTGCCTTTCCAGTCTGCATCTGGACAACGAGCCGGGGGACAGGGCTGCGGACTGCGGAGGCATTATGGAGGCTGTGGGAATCTGGGTGAGATCCGGCGGCGAATGGGCTGTGATACACCGCTGCAAACGCTGCGGTGAGATTCACTCCAATCGTGTGGCGGCCGATGACAGTCCCGTGAAGCTTATGGCGATCGCTTTGCGCCCTTTGGCAAATCCACCCTTTCCACCGGAGAGAATAGAGGAAATTTCAAAGGCACTTGATAATGTGAAATAGTATAGTTTGACAGCTTGACCCCGATCGAGGACTTTCCTTGATCGGGGTCTTTTTTGAATGGTTTTATTGCTTTAATTTGTTTGCAGATGTGAGCGACTTCGCCCTTACGGGCGGCAGCATGAAACGTGCAACATTCGTTGCACGTTTCTATGCTGCATCGCCGCCCGACGTGAGTTTGTTTTAATCTGTATCATTTCTTGTATGACGTTAGTTTACTTGAAACATTTTCCTAACGTCGGGCGGCGGTTTTCGTGGGTGTTCTTGAATTGCTTTCTTTTGCGATTGCTGCTGTTAGAGGGGGTTCCACCCCCCGTCCCCCGCAAGGGCGCTGCCCTTGACCCGCCAAAGGGGTCCTCCCTTTGGAATCCCAAGTGGGCGTTACTTTGCTATGATTTTTTTCTGCTCTTGTTTGCCTTTTATTCTTCTGCTTCTGTTTCCTCTTCCGCTTCTTCCTCGCTGTCGATTTCTGTGTCCTCTTCCTCCACTGTCTCGTTCATTTCCTCATTTTTCGCCATTTCCATATCCTTGGCGATCTCTTCCTCGCTGGGCTGCTCTATCTCGGAGGTCTCTGCGCTGTCGTCATGCTCGGTTCTTGTAAAGGAAACAACCTTGTCCTCCCCCGTAACCCTCATAAGTCTTACGCCCGTTGCATACCTACTCATGATCCTTATATCGCAAGCCCTTATACGGATAATTACGCCGTCTGTGGCTATCATAATTATGTCGTCCTCTTCGTCCACTATCTTTATGCCGCAGACATATCCCTTATCCTCATTTGCCTTATAGTTAAGCAGTCCGTAGCCGCCTCTTCTCTGAATGCGGTAATCCTCCAGAGCCACACGTCTGCCAAGCCCCTTTTCGGTAACTGTCAGCACGCTTGCCCCGTCTCTCACCCTTGCCATGGAAACGACCCTGTCGCCCTCTCGCAGCTTTATCGCCTTAACACCGTGTGCAGTGCGGCTCATGGGGCGCATATCCGATTCCTCTATCCTTATGGCAAAGCCGTTCCGTGTGGCAATTATCAGCTGTGCACTGCCGTCTGTAAGCCTTACACCCGCTATTTCGTCACCCTCGTCAAGCCCTACTGCACGCAGACCGTTTTTGCGCACGCTCTTATATGCCGACAGGGGAGTGCGCTTGATCTTGCCGTCCCTCGTCACCATAATGAGGAACTTGCCCTCGTCATAATCGGAGGTCTTTATCATAGCGGCAATTTTCTCATCCTCCGCCAGAGGCAGCATATTTATAATATTCGTTCCCCTTGACTGCTTTGAGCCTTCTGCGATCTCAAAGCACCGCAGCTTGTACATTATCCCCTTATTGCTTATAAACAGCACATCATCATGAGTGGAGGATATAAACATTTCCTGAACAAAATCCTCGTCCCTCTGTTTCAGGGAGGAAACGCCCTTGCCGCCTCTCTTCTGAATCTTATATTCGCTTATAGGCTGGCGTTTGATGTACCCGATATTTGTCAATGTAACAACGCAGTCCTCCACAGGAATAAGGTCCTCCACATCAACCTCGCCGCTGATATTTTCAATATCGGTCTTGCGCTCGTCGCCGTATTTTTTCTTGATATCCTCCAGTTCGTCGGAAACAATTTGCAGAACCTTTTCATTATTCGCCAGTATTTCCCTGAAATCTTTTATCTTAATATTAAGCTCCGCCAGCTCATTTTCAATGCTCTGCCTCTCCATGTTGGAAAGCTGATACATTCTCATCTGGGCAATAGCCTCTGCCTGTTCGTCGGAAAGCCCGAATCTTTCGCAAAGCCGACTCTTTATCTCCGCCATATTTTCCGATGTGCGGCAGATCTTTATGACCTCCTCAATATTATCCGAGGCAATAACCATACCCTCTAAAATATGCGCACGCTTTTCCGCCTTGTCCAGATCGAACTTAGTTCTCCGCCTGATGACCTCTACCTGGAAATCTATATATTCCTGGATCATCTGCTTTAAAGTAAGCACCTTCGGTTCGCCGTTCACCAGCGCAAGCATAATCACGCCCACAGTTTCCTGCAGCTGCGTAAACTGATACAGGCGGTTGAGCACCACCGTGGGAACAGCGTCCTTTTTAAGCTCAATAACCACCCTTACAGCATGATCCTTGTCCGACTCGTCACGAACAGCCGAAATGCCGTCTATCCTCTTATCCTTTGCAAGCTCGGCTATCTTTTCTATCATGGTCTTTTTGTTGACCATATAAGGTATCTCGGAAATAATTATCCTGTGGCGGTTCTTTTCCTCTTCAATTTCCGCCCTGCCTCTGAGGGTGATCTTGCCCCGTCCCGTGGAATATGCAGCGCGGATTCCCGCCCTGCCCATGATTATGCCCCCCGTGGGGAAGTCGGGGCCTTTGATATGCTCCATTATCTCATCAAGAGTTGCCTCGGGATTTTTTATCAGCGCCTGAACAGCATTTATTGTCTCCCGCAGATTATGAGGGGGAATGTTTGTCGCCATACCAACGGCAATACCCACAGACCCGTTCACCAGAAGATTAGGGAAACGGGAGGGCAGCACAACAGGTTCTTTTAATCTGTCGTCATAGTTTGTGGTATAGTCCACAGTGTCCTTATTGATGTCGGTAAGCATATCAAGGGTCATACGCCCCATTCTTGCCTCGGTATAACGATAAGCCGCAGGGGGGTCGCCGTCCAGCGAACCGAAGTTTCCGTGACCGTCCACCAAAGTATATCTGAGTGAGAAATTCTGCGCCAGGCGCACAAGGGCATCATAAACGGAAGCGTCGCCGTGAGGATGATATCTACCCAGCACCGCACCGACCGTATCGGCGCATTTTCTGTATTCCTTGTCCGGAGTAAGCCCGTTCTCATACATAGTGTACAAAATGCGTCTGTGCACAGGCTTCAGGCCGTCCCTCACATCGGGCAGCGCTCTTGAAACTATTACCGACATGGAATATTGCAGGAAAGATTCCCGCATTTCCTTTTCAATATCTCTGTCAATGTATTTGCTGTTTAAGCTGAAAACATCTTCCGACAAATTTAACACTCCTCTACTGGAAGCAAGATGCAAGAGGCAAGAAGCAAGAATTTTGAACTTACATTGATCTTGAATTTTTTTATTTTAAACGTTATTTAACATCACGCCGTCACTTTTCCTTAAACCGAACTCCCATAATATTTGAAAGCTTGTCCTTGATCTGCGTTACCTCATAAGCCTTGAAAGCGGATTTCGGGATAACGAAAACATTCACCCGCTTTATGTAGACCACATATAATTTATCAGTTTCAACAATTTCAACAGAACCGTTGTCAAGATGAATAACCGTTGCAGGAGGCAGATCGTCACTGCTTTCATCTTTTTCCGACTGTCCGTCATTTTTCTCTTTTCCGTTGTCCGATTCATTTTCTGAAACATTATCGAAATTTTCGGGATCATCTTTATTATACGGGTCGTATATTGTAGAAATAATTATCTTATTTGTATAAAATTCCGACCTGTATACCGTCCCGTCCAGTTCCTTTATAGCAGCTGAAAGCCGCTTATAAGTGCCTTTCGGACGAGTTAATATATAAACTCCCAGTATAATACAAACAACTATCAACATATAGGAGAAAAATAGATCTTCCCCCTGCGCCGCCCCCATAATGTTCACTACCTGGGAAAGCAGTCCCAGTATGACCAGCGCCATTTGCAGCACAACGCCCTTGTAAACGTATCTTTTCTGGAATACCTTGAATCCGCTTAAAATATCCTCGCTGCTGCTTTCATATTCTCCCTCGGCAATTTTCTCATCAAGGGAGACCCTGCCGTCGTCATATATATCATCAAATGCCATTTATATACTCCTTGTATATTTAAGTGATTTTTATACATAATATATTACATTATCTACAGGCGGCAGCATTTGTTATTCACATCTGCCGCCCCGAAAATGCATATACAGAATGCAATATTTTCTGCTTACGGTCATTTAAATATCCAGCTCGGAAACATATTTCGCATTTTTCTCAATAAATTCCCGCCTCGGCTCGACCTTGTCGCCCATAAGAATGGTGATTATCTCGTCAGCCTTTGCAGCGTCCTCCAGATTGACTTTGAGCATGGTGCGTGTTTCGGGGTTCATGGTAGTTTCCCAAAGCTGCTCCGGATCCATCTCACCGAGACCCTTGTACCGCTGAATGGAGACCTTGCCGTCACCGTCCGCTTTCATTTCCTCAATATACATATCCCGCTCTTCATCGGAAAAAGCATACTTGGCAGTCTCTTTCTTACCCTTTTTCTTAGAAACTTTGAAAAGAGGAGGCTGGGCAATGTAAATATTGCCGTTTATAATAAGCTCCTTCATATATCTGAAGAAAAACGTAAGCAGCAGCGTGCGGATATGAGAGCCGTCAACATCGGCATCTGCCATAATAATGATCTTGCCGTAGCGAAGCTTCTCAATATTGAAATCCTCGCCGATAGATGTGCCCAGAGCCGCCACTACAGGCATAAGCTTTTCATTGCCGTAAACCTTGTCAATACGGGCCTTTTCCACATTGAGCATTTTTCCCCACAACGGCAGTATCGCCTGATATCGGGCATTTCTGCCGCTCTTTGCCGAGCCTCCCGCAGAGTCTCCCTCCACAATGTAAAGCTCTGTAAGCGCCGTGTCTTTGTCATAGCAGTCGGATAATTTACCCGGCAGCGAAGCGCTGTCCATAGCGGATTTTCTGCGGGCAGTTTCCCTTGCCTTCTTGGCAGCCTCTCTCGCCTTACGGGCGTTTTCTGACTTCTCGAAAACAGCGTGAGCCTGTTCGGGATTTTCCTCAAAATAACACATCAACTTTTCGCTGACTATATTTTCAACCAAAGGTCTTGCCTCGGGGTTGCCGAGCCTGCCCTTTGTCTGTCCCTCAAATTCACAGTTGGTAAGCTTTACGGAAATTATGGCTGTAAGTCCCTCAAGAACATCGTCCAGCAAAAGCTTGTCGCCGTTTTCCTTTATCAGATTGTACTTTTTGCCGTATTCGTTTACAGTCTTTACCAACGCGCTCCTGAAGCCGCTTTCATGGCTGCCGCCGTCGGTGGTGTGGATATTATTGGCAAATGAGCGGATATCATCATTATAGCTGTCGTTCCACATCAAAGCAATTTCCGCCGTGGAATCGCCCTTTTTCCCATCGAAATAAATAACATCTCTTGAAAGAGGCTCTAAGCCCTTTACTTTGTGGATATGCTCCACAAATTCCCTTATACCGTTTTCGTAATAAAGGGTCTCTGTGTTCTCTTCCTCGCCTCTCTTGTCGGAAAAAATTATCTTTACCCCCGCATTCAGAAACGCCTGCTCGCGAAGCCTCTTTGAGAGAATTTCATAATCATAATCGGTAGTTTCGGTAAATATGGTCGGGTCTGCCTTGAATTTTACAGCCGTGCCCGTTTCGGCAGTATCGCCGATTATCTTCATTTCCTCTTTGTATTCGCCGCCGTTTTCAAACCGCTGGAAATGGATATTCTTCCCGTCCTTTACAGTAAGCTCCAGCCATGTTGATAAAGCGTTTACAACGGAAGCTCCCACGCCGTGGAGTCCTCCCGACATTTTGTATCCGCCGCCGCCGAATTTTCCTCCTGCATTAAGCTCCGTGTAAACCACCGTTGCAGCGGAAATACCCTCTGTGGGGTGGATACCCGTGGGGATACCTCTTCCGTTGTCGGTGACCTCGACTATATTATCCGGGTAAATATTCACATTTATCTCGGTGCAATAACCCGCCAGAGCCTCGTCAATAGCATTGTCCACTATCTCATAAACCAGATGATGAAGCCCCTTTGAGCCTGTAGAACCGATATACATACCGGGTCTTTTGCGAACGTGCTCCAGACCCTTTAAAACCTGTATATCCTCTTCCGTATAATCCTGTTCAACTTTGCTTATATTCTCCGACATACATTTTTACCTCCTGGAGGCAAGATGATTAGAAGCAAGAGGCAAGAATATTCCCTCTCATAACCTGCAATTATCTGCCCTTTCTAACTTTTTACTTTTTCTTTCAGAATATATTAAAGGGAAAAATCCTGAAATTTTCCTATATTTTATATCTGTTGCCTTTTGCTCCTTTTCAGGATAGCAGCAGACGAAAGCGCCGAAATATAAACTCTTTCCTTGCCGTTTTCAACAGTCACCGTAAAGCTTTTCGGCATATCGTAGGAAACCGTGACAGCATTTTTCCTTTTGCCCGCCCCCGCTAAAAATTCCCTGGTGTTTTTCGACACGGACGTGTTCTCAATGTCAAAAACTCCGATAATATCCCCTGCCCTAACCATTGTTTCACTTCCCAAATGCAAATACATTCAAGTACTTCCTTTCATCTCCATTATATCTTAAATCAAATATACAAAAAGACTTGCTTTTTTTAATTATTTTTTACCAATCCTTACTTTACCCAAATTCACCTCAAAGATCTTTCCTCCCACAGCCTTTAACACCCTGTTATCGCAGCAGGTGATAAATATCTGCATATCCTCGATATTTTGCATAATAAATCTCTGCCTGCCCATATCCAGTTCGCTGAGTACATCGTCAAGAAGCATTACCGGAGTTTCCCCCGTCTGATCGCCGATAATTTTCGCCTGTGCTATCTTCATAACCAACGCAGCGCTTCTCTGCTGCCCCTGTGAACCGAATTCCCTTGCGGCAAGTCCGTTTATTGTAGCAATGATATCATCCCTGTGAACTCCCAGAACCGTGTAGCCCGCTCTTACATCATCAACACGGTGACCTTTCAGCCTCTCGTAATAAATTTCCGTAAGCTCCCCCTCGTGATCGGTGCAGCCGTCCAGAAGCTTGTCCTTGTATATAGTTGACTGATAGTATAAATTCATATTTTCTTTACTATCGGTTATTTTTGAATATAAACTTTCTGTATATTTATTTAAATTATTACAATACGTATTTCTTATAACTGATATATATGCTCCCGTCTTTGCAAGCTGAGCGTCCCAAATATCAAGATCGGCAGCGGATTTTCTTCCAAAGGATATCTCCTTTAAAGCCGCATTCCGCTGACCGAGAAGCCTGTCATATTTGTTAAGAGCGTGCACAAAGGATTTTTTCAGCTGTGAAGCGGACAAATCCACAAAGCTCCTGCGGTTGTCGGGAGACCCTTTTGCAAGAGCCAGATCCTCTGGCGTAAACACCACGCATTTCAGATTCCCGAAAAGCCTTGATAATAACGGAACCTTAACTCCGTTAAGAGTGACAGTCCTGTCCTTTAAATTCCCCTTTTTAACGGAAAACCCTATTTCCTGCTGCCTTGTGCAGTCGGTAAATTTAAGATTTATTTCAGCCTTTTCTTTAGTGAAGCCTATAAAATCCCTTTCGCGGGTTCCCCTGAAAGAGCGGCAGCCTGTCATAAGCCAGATTGCCTCAATAAGATTGGTTTTCCCCTGAGCGTTGTCCCCGCAGATAATGTTCATGCGGCTGTCCGGCTCCAGCTCCGCCTCGCAAAGATTTTTGTAGCCGTCTGCATAAAATCGGTCGATCTTCATGCCTGTAGATTTTCTTTAGGGATATATTTAACAGTAAGAGTTTCCCCCATAGCCTCCACCACATTTCCCTCACGGATCTTTTTATTCCGCATGGTGCAGGTCTCGCCGTCAAGCTTTACATTTCCCTGCTGAATGAACGCCTTAGCCTCAGTCCCTGTAGCCATGACCCCCGCAAATTTCAGAAGCTGATCCAGCTTTATATATTCCGTGTATATCTCGATAGTTTTCATTCTCTGCTCCTTATATATTTCATATGGCCAGGCAGCCCTCTGTATCGGACTTATATGCTCTTATCAGTTATTTTTGAGCCTTACAGGCAGCACAAGGAACGTGTAAGCGTCTCCGTCCGCAGGAACTATCTTCATAGGGGAAGTGGAGCTGTTGAGCAAAAGCTTTACCTTGTCAGATTCGGCCGCCTTTAAAGCGTCCAGCAGATACTTGCAGTTAAATCCTATCTCCACTTTGTTTCCCGTAATATCCAGCGGGAACACATCGGACAGCTTGCCCAAAGTGGTGGAACAGCTGATCTTTACCTGACCGTCTCCAAAGGAGCATTTTACGGGAGCCTTTGTCTGCTCAACTATAAGCAGCGAGCATCTTTCAAGGCTTGCTATAAGGCTCTTGGTGTTTACATTTATCTCCGTGCCGTGAGAGGTGGGGATAGATCCCTTGTAATTGTGGAATTCTCCCTCCAGCAGCCTTGATATTACCATATACCCGTTAATGTCAAATACCGCATGCTTTCGGGAAACATACACGGTAACATTTTTCTCCCCGTCATCCTTCAAAAGCTTGGATATTTCCGATAAAGCCTTTGCCTTTACCACAAAGTTGTAGCTGTCCTCGGTGTTTATCTTCTCCGTCCTTACCGCCAGCCTGAATCCGTCAATGGCAACAAGGTTGAATATGCCGTCCTTTATATCAAACAGCTCCCCTGTAAGTATTGGCTTATTATCCGAAACCGATACGGCAAAAATGGTCTGATTTATCATATTTTTAAGTATTCCCTGAGGCAGAGTAAAGCTGTCCGAGGTGTCATAATCGGGCATAGAAGGATAATCATCCGCAGAAAGCGCAAGGATATTATATTCTGCTTCTCCGCCCTTAATGGTGGTTTTCAGTTTTTCGTCGATCTCCACCTCTACCGTTTCCGAGGGCAGCTTTCTTATGATCTCCGAAAAAAGCTTTGCATTCACGGTAAATTCTCCGTGATCCTCCGAATCCACTTCTATTTTCGTTTGTATCCCCAGCTCCAGATCATATCCCGTCAGCTCCAGTTCGTTTCCGCTGAGATACATTTTTATTCCTTCCAGGCTGCTCACCGGGGATTTTACCGGCACTGCCCTTGAAACATTTCCCACAGCCTCCATAAGCACAGCCTGTTTACATTTAAACTTCATAAAATATCATTCCTTTGCAGAATATTTCCGCACATTTTTTACTTATAACAAAGCTGCTGATTTTATTTTCTGCTTTGATTTAAGTCTAAGTGTGCCGGAATTTTATAATTTTATATTAAATCAAGATAAAAAGATCAAAAAGATCGCTTGATGTTTTTTTTTTAAGATTACAAAAGGGTTACAATATTCTTCCAAACATTACAAAACAATAACAATATTAATAAACAGTAATAGTAGTAGTAATGTTGAAATTCTTGAAAACACCTTTTTCTGCTTGTCCCAATGGATCTTGCCGTTCAACAGTCCTATGTTCAAACTTTTTTGAAAGTGTTGGAAAATTACAAAACGGTAACAACGGTAACAAAAGAGTTACACTTTCTGTTCAATCGGTTGAAACCCGTTGATGTCCCGTTGAAAATTTTCAAAGAATTTGTTGAAACATTTTCCACAAATTCTCATAATTCAAAATCCTGTTGAAAACTCAACGTTTTACCCTCTGTATAACCAATTTGTAATAACTTGTAACCGTTTTGTAACCACACCTTTCGGTTTTAAACATACTTTTCAACATATTGTTGAAAACTGTTGAATTAACTTTTTGTAAATTTTACAAACTGTAATATAAT
>CAMWIR010000068.1 GCA_947174365.1 uncultured Ruminococcus sp. | reverse complement strand
GTTTTTCTATTTTTGTTAAATCTATCTAATTTTGTAACTTCTTGTCAATAGTATAATGAATATTTTTACCATATATTCTTCAAAACATTCTTACATTATGTTTCTCAATAATCATAAAAAGCAATTCTTATTTATGATGCCGATCAATTACACCTTTATTTTCGGGGGAATTATCCCGACTGCAGTCACTCTTATTTTTGCAAAGCCCATTTTAGTATATCACAAATTGCCCTATCCGTAAAATAATACAGATAGGGCAAATTTAAATGCAAAATATTCGCAAAGCCAAAAGCTTCAAGTTATTATTTAATTTCCTTGACATACAATCTGTCTTTTCCATTACCGTAATTAACAATATCCTTAAGATAACGATATCCATACTTTTCATACAAACCCGTATGTACCGACGGAATATAAGTTCTGTCAAATCCATTTTCCTTTGCATACTTATTTGCAAAATCGATCAGCTTCTCACTGATTCTATGACCGCGGTAATCCTCCGTCACAAAAACGCTTGACACCCACGGATATATTTCGGGCAACAGATAATAGTCTGTCTTCATAATAGTGACCATTCCAACAATTTTACTGTTTACTATTGCTGCAAACGGAGTTTCCCAATCAGTAAACGCCCACGCCCGAAGCATTTCCAGCATATGTTGTTTTACGTCCTCCCATGAGAAATTTTCAACAAACCGGATCAACTCATCCGCCAAGTCCGTGCTTTTGTCTACTTTTTTTATCTCCAATGCCTCCATACCGGAATCATTTTTTACAAGCCCAAAGCGCCGCTCAACCTTTTCCACAGTTTCATCGACTGTGCTTTTTGAGGAATAGTCACTGTCTTGAAATATCATTACAAAAACTCCCTTATTAAATAGTTTATTGTATTCTTCCTGTACATAAAACTATTTAACACAGTTCCATGTACTCAGATATTTCTTGACCGTAAGAATGCCACCATGCTTTTTACCTCCATTTCCTCTAAAGGTTTTATTTTATCTCAACCCCGCCCACAGGACGAATGCTCAGCACATAGCAGCTGCCCTCGCCGAAAATATTCTCCAGCGCATTCCTGTAATTATCCAACAGATTATTTGGCACAAACGCCTGAATTGTCCCCGCAAAGCCGCCGCCGTGAACACGCACCGCTCCCCTGCCGCCGAGAATCTTTTCCGCCGTGTACAGACCCAATACAAGCCCCTGTTCCCCGGGGGATTTTACCGGGAATATGTTCTGCAAATATTTGAATGAGCTGTTTCCGCTTTCAGTAACAAGCCACAGAAATTCATTTATATCGCCATTTTTCAGGGCACTTGCCTCCCTGCCCACACGGTCGTTGTCGTCAAAGAAATGATACGCACGGGAAACCGCCCTGTCTCCGCACTTTTCACGTACAGCCGCAATATTTTCCGTCAACTGCTCCCGTGTTATCTCCCTTAAATAATTCTTCCCGAAGAATTCCGCCACCGACTTCATCTCCGCAGGGATAGCCGCATATTCGGGAGTAAGGTCGGCATGATTGCCCTTTGTGTCCACAATGCAAAGACTGTAACCGCTCCCCCCGAAATCAAAGGGAATGGACTCTATAACGGGATTTTCCGTGTCCTCAAAATCAATGGTAATAAAGCCCCCCACCGAGGACGCCATTTGATCCATAAGCCCCGAGGGCTTGCCGAAGTAAACATTTTCCGCATACTGTGCGATCTGAGCTATCTTGACGGAATCAACATTACTGCCGCAAAGATAAGAAAAAATCGTGCCGATAAGCACCTCGAAAGCCGCCGAGGAAGAAAGTCCGCTGCCTTTTAGCACATTCGACGTGGTGTACGCCGTAAAGCCTTTCACTGGAAGCCCCGCATTCTTAAATCCCGCTGCAACGCCTCTTATAAGCGCCGACGAGGTGTTCTTCTCCGCCTCCTTCACCGACAGGTCGGAAATATCCACCACATCCTCGGGAAAGCCCTCCGATTTCACCCTTACAACACTGCCCTCTTCCTCACGGACCGCCGCAATAACATCCAGATCTACCGCCGCCGCCATGACCCTTCCGTGATTGTGGTCGGTATGGTTGCCGCCCACCTCCGTGCGCCCGGGTGCAGAGAAAAAGCGTATATCTCCCTCGCCGTAAAGCCCGGTAAATTTCTCCGCCAGCGCCTCGTATCTTTTTTTCTGTGCCTCGGCCTTTTCGCCGTAAAGTGTTTTCAGAATATTTTCGGAAATGTTCATATGATCTTCCGCCTTTCAAGTGTTATAAAACTGCTTAAACATTGAATGAGATTAATAAATATAGGATATGCATTACATTATGATCTCCGATCTGAAATACTGCTCCTGAAATTGTACCTGAGCCATGATCTCTTCTTTACCGAAAACCATTCCTTCCGGTGCAGCGACCCACTTGTCCTCAACATCGTCAAGCCTGTGAATGATCGCAATGACCTTTCCGGTAAATTCGCTTACAGCCTCATTAACGCCTAATACGTAAACGTCCTGTTCCTCTCCGTCCGGTGCAATGATCCCCTTGATATATCCGTAATTGATCGGATAATACATATCCTTATGCTCGGGGTGATAGCTGCCCATAGGTCTGTCAACAGTCACCTTTACAATATCGCCCAGCATATTTTTACCTCCGCAAATACGATCTGTCCGCCTACATCAGCTTCTCCACGTCCGCTTTTTCCTCCTCGGTCTCCAGCAGAAAAGTGAGTATCTGCCTGTAAGCCCCCATGGGATTTGAGCGTATCTTTTCCGCAATAAGCTCCGCCTGTTCGCTGTCGGGAGCGTAAAAGGACATATTTATAAGGTCGTAGCCCGTTTCCTTTAATCTGAAAGAAACATTAAACCCCTCGCCGCATTCGGAAACAGCGCAGTCGCAGACAGCTTCCCTGTCCTTTTTCATAAAAAAGGCGAACGCCGTTTCCAGAATCCGCCGCCTGAAAACCCGTGAAATGTTGCGGTTAAAATACTCCGCCCCCATTTTCCCCTTTTCGGTAACGGTCAGTATCCGCTGACCGGGAGCAGGCACTTCTGCGGCAACAGAGCCGTTTTTCACCAACTCGTCCAGAGCGTCCGACAAAAAGAAATAGTTAATGACCCCGCTGTCCTCGGAAATAATCCGCAGTTCATCCTCGGTAACGGGTCGGTCAAGCTTTTCCAGCAGGTAACAGAGCAGAATTTTCACACTGTAAACCGAATTAATTTCAAATCTGTGACTTCTCCTTGGCATTTTTCTATTCTATCCTCCTGTAACCTGTCCGCCCGAAGCGGTTTCGAGAAATTTGCAGCAATTTGTCAAATTCCCCACCCACATTAAATTTGGCATGTTGCCGTCCTTTATAAATTTTATTACGCTGCATACAAGGCATATACCCCGAAATTATTTTACGTTTTCAATATCCGTTTTTAATTCTTCTCGCAACATTTTTATAATTTGCTCAGTACCTAAATCCTCGCCATAAACATATGAATCTTCAAACTTTTCGTTTTGTGCTTCTTGTAAATTTTCTGTCCATTCAACACAATAAATCGGCTGATTTAAATAAAAAGCAGATACCCTGTAATATTCGCCGTGAAATTCAAAACACTCTTTGCCATTTACCGTTGTCCGGTTCATATTGAATTCATTTAAGAGAATATTTTTTATTTTTTCGGTTATTTGTTCTCTTAATATTTCCATTCAAAAAAGCTTCCTAAAAATCAGAAATTCGGATAATCCATCATATGAGAAAGCATAGCAATATTCGCCGCAGCCTCCACCACAGGCACAGCCCGCAGCACAACGCAAGGGTCATGCCGTCCCTTTATCTCAATAATATCATTGGAAAGATTGCTGTAATCCACCGTACCCTGGGGACGTGCAATAGAGGGCGTAGGCTTGAAAGCCACACGGAAAATTATGGGCATTCCGCTGGATATCCCCCCGAGTATTCCTCCGTGATTATTGGTCTTTGTCTTTACATATCCATGCTCGTCCGCATAAAATTCATCATTGTTCTGGCTGCCCAGCATTTTTGAAGCAGCAAAGCCCGCCCCGAACTCTATCCCCTTAACGGCGGGAATGCCGAAAACAAGCTGCGCAATGGTGTTCTCCAGTCCCTCGAACATGGGCGAACCCACACCCGCAGGCACATTCGTAACAGCGCATTCCACCACGCCGCCCACGCTGTCAAGGCTTTCCCTTGCCTTGGCAATATCATTGTACATGGCAATGCCCTTTTTATCGTTTATTACGGGAATTTTCTTGTGACGAATATTAATTATGGTCTCCCTGTCAATGTTGCAGGGATCAAAGGGAGTGTCCTTGATGTTGTGAATGCTGAAAAGGTGCGCCCCCGTGTAAATGCTCCTGCGCTCGAGTATCTGCCCGCAGACCGCCCCCGCAAACACAAGGGGAGCCGTAAGCCTGCCCGAAAAATGCCCGCCGCCTCTGACATCATTAAAGCCCTTGTAGCGCACTGCCCCTGTGTAATCGGCGTGCCCCGGTCGTGCCAGGTGGGAGATATTTCCGTAATCCTTGGAATGCTGATCGGTATTCTGAATAAGCGCCATCAAGGGCGTGCCCGTGGTGCGGTTGTCCAGCATTCCCGACATAATACTGGGAATGTCCGCCTCTTTTCTGTGGGTGGAGGTGGCGTCATTTCTCGGCGCACGCCTTGCCATAAATTCCCTCAGCTGTTCGGTGTCAATAAATTCCCCCGGAGGGAGATTGTCAATGGTAACGCCGATTCCCGGGCCGTGGGATTCGCCGAAAATCGAGATACTTATATTGTGATTCCAGAATGAAGACATAGCCTTCTCCTTTCCGCAGGGTAAATTTTTTATAGTAAACGACATTATAAATTGGACAATGAAGCGTGGGCAAAAGCTTTCGTATATGGGTTTTACGCAAGCTGAATGCTGCAATTTCAATGTCGTTTACTATATTTTCACTTCGGCAATTCCCGAAAAATGTTTAAACCTTATAAAATTTCATACTGCCCGCCCAGTTTTCCGAAGTCCTCGAAAAACCGTGGATAGCTTTTGTTTACAGCCTCTGCCCCCTCAATTATCACAGGGCTTTCCGCCCTCAGTGCCGCAATTGCCGCCGACATTACCAGCCTGTGGTCATCATAAGCCTTTACAACGCCCCCCGTGAATTTCTCCACAGGGTCTATCTCAAGGAAATCCGCCCCCGCTCTTACCTTTCCGCCTATGGCGTTAAGGTTTGCAGCGGTCATTTCCAGCCTGTCGCTTTCCTTTATTTTAAGCCGTGCAGCGTTCACCAGACGGCTTGTCCCCTTGCCGAAGCTTCCCAGAACCGCCAAAATAGGCACAAGATCGGGAATATCGCTCACATCTGCCGTAAAGGGTTTTCTATCCTCGCCCATGCCCTTTATAATGTTGACGATTTCCCTGTCCCCCTGAACGCTGTCCGGGGCAAGATTTCCTATAGTAACATCTGAGCCGAGAGCGTCCGCCGTAAAGAAAAACGCCGCCTGGGAATAATCCCCCTCAATCCTTAAATTACAAGGGGAATATTTCTGCCCGCCCTTTATAAGATACATGGGCAGCCCCTCGAACTCCGTTTCAAAAATGTTCACGTCGAATTTTTTCAAAGTGTCCACAGTCATATCCGCATAGGGCTTTGACTGTAACGGGGACATAAGCTTTATCGCCGAATCCTGCTCGCACAGCGGCAGCGCCAGCAGCAGACCCGTTATAAACTGTGAAGAAATATCCCCCTCCAGCCTGTATTCCCCCGCCGACAGCTTTCCCGAAATCGTAATTGGCAGCCCGCTTTTCGGCTCGAATACAACGCCCTTGCTCTCAAACTCCCTTACATAAGGGGTTATGGGACGACTGGGCAGCTTTGCCCTTCCGTAAAATGTGGCATTCGCTCCCAGTGCCGCCGCCACAGGGATAATAAACCGCAAAGTCGAACCGCTTTCGCAGCAGTCAATTTGGGGCTTCTCCCCCTCGGGCGACCTGCGCTTGCCGCTTACCGTGTACACATCACCGTTTACGGAAATATCCGCACCCAGCAGCCTCATAGCCTCAGACGTGACCTCAATATCCTTAGAAGCTGTAACTCCCGATATTTCCGACACTCCCTCTGCCAGTGCCGCTGCAATAACGCTGCGGTGGGAATAGCTTTTTGAAGAGGGAGCGTCAATTTTTCCCGAAAGTCTCCCGGGGTAAACCTTTATATCCATAGTAACTCCATTTTAAAATCATTCATTTACGGGCGGCTCGGATATCTCTACCGCATTAACAGCCGCCTTGACCTCCTCATTCGGAGCGCCTTCCTGTACACCTGCCGCTGCCAGTCCCGCACCGATAGCTCTCCCCGTGAGCACGCTGCCCACCAAATCCTTCAGGGAAATCCCCATACCGTCCAGCAAGCCGTTCGATATCTGCGTTGTGGAAGAGGTAATATCCTCCACCAGCTTTGCAGTGTTCCCCTCGCCGTACATAGTAATGGAGCTGATGTTGGTAAGAGGCTCTGCCACAGCCTTTGCAATGTCGGGAAGCTTCTCGAAATACATCTGAAGTATTGCCGCTTCCTGCATTTTCTGCATTGCCTCGGCCTTCTTGTCAAGACCTTCAGCCTCCGCCAGAGCCTTAGCCTTAACAGCCTCCGCCTCCGCAAGACCTCTCGCCCTGATACCCTCGGCCTCCTGCTCTGCCGCATACTTTGCAGCCTCAGCCCTTGCACGCTCCGCCTTAGCCTGCTGCTCGGCAGTATAGAACAAAGCCTCCGCCTCACGCTGCTTTACCGCAAGCTCCGCCTCGGCGTTCTGAATGTCCTCAAACTTCTTAGCCTCTGCCTCACGCTGCCTGGTGTACAGGTCTGCGTCTGCCCGCTGCTGCTGCTCAAATTTGTTAGCCTCAGCCTGCTTTTTGATGTCAGCGTCCAGCCTGCGCTCTCTTATGGCTATCTTCTGGGTCTCAAGCTCTACTTCCTTTTCCTGCCTTGCAATGTTTGCATTGGCAGTGGTGATCTCTATCTGCTTGCGCTGTTCCTCTTCCTGGATCTTATAAGCAGCGTCAGCCTCTGCCTGCTTTATGTCGGACATTTTTTTCAGTTCCGCCTGCTTGATCGCCAAATCATTGTTCTTCATGGCGATCTCCAGACTGGAGGCTACCTTTGCATCGTTTGCCTCCTTGTCCGCCTCTGCTTTTGCCACAGCCACGTCTCTGTCGGCATTGGCTCTTGCAATGGAAGCGTCCTTCTGGATCTTCGCAATATTGTCAATACCCAGATTATCTATAACGCCCTGTGAATCGGTAAAATTCTGCACATTAAAGGAAACAACGTCCAGTCCCATTTTCGCAAGGTCGGGGGAAGCGTTTTCCTTTACCTTATCCGCAAATTTCTGACGGTTGGACACCATGTCGCGTAGCTCCATAGTACCCACGATCTCACGCATATTACCCTCCAGAACCTCCCTGGCAACACCTACGATATAGGCTCTGTCACGGTTCAGGAAGTTCTGCTGGGCAAGCTCGAGCCCATCTTCGCTCAGAGAAATCTTGACATTGACCGCAGCGTCCACCGAAATATTGATGTAATCCGCCGTAGGTACGGGAGAAGCAGTCTTTACATCCACCGACATAAGGCTAAGGTCCAACTTGTCAAGCCGCTCAAAGAAAGGTATCTTAATGGAAGCCTTACCTATTACCACTCTTGCCTTTTTGCCGATACCGGAAATAATGTAAGCCTTATCCGGGGGCGCTTTAACATACCCCGAGGCAAGTATCGCAAGGACGGCTATAACAATGACCACCACACCGATAGTACCCATATGCTCCGCAATGAAATCCATACCTATCACTCCCTCGTAAAATTGTCTGTTGACCTTTTGACTTACCGCTTACGGCTGTTTGGCAATATGGCAATATAGAAATATGCCGCCTATCCGCCGATAAACTCCTTAAACTTATCAACGCTCATCTTCACAGCCTCCGACTTTCCCGCCTCACTGCAAATTATAACGCTGATATTCCCCCCGAAACGCTTCTTGTCGTTAAGGCAGGCATTTACAAGTTCCCCCGCCGCAGGAATCTTCGACCCTGTCAGCTTGTAATTGTCAAGGCAGTCATGAAGCGCAGTGCAAAGGCTCTCATCGCACATGCCGTGCCTTGCCGCAATTGCCGTAATAAGCTCCATTCCCGCAGCCACAGCCCTGCCGTGAGATATTCCCGTGTAATTGTAATATTGCTCTATGGAATGACCCAGCGTGTGCCCGAAATTAAGCTTCATCCGCTCGCCACGGTCAAATTCGTCCGCATTCACAACATCACGCTTTATGGAAACGCTGCGGAAAACCACATCCTCCATAATATCCATTATATTATCAATATTATGCGAACATAATATGTCAAAAAATTCCTTTGATTTTATCATACCATACTTTACAACTTCCCCCATACCGTCAATGAGGAAATCCCTTGGTATAGATTGAAGAGCCGAAATATCGCATAACACAAGACTCGGCTGCCAGAAAGCCCCCACTAAATTTTTCCCCTGCGGAATGTCAATGGCAGTTTTTCCCCCCACCGAGGAATCCACCTGCGAAAGCAGAGACGTGGGTATCTGAATAACGTCCATTCCACGCAGATAGGTCGCCGCCGCATATCCTGCCATATCCCCCGTAACGCCGCCCCCAAGGGCGATTATGCAGTCCGAGCGGGTGAAATGGTTCTCTGCTAAAAATCCGTAAATATCCCCCAACGTTGCCTGGCATTTTGACGCCTCCCCGTGAGGGAACACAAAGGAAACCGCCTCAAATCCCGAGCTTTCAAGACTTTTTTTCAGCCTCTCGCCATAGATCGGGTGCACGTTATCATCGGCAATCACAGCAAACCGCTTTGCCTCGGTCGCCTCTCCCACAAATTCTCCCGCTCTGTCAATAAGCCCCCTGTCCACAAGCACCTTGTAGCTTTTGGAAGCGTTTACAATTATCTCCCTCATTGCTTACCGTTCATTCCTTTCCATATAGCAAAGCCGTCGCACAATGCAAAGCCATATTCCGCAGCCTTTGCCCAAGCCATGCAAATTATCAGCCGATCTCCTCTTTCAAAGCGGAGTCCAGATCTGCAAGCTGATCTTCCTTTTCCTGTCCGATATCCTCCAGCTCCGAGCGCTCCGAGCTCACATATTCCGAAGCCTGCACCACAGGATTATCCTCCTTTTTGCAGGAGGTAAAAGTAAGTGCACAAAGCAAAACAAGCACCATGGCAAAAATTGCCTCAAAAATTGCCTCAATAATTTTTTTCACCTGTCACAGCCTCCCCTTATCTTATTATATCGCAGCCGGGGAGATTTTCCGTTAACAGCTCACGTTCATTCACATCTTCCGTATTTTTCAGCTCAATGCCCGAAATATAGAGCTTTCTCAGCGCCGTAAGCCCATATACCGGGGAAATATCCTCCACAGGATTTCCCGAAAGCTTCAGCCAGCCCAACGTTTTAAGCTCCGTTAAAGGCGCAATATCCTTCACATTGTTATCTTCCAGATAAATTTCCGTAACCGCTGTCATTCCCGCAAGGGGCTTTATATCGGTTATCTCGTTGTTCTGCAAATGCAGTCTGTCTATTTTGGTCATACCCTCCAGAGGGGCAATATTCTTTATTTTATTGTTGCTGAGCTTTAAAAGCCGCATTTCCGTCATATCCGCCAGCACGGAAATATTGGATATCTCATTGTACGAAAGGTCAAGATTTGTCAGCCCCTTCATATTTTTGAGAGGCGAAATATCCGTAATATTATTGTCCCTCAGGGAAAGGGTCTGCAAATTCTCCAGCCCCGACAGCGGCTCAATATCCGAAACATCGTTATTGAACAGGGACAGATTATTCAGCTGGGTCATCCCCCGCAGAAATTCCAGATCACTGATATTGTTTTCGTAAATATGCAGATCCGTCAGGTCGATCATATATTTAAGGTCGGCAACATCCTCATTGGTAAGCTCCATACTGTTCAGTGTAAGGCTTGTAAGCTTTGTGGAATACTCCACACCCTTTATGGTAATGGTTTCGGGTCTGTCCGCCATTGCCGCTTCCTTTGCGTCCACCGCCTTTATGACCTCAGGAAGATCGGAACCTCTTAAATAGTCTGCCTTTGACCTCGGAGTAAGCCCCGCCAAAGGGTCGGCCGGATCTATATCTGCCTCTGTCTGCAATACCTCAGCAGTCTCCTCAGGAACTTCCTCTTTATCCCAAGGCAGTTGACATCCGGTAAAAAGCATTCCGCAGCAAAGCACTGCCGCCGCTCCAATGCCGAATTTTTTCATAACAGTACCGCCTTTCAACTTCAAAAATACCATACATTTATTATAAACTTTTTTTCCCGAATTGTCAAGTGCGAATTTAATAATTTTGTAAGAAATTGCCTTGCCGCGGCAATATTTTCCGTGGCTGCCGCTATTGTCCGTATGCGCACAGAAAAATCCCCGCACCCAAAACAGTGCGGGGACATACCTTCGGTAAGCCGTTACCGATCATTGGCAGGCAATCATTCGCCCCTTTGCTTAGCAAAGCACTCGCTGCAGTAAACGGGACGATCCTCTCTAGGTCTGAAGGGAACCTTTGCAACGCCTCCGCAGGCAGCGCAGGTCGCCTCAAACATTTCTCTCTCGCCTCTTGCGCCGTTCTTGCGTGCGCTGCGGCAGCTCTTACATCTCTGGGGCTCGTTCTCGAAGCCCTTTTCTGCATAGAATTCCTGTTCGCCGGCTGTGAATATGAACTCCGAACCGCATTCCTTGCATACTAATGTCTTGTCTTCGTACATTTTGATATCCTCCGATTTAAATTAGATTTCGGACCCGAGGACGGATTCACACCGACACCTTTGCCTTGATAAAACAACGCTCTGAAAATTAAGCTACTTGGCCACAATATTAAGTAAAGGGCAAATTCCCCAAACTTTACAAATTTTTATCCTCCGTCAGCATCTCCCGCAGCTTTCTGCGCGCCCGCTGAACGGCATTGTCCGCAGATTTCGTCTGAATGCCCAATACTCCGCCGATCTCCGCACCGCTCAGACCCGAATAATAAAGCCTGAACGCCTTATACTCCAGCTCCGTCAGTTCATCGCTTATGTCCCGCATAAGCTCCCTGCCCATAAATACATTTTCGGGAGTGATTCTGTCCTCTCCCTGCTCTTCCTCGGAAATGACTTCCTCGGCATTCTGCCTGCAAAGCCTTGCGGCAGCGGTTTTCATGCGGTTGATAACGCAGGTATGCACATAGGCGGAAAAGCTCTCGCCCTTTTGGGGATCATACCCTCTCAACGCATTCATAAACCCCAGCAGACCCTCTTCCACAAAGTCGTCGCAAGCGGAGCTGCCTGCGCTCATTTGGGCTGCTTTCATTTTTATAAAAGGAAAGTATCTGTAAATAAGCTCCGACACATAAGGGGCAGACTGCTCGACAATCCTGTATTTTTCCGCCAGCTCCTCATCGGTGCAGACCGAAAGGCTGTCAAAGCCCTCCCGGTTAATATTTGACCCTGCCATGTGATCTGCCTCCGAAATATACGCCAAAGTCATTCTCTAGGGTTGCCTTCGGCAGACTATGCCCAAAGCTTAAAATACGCCTTTTTCTTTCCAGTTATAGTATAACACATCCCCGCCCGCTTGTCAAGCGGGTTTTTAATAATTTTTTAAAATCATATAAATATTTGGGTAAAAACCCATTATTTTTACAATCCTTTTGGTAATCTTGCACAATAATATTCGCCATGCAAGACTCTATCGTTGGCATTCAAAGCCCTTTTTCAAAAACTTAATAATAGGAATTTCGGAAACAAACAGCTTTTACGGTCATAACAACATTTCTTCGGTTAGTTATAACATATCCGATTTAAAAATGTTCTATATATAATTTTAAAATTTTTTTAAACTTTTACGGCAAAAGATTGCTGTACACCTTTATTATGCAATCTTTCATAAAATAAAGCCGCCTCAACGGGCGGCACAGACTGCCGAAAAAGTCCGTTCGGTAAAATTTCCTAATATAAAAAGTTACCGTGCCGCCGAATACAAATCGCCTCTGTATTATCACAGCGAATAGATTCGATGGCACGATGCTGTCCGCATTTCTGCGGAAATAAATATAGTTTATTTGATATATTGATATGCATTTACATAAACAAAGTCATCAAGAATGCTTCTAAGCGGCCGATCCTCGCTTTTGCACATAACCTTGCAGTAAATGCCGCTTACAGGTTTCAAGCATTTACTACAGGAAAATGCTTGCCAAGCCTGTTAGTTATTGCAGCTTTAATAACTAACAGGCTATGCCATTCATCGATAATGAACGGCAGCGTGTCGCTGAACCCGCTCGCTAATTCAGATGAAAACATTATGTATTCGATGTCACGGTAACTTTTAAAGGTAGAATTTTTTTCAAACGTACTTTTTAGACATACTGCCAATCATCGGTAATTAATGTAAATTTATAAATATACTGCAGATTTTAAACACCTTGTTTACCGTATGATTACCTGAGCGCCGACAGCGTTTTTCCCGATCGCTTTCTTCACTGTAAACAAAAAGTCCGTTACCGATTACTCACCATAAATGAGATAGAAAAAATAGTACCAGCAATCCATAATTTTTAACGCTCCTTTCGTAATCTTTTACGATACAAAGGATAGCATATTACACAATTTCGAACAATAGATTTTGGTAGATAGGCACAAAAAATGACACAAACAGCAAAAATATATTGAAAATATTTGGAAAATGTGATATAATTTTTAAAATGGTTGCGGAAAGGGGAAAATAATCATGAAAGCTGCCATATGCGATGATGAGAATTACTGGAGAGAAGTTCTGACCGAATGTTTGAATGAATACGGCCGTAAAAGGCATATAGATATAGTTAAAGAATATTTTTCCTGCGGAGAGTCGCTGGTAAAATGCTCCAGGGATTTTGACCTGATTTTTATGGACTTTCAAATGAGTGATATAAACGGAATAGAAACAGCAAGACAGATCAGACAATCCAACAAAGAATGTGACATAATTTTTGTCAGTGCCTTTCCCAATGTTGCTCTTGATACTTTTGAGTTAAATACTTTTCGTTTTCTTGCAAAGCCCATTGAAAAGGAAAAGCTTTTTAAATCGTTGGATGATTACATACAAAAAGAAAAGTCCCGTCTTATAGTTTTTAAAACCCACGACGGAACTGTCAAAATCAAAGAGTCGGATATAATTTACTGCGAATCGATCCAAAAACATACAATAATTTATACAGCAAATGAGATCTATGAAATTCTGATAAATATACGGGAGATAGAAAAAAGGCTTTCCAAGGAAAAATTTATCAGATGTCACAAATCATATATCACCTCCTTTTACCATATTAAAACATATGACAATAAAAGAATAATTTTTGATAACAACGCAAAAGCATATATCGGAAGGAAGTACTTCTCAGATTTCAAAACAACATTTCAAGATTACGTTCTGAAATACAATCTGGAGAAAATTTAAAATGGACGTTTCAACATTTCTTTTGTCTGCTTTATCGGACAATGTTCTGCTTTATTCTCAAATTATTTTGATGTCGGTAATAACCGGAAAAAGAATAATAAAAACAAAAGCCTTTATTTCCTGCGGAGTTGTCATAATTACAGATCTGCTGTTCGGCCTCAGCTTTTTTGAAACATTTTTTCCGCTTCAATGGGCTGCAATTGTATTTAACAGTATAAAGGTATGCCTGCTTACTTTGTATTCTTTAAAAACATTCCGATTAAGTAATTTTTTTATATCACTGATAGTACAGTTTATCTGCTCTGTTTTAAGTGCGGGAATAAATACCGTGTGCCGTTTCAAGTCGGATACATTGCAAACCTACACGCTGACGCTTCTTGCTGTCAGACTGTCTCTATTGATATGTTCCCATATAATTTATAAAAAACATAAGGATAAATTAACAGAAGACATAAGCATGATCCTCCCAAATCATATTTATATTTTAATTCTCATTTTTCTTTTTACGGAGAACGGTTTAATGCGCAATTTAGGATATAAGACTAACAATAATGATTTAAAAATATTAATTGCCGAATTTCTTGTTTTGCTTTTGATTATTTTCACAACTGTGCTGATAGTTTCACTTACCGTAAATACCGCACATAAACGGTACTATCTGATGTTAAATACCATTCTTGAAAAACAGGTAAAAAGTCAGCTTATGCATTATGAAAAAATGGAACGGGTAAACTCCGAAATAAGGCAATTCAGACATGATTATACCAATCATATGAATTGTATTGCAAGTATGATCAAAGGTGACAAAAAGGAGGATAGTTTAAAATACATAAAAAATCTGTCGGGTATTCTTCCAACGGATAAATTTTTCATTAAAACCGGCAATTATATCGCAGACGCGATTATAAGCGACAAACAGGAAGAGGCCGAAAAACATGACACGGTCATAAGCTTTGAGGGCGTAATCCCTGCTGAAATCAACAGTACAGACCTATGTATTATTCTTTCAAATGCTCTTGATAATGCCATAGAGGCATGCAGTAAAATCTCCGGTCAAAAAACAATATCGGTTTACGGAAATTTTCAACAAGGCTGTGTTGTAATCATTATAAAAAATCCTTCAATCTTGAATTGGAACAAAACGCAGGAACTGCCTGCATCATCCAAGGAGGACAGTGAAAACCACGGACTGGGGCTTTTAAATATACAGCGCACTGTGAAAAAATATAACGGCAATATGAATATATCGACAACCGATAATATGTTTATTTTAGGCATTTCTATCGATCCCCGGCTTGAAAAATAAAGTTATATAATTTGTTGTCTGTATCTATACTTAAAAGAATCTGATCAGTGCTTCCTTAATTGCTGATTCTGTAGGTTTGTCAATGATATTGAACACGAAAGTTAGAAAGAAATTCTAAAGGTG
>CAMWIR010000067.1 GCA_947174365.1 uncultured Ruminococcus sp. | reverse complement strand
TATTTCAAGAAAAAAGGAATGAAATGGCCGCTTTCAATTCTTGTGGGAAATCAATTTGTCGGTTATCTGGATTGCAGAATGGATCGTAGAACCAAAAAATTTATTATTAAAGAAAGAAATATATTCAATTCCGATTTTAACGGTTACAAAGGTATTGATTCAGCGATCTTGGAATTGGCTGCTTTCCATGAAGCTGAAGAGATCGTGGAAAAGGCGTAATAATATTTACTTCAACAGCCGGGTAAATTCCGGATTTTCGTGCAGGAAAAAATTTCCCGTGCCCGAAAATCAATTTGTGAAAATTTAAATATTTCAAACATTTTAAAGGAGGAAATCCCGATGATATTATCCGATAAAACCATAATGAAATACCTTAAAGACGGCACACTCGGCATATCCCCTGTGACCCCCGAACAGATACAGCCCGCCAGCGTGGACATTCGTCTGGGGAGCACATTCGGGATAGTGGAGGACATCAGCACAGGGGTCATAGGTCTTGACGAAAAGGTGAAATACAAGACCATTGAGACCGATACATATGTGCTGCTGCCGGGGCAGTTTGTGCTTGCGTCCACCATGGAATATTTCCGCTTGCCCGACAATATAACCGCTTTTGTGGAGGGACGCAGCTCCTTGGGGCGAATGGGCTTGTTTATCCAGAACGCAGGCTGGGTCGATCCGGGCTTTGAGGGGGAGATAACTCTTGAGCTTTTTAATGCCAACCGCTGCGGAATTGAGCTGAAATCGGGCAGACGTGTGGGGCAGCTGGTTTTCGCTCAGATGGACGACAGCGCTCTTAATCCCTACAGAGGCAAATATCAGGGACAGACAGGGGCAACGGGGTCGAGAGTCTATCTGGATACTGACGGGAAAAAGAATTGAGTTTTAAATACAAGATGAGAGCGGCAAGGCAATTGTTGTATACACAAATTGGCGCAGCGATACACACAGAGTTACAATAACAATTCCCCAAATAAAAAAGTCCCCCCGAAAGATTAAAATCAGATTAAAAAAATCGGGGTAAAATTAAAAAATGCCCCGTACAGATGAAAAATTGCCGTAAGCTGTTGACAAGCGGGAAAAAAAAGCGTATACTATAAACATAAAGCAAAACCCACTATACATTTAACAGGAGGAAAAATCAATGTTTGAAAAATTTGTTGAAACTATCAATAACACAGGCAAGGCTGTAGGTGAAAAGACCCGTCAGGGCGGCGATATCGTTAAGACCAAATTCAAGATCACCAGCGAGGAAAGCGCTTTGAACGACATTTACACCGAAATAGGCAAGCTCTACTACAAAAATCACAAGGATAACCCCTGCTGCGAGGAAATGGCTGCGCTTTGCTCAAAGGCTTCCGAGAAGATAACCTCACTGGAGGGACTGCGTGCGCAGGTGCGTGCTCTTAAAGGTGTGAACATCTGCGATAACTGCGGCGCGGAAGTGCCTCTGGAGAATGAATTCTGTGGTAAATGCGGCGCAAAGATCGAGCGCCCTGCTCCCGAGCCCGAAAAGGCAGCGGCCGAGGATGTTATCGACCATGAGGACACTGTTGAGGAAGCTCCCGACATCACTATCAAGGTCGATCCCGAGGACGGCGGCAACGGATGATCCCCTCCGGGAAATTCTGTAACGGCAGCCGGTAATGTTTTTCCTGCTGTCTATGCCTTTCTTTTGACCGAGGACTTTTACGCCCCCTGCGGATTCTCTTGAATTTGCGGGGGCGTGTTTTGTCCCGCTGCAAAAAATTATTATTGTAAAATTTCCCGAAAACTATTTACTTTTTGGGGAAATAGATGTATAATGTATATAAAGTCGATATAAAAGGAAATGTTAAATATCCGTCATTTTCCATGAAAAATATTTTAGGTGAAAAACATTTCCTGCGAAAGGATTTTATATGAAAGTCAACTGGAATGAAAAATACAACACGGTTTCCGTGTATACGATCATCACATTTGCGGTGTGCTTGGCCATGATATGCATGATCGCAAAATTTGCTTTAATAAAAGCGGCACTCGCCAAAATATTTTCGGTGCTTTCTCCCGTGATATGGGGGTTTGTAATTGCATATCTTCTGAACCCCGTAATGTCGGGGACGGAGAAGCTGCTTAAAAAGCTCCTGGAAAGAAAAAAGCCCCGCCCCAAGCTGTGCAGGGTGCTCAGCACGGTGGTCGCCATTATCTTCGGAGTGGCTGTTATCTGCGCTCTTATTGCCATAATCGTGCCCCAGGTGCTGGACAGTATTATGAATATTTTCAACAACGCCCAGACCTATATGAACAATATCATCAAATGGGTGAATTCTTCCCTTGCGGCATATCCCGAGATCGTTACATATGTGAACGGTCAGCTGGAGGATATCAAGTCGGCTATTCTTTCGGCAGTAAACAACCTTATCCCCAAGGTGGGGGACTGGGCTGTCAAGATAAAGGACGGCACGGTGGGGCTGCTGATGGCTGTAAAGGATTTCCTTATCGGCTTTATTGTGGCGGTTTACTTTTTGCTGGACAAGGAGCAGTTTTTGGCACAGTGCAAGAAAGCAATCACGGCAGTTTTTCCCCAGTCCTTTTGCAAAGGTGTCTTTAACCTTGCCGACAAAACCAACAAGTCCATTACTGGCTTTATTTCGGGAAAGATACTGGATTCCTTTATTATTGGGGTTCTCTGCTTTATAATAATGACGATCATGGATCTGGAGTACACGGTGCTTATAAGCGTTATAGTGGGCGTTACCAACATTATACCTTTTTTCGGGCCCTTTATCGGGGCTGTGCCCTCGGCGCTGCTGCTGCTTTTATCCGCTCCGCAGCAAACGCTGCCCTTTATCATTCTGATAGTGGCGCTCCAGCAGTTTGACGGCAACATCTTAGGACCTCATATTTTAGGGGATTCCACGGGACTGCCCGCATTCTGGGTAATGTTTGCCATTTTCATAGGCGGCGGACTTTTCGGCTTCGGTGGAATGCTTTTGGGCGTACCCTTGTTTGCGGTGGTCTACACCTTTGCGCAGGAACTGGTGGAGTATCTTCTCAGGCGCAAAGGACTTTCCCATGATACTGCCGATTATTATCCCGTTCCCAAACCTCCCGAGCCGAAGGAGGAAGCAAAGTCCTTTAAGCTGATGAAAAAGAAGAAGTAAACAATTAAGCCGCCTGTAAAAAGGCGGCTGTTTTCACTGCGGCGGCGGTTGTGCTGCTGCCTTGTAATAAAAAACAGTACAAATAAACACAAATAAAGCAACAGGTATGCCGATCCTTACTGATGCAAGCAAGGCAGTATTAAATACCGTATGAACGATGATCGGTACGGCTGTATTTTCTGCTTTTATCATATGTACTCCAAGGATAAGCCCCACCAATACCGTATAAATAAGCCAATACGGCAGTTCTGCGGCAGATATAGAATTGCGCACAGTCCACATTGGAATATGCCATACTGCCCACCCGAGGCTTACCCACAGCAATGGGATGAATTTGCTTTTCCTTTTCGGCATATCATGAAGTAAGTAACCCCGCCATGCAAGCTCCTCCAGGGCTGCCATAAATAACAGATATATTATATTTGGCACAAGTGACGGTATATCCCATTTTTCTTCTCCGAATAAATATGTACACAAAATACAGCAAAGCGCTGTTAAGGTGCATACGATCCATGTGCTCGGTCTTATCCCTTTTGAAAATAGATTTTTAAGCCATTTTCTTATACTGCACTTTTCGGCATTCAGCATTAATAATGAGATAAGCAGCGGCATTGCAACAAATAAATATTTTACATTTACGATACTGTGCGGTATTGCAAAGCCATGCTGCTCCAGATACATCGGCAAGTAACAAAGCGCCGAAAAGCACCACACAGGCACTATCCACATTTTTTTGATTCTATCAGATCCTTTTTAATATTCATTTTTTAAAGGGAGTGTTTTACTGGAAATTATATCACAAAAGCACTTAAATGTCAACAGGACTTTTATTTTAATGATCACCTAAAGCAAGAAGGAACACTATATTTGTCGAAATCGCCAAAAATCCAACACTTGTTTCAGAAAAAATATATAAATTTCCGTAAAAGCAAAAAAATGATTGACAAAAATGACGTATTATGTTATAATAATATTTAACTGGAAATATAAATAAATCCGGTAAATCAGAAAGGATGCTTTTAGATGATTCATGTTGCCGAAAATAAGTGTATAGGCTGCAATGCCTGCATAAGAACCTGTCCCATACCCAATGCCAACCGCTATGACGGCAAGGTGGTCAATGTTAACAACAAGGAGTGCATTATGTGCGGCGAGTGCGTTAAGAACTGCCAGCACGGCGCACGCTATTATGATGACGATTTAGAGGCAATGCTCACCCAGATGAAAACCAAGAAAATATCTCTTATCGTTGCCCCTGCCATTAAGACCGCCATGGACGGCAAATGGCGTCATGTGCTCAAATGGCTCAAGGACAACGGTATACATGAGGTTTATGACGGATCTTTCGGGGCGGACATTTGTACATATATGCATATAAAATATCTGGAGCAGAACCCGGGGGCAAAAATAATCTCCCAGCCCTGCGCCGCAATTGTCAACTATGCGGAAAAACACAAGCCCGAGCTGCTGCCGAAGCTTTCTCCGGTGCATTCGCCGCTGATGTGCTGCGCTGTTTATATCCGCAAGTATCTTAACAATAATGATGTTCTGGCGGCTCTCACTCCCTGCACTGCCAAGGGCGAGGAGTTCAAGAACACGGGCATAGTCAGCTTCAATATTACATTCAAGAGGCTGTCGGAATACATTAAGAAAAATAATGTGGCTCTGCCTACAGGGCGAAGCGAGTTTGAATTCTCCGCTACAAGAGGCTTTGACGGAGCATTCTATCCGATCCCCGGCGGCCTTAAAGAGTGTTTAAGAGCTTATGACCCCAATCTGCTTGTTACCACATCCGAGGGCGTTCACAAGGTTTACGAGGATTTTGACGTTTATCTTACTACCCCTTACATCAATCTGCCTACCGTTTATGATGTACTTTCCTGCGAATTTGGGTGCAACTCGGGAGCGGGAGCTAAAGAGGGCTTTAACACCTTCTCCGCTTACGATATTATGACCAGCGCCAAGAAATGGGCGGATAACCGCACCAAAAGTGAGAGATTCCACAAAAAGATCTTCAAGACCCTGCGGCTGGAGGATTTTCTGAGGAAATATACCAACAGATTCATTTCTGTTAATCCCACTGAGGAACAAATTGACGAAGTATTCAGAAGTATGGAGAAATTCACCGATGAGGACAGGCATATCGACTGTCATGCCTGCGGCTTCAAGAGCTGTCGTCACATGGCGTTGACTATCTTTGCGGGGAACAACACCCCCTCCAACTGCGTTGTCTATGAAAAGAAACAGATGGCAAAGATGAAGAAGGAGATCGAAAGCAAGCACGCAGAGCTGCTGCTGTCGGTAGATCAGATACATCAGCGGCTTGATGATCTCAGCCATACCATTACACCTATTTCCGAGGAGGTTGCGGACAACGCCCGCATGAATACGGTCATCAAGGAAGATATGGTAGGTCTTAGCAATGATGTGTCGAATATTCTGACAAGCGCTAACAACATAGGCGAAAGTGTTACCCAGATCAGCATCAGCATTGATGAATACAACAAGATCCTTGATAAGATAAAGACGATCTCCGACCAGACTAATATCCTTGCTATAAACGCTACCATAGAGGCGGCAAGAGCAGGGGAACACGGAAAGGGCTTTGCAGTGGTTGCGGGTGAGGTAAGAGGACTTGCGGTGCAGTCTGCGGAAACTCTTAAAGAGGCAGAGGAACACACCAACGCTATCCTTGCAAATGTGGACGGCATTATGACGGCTTCGAGCGAGATAACCCGGGAGGTAAGCAACACACAAACAGGCGTTTCCCGCACCAATGAGGCGGTTGATGCGCTGGAGAATAACTCTCATCTTATCAAGCAGAGTGTGGATAATGTTACAGACCTCATCAATCAGTTGACGGAACTGGCATCCAGAATGGTGTAAAATTTTGATAGTATAAGTTATTGTCCCTCGGTGTAAAAGCCGAGGGACTGTTATTTTTACAAACGGATAATTAAAGACTGTGCAAACCTGCGTACAAATTACATTTACCCGTATTCAAAAATTTTTTTCACCAATTCCCGCTCCTTGCATAATATGAACTATGAGGGCGGCAAAAAGCCAAGGCAACATGCCAAGGCAATATGTCTTACGGCAAGCCGTAAATGTCTTACGGTAAACCGTAAGAGCCGAAAAACCCTCCAAGGGAGAAATCCCAATACATTATTTTTTACAAAGGAGCGTTTTATTATGAACTGCAATTGTGGAGTTGGCGGCGGAAGCTGCTGCTGGATTATCATCATCCTTCTGGTTCTCTTCTTCTGCTGCGGCAACAACAACAACAGCCTCTGCGGGTCCTCTTGCTGAGAGTCATAACCCGACAGTTGTCCGTAAGCTGCGGAAAATGCCTACATATCGGCAGATCCGTTAAGCTTTGAGCCGTAAATATCCCGCACAAGGCCTGTGCTTTGTGCGGGATATATCTATGTATAGAGGTACTTCGATCTTTAGAGCGGAGGCGATATAATGTTAATTCTCTGTCACTCTGCGGCCTGTCGTAAAATTTATAAGCTCGGAAAAGCGTTTTTTTGAGATCATTTTTTAAAATGCTCTCCGTCTGCGCTTTTTTCCTTTTTGGGTCGCTTAATAACGATCACCGCAGCAGCAGCGGCTGCAATAATTGCAACAAGCCCTATTGTAATAAGCCTGCTTCCATTTTCGGAGAGTTGATCGCTTTCTGTAAACAGCAAGCTGTTTGTCAGACCTGCGGAATTATCCTTTGCAGGGTCGCCGTCCTGACCTCCCTGCTGACCGCCGCCCGCAAAGTAACTTCCGTCTTGTCCGACAGGCAGTACTTCACCGTTTTCGCCTGTTCGTTCTCTGTAAGCGGCATTGTAATAACCGCCGTCAGTGTTCTCGTCATTGTTTGCACCATAGCCCTCTGCACCCGATGGAATGTCGTTGCGCAGGGTCAGCATACCTATGGCGTTTTCAACATCAAGCATAGCGTCGTCTATTTCGTCCTGTGTGGCATTCGGGTCTGCAAGCAGTTCATTTGCGTTGCTTACAGCGTCATTAAGGCCGCCATAGCTGTTGTCGGAATAGTCCTTCTGATCATAGCCGTCCGCTCTTGACAACACATCCTGAAGAGCTGAGGTATCGGGCGGATTGAGATTTTCGCCGATCGTATCCTGATCTGTCGGCTCGACAGTATCGTAATAAGGCTCCTCGGCAGCGTTCGGATCGGAACTGCTGTCATTGCGATGACCGTAATCATTGTTTACCGAAACAGTCGGCCATAGCTCTCCGTCTGTTGCCACATAGACCGGGAAAACATTTCCCGAGGGTCTGTATGTATCGGCAGTATTATTCGGTACGCTGTCCGACGGCTGTTCCGACAGCGTCGGCGTATCCGGGGACAACGGATATGACAACGGCGAATCTGACGTTGTCAGATTTACCGCAGCGGGATAACCGATCTCGCCCTCGGTGGAGATTAGCTCGCCGCCTCTTACAAATTTAAACGAATCCTGCACAACGCCCACTACAGCCGTGGCAGAATTGCCGCTGTCCGAGCTTATTTTAACACTGCCCACCTTAAGCGCTCCCGAATCGGAAAACAGCGATCTCGTTCCTGCCAGATAAATGTTCAGCACTCCCGTGTCGCTTTGATACCTGCTTTCCGTGATCTTTGAAGCAAGTCCGCTGTCGGGGATAAACTCGACATATACATTGTCGGAGCTTGATCTGACGCTTACCGATATCTGCATTGAGGCTATTTCCTCTGCCGCACCTTGGGGGAAGCAAAGCTCCAGCTCTGCTTCGCTCCCGTTTGCTTTAAGCTCTATTTCATTTTCGGACGCAGCCGAAACGGCAGTTGCCTGAAACGCCATACAGAAAAGCGCCAACGCTGCAGAAGCCAGTCTTTTTTTTATTTTTCCCGCAGAATCGGAATTACTGACGATCCTGTTACTAAAAAGCATATTCATACTTACTGCACCTCCGATTCGTCAATATTCTGCATGTTGTCGGTTTCCGCCATATAGCCCGTTTCTTCGGTATAACCCGTTTCTCCGATATGTTCCGTTTCCTCTGTGTAAGCCGGTTCATCGGTATTGACGGATATCGCTGTATTGTCGGATTCATCGGTGTTTTCCGTTTCCGCAGCTTCCGTTTCTGTCTCTTCAGTGTTATTATTTTCATTGAAATTATAATTGCTCTCAAAGGTTATTTCGGGAAGATAATCGGGGAAATACGTGAACATCGTGTCGCTTACCAGTCTTTCGCCCTCGTTTGTAAGAGCGTTGTTTACACGGTAAAGCTCTGCGCGTACCTGAGATATTCCTGCTGTAGAGAACTGCTCCGAAGGTTCTGTCCAGTATATCCATGTGCCCTCGGAAACCTCTTCGATAAGTCCGCTGCCGGGGTCGTCCGCCAGAATTATCTGATTTGCCCTCAGGTAGCCCTCGGAATCTGTTCCGCCCACGATATTGCCGTCCTGGTCGAACAGCATTACCACATTGTAAGAGGGATTGCCCTTGTATGCGCCTGTGAACACTATAGAACCTCTTGGGATAACGTCGTTTTCACCGCTGCCGTATCTGTAGTCTGCGGAAAGCACGCCTATTGCCGCCGTTCCGTCCGCTGCGCCTCTGAATTCGATATTGTCGCCCGTCACGCCCAGAACGTCAAGCTCCGCAATGGAGATATTCTGTCCCGCTCCGTCGTATATGAGCAGCTTGACAGCGTCCGCCTCGTAGGTGCTTACGTATCTTCTGTCGGCATTTTCAAAGTAAACAGTTCTGCTGCCGCCCAAAACTCCGCTTGCAGCCTCCTGCCATACGTTTTCGGTTCTTACCAGCAGGCTGTAATTATTCACAGCCCCTGTGCTTCCTGCGGTGTATTTAAATCCCGAAATCGTTTCCGTCTTGTTGAAACTTAGAGTTATTTCGGCGTTTGATGTGACCGTGCCTGTATATTCTGTGCCTGTGTTTCCGTCAGCCGCAAGGAGTATGGGATCGTCCGCAGTGGGTGCGCAGGGCATATCATCATCACCCTCACCCGCACTTTGGATATTATCGGGGGTTATACCCTTGCTGCTTATTGTCCACCATGTCTTGTCAAGGCTGCCGTCATCCTGTATCTTTACAGGCTCAAGGGTCTTTGGCTCGGAGCGGTAAAGATATTTGTCAACGACCGTTACCTCATAGGTGACTACCCTGTTGTTAAGTCCTGCGGCATAGTCGGTAAAGGTGTTATGAACAGTGAAGCCCACAACCTCCTTATTTACCTTTCCGCCCGATGTTGTGCAGCGAACTATCTCATAGCCGAGAACCTCATTTTCGGGGATATTCTCGCTTGACAGCGTAAAGTTCACCTGTGCGGGATTATTCCATGCAGCGCTTGCGGAAGTATCAGAGCCTACCGCCCGAACGCCGCCGTTTGTACCCAGATAGCCGCCGTAAGGGTTTTCCATACGGTATACACGGGCGTCGTCATTAACGTAGCAGATCGCTCTCTTTTCCTTTTCAAACTGGCTTGCGTACTGGATAGTGGTACTGTCGGGAATTTTTCCCCAGCGCTCGAAAAATTCAAGAATATCCTTTTCCGCCGCTGCGCAGGCAAGCCGCATAAGATTTTGATCCGTGCCGCCACCGAGGGTAAGTCCGATACCGCCCGGCGAGGGAGCAAGAGACGGAGTGCGGGAATAGCTGTCGACCCTTGCATAGAACAGACTGCTAAGCTGTTCGCTGCGGTTTTCGTAGGTCTTGTAGTTGTAGCTGTTGTCATAAGCAAGGTGAAGCTGCCAGTACATACCGAGCTGTGTTGCAAGGTTGGAAGACTGACCTGTTGCGCCCGAGGTTACCTTGCTGTAAATATTATCATATTTAAATCTCATGCCCGAATTTGTGTCCTTAGCCTGGGCAAGCTGGGCAAAATAGTTGTTTGTTATCTCGGCAACCGCGTATGAGCCTTGATTTATGCAGTGACCCACCTCGTGAGCGATACCCCAGCCGAAATATCTGCCGCTTATATATCTTCCGTCACTGTCGGAAACAACGCCGCTACTTGACAGCAAACCGCTCGCCGACCCCCACTCAATGCCGATATGGTTTCCTGCCGCATACATAAATGCGCCGCTGAACATTCTCTGATATCGGATATTAAGGTGGCGTTTGGAAAGTCTGTCCACCTCTTTTTCCGCATTTTCGTTAAGTCCCTTGTGCTGGTAGAAAAGGTACAGCATATCCTCGACAGCCTCTGCGGACCTGACGGTCTGCGCTGCCTTTTCAGCAACGCTGCCCGAGCCTACCCCCGCATAAATGCGCTCTGCGGGCAGTGACAAAAGCATATTGTCAAGGAGAATGTCCGATGCACCTGCAATGCAGTTATGAGAACTGTAGTCATATTTGTTCACATTTGGGTTGGAGGAATCTGCATGATACTGCCTGTGAAGCTCCTCCAACTGAGCCGTGTAAACGCGAAGCTCTTCCATATAGGTTTCCGCACGGCTCAGTTTTTCACTCTCGTCCTCAACGCCGTAAAGGTCAAGTATCGGCACCTGAACGCCGCCGCTTACACGTACCGCATAGCGGTCGTTTTTATTGCTGCCCGTATACTGAACGTACAGCGCGCCTCCCGATTCTGCGTCGATCGACCATATTTTGGGTATGGTTATAATGTTTGAGCCGACTTTAAGAGTAGTGACAACCTTAGCCATTGAGCTTGACTCGGAGTGATACTGTGTCGCAACAAGCTGCAAATTTGTGGCCGTCCCTGTCTTTTTGGTGTTGTGCCCCACATAAACGGTTATTGTGTCTCCGGCAGCGGCGGATACGCCCACAGGCTGCCATGCGTTAAGCCCCGTAAAGCCTCTGTTCACATCGGACGTACTTATTTCATTGTGTATGTAAACGGGCGCTCCCAAATTCTTGCAATTGAGTATATCCTCCGCATTTTTAAGCTCTGTTTCCAGCAGCTCCTTGTCGGGATTATACTCGCCGCATACCTCATCGGGAGTGTTCAGACGCACTCTGAGCGCGTCAATGACCGCCTGTGTCACATGGGATTTCAGCACAAGGTGCAGGTCGTCGTCGTAAAGGTCTGCAATATCGTCCGCAATGGTATCGTAGCGGTAGAAATAAACCTCGGAAACATTGATATTTCCGCTTGCAAGGTATCTGGCAAGACCTATCTGTATCTTCTTTATCTGTGCTTTCTGAGGCAGCTTTATAAGATAGTATGCACGCCCCTTGCTGTCGGTCTTTTTGGCAGTGGACACCTGATTATAGCTCAGAGACGTCTTATTGCCGTTTGCGTCCCAGTAATTTATCTTTGTATAGAAAAGGTTGGGGCTTGTGGGCACAGCCTCATGGAGCGCAAGGGTCTGAATGGTGTATTCCTCGTCAAATTCATAGGTCAGACCGTTGCTGCCTATGCTGTTGTAGCCGCCGTCGTCCCAGGTGTTTCGCAGGTAATGGGAGTTGGGATCGTGATCCACAGTACCCCATGCTGTTCTGTTGCTGTCCTCATTGCTGTTCACCATAGCCCCGTGACTTTGAGAAGCTGAGATGATGTGCTGCCCTCTTTCGCCCGCCTCACCTGTGTTTATGAGATTGTATCTGGGCATAGAGGGAGCGTCCACATCGGTCGTGGCGGCTGCCCCGGTAAGCGACGGGCCGCTTTCGCCGTACTCGTTTTCCGCAGTAACATATACAACATACTCGGACTTATCCTCAAGGTCGGAAACAGTGTAGGACGTTGCCGCGATATTCCCTATCTTGTGATATTCGCTCTCCGAGCGAAGCTTGTAGTAAACATTGTACCAATCCGCGTCCTTAGCCTTTTTCCAGCTTGCCCTTATGCTTCTGTACGAACCTGATACGGAAAGACCGTCGGGTCTGTCGGGCTTTTTGGATGCCTTGGGTACAACGGTTACGGGACTGCTGTAGCCGCTTTGCCATGCACCGTTCACCGACTGCACCGCTGCAGTGTATTCCTCGCCGTTTGCAAGCTCCTTACCATTAAATGTTGATACCTTAAGGAGACAGCCCTTTACCCTTTGGGTCTCGCTTACACCGTTATGGCTTATTAAGACCTCATATCCCGTAACGTTTACGCAGGGTCTCCAGGTCAGCGTAAATGACCTGCTTCCTGCCTCGGCCGAAAGACCTTTGGGAATATCCGAAGCAGCCTCGGATATTTTGTTTTCCATGCCGTTCACGAATTCCACATGGGAAATTTCTGCAATGGGGCTTTCCTTAGTCAGCCCCGAGATTTTAAAGGTCACTTTTTTTATCGCTATCTGATCTCCCAGATTTATAACAATACTTCCGTCGCTGTTTTTCTCCACCGTAACTCTGCTGTCGTCAAGAAGGTGGTGAACGCCGTTTTCTATCAAAGCTATTTGGGTATACTCCCCGCCGTATTCGTCTATGTAGTCAACATATACCTCCGCCTTTGCAACAGGGTTATCCTCCGAAAAGGCAATAACTATCCCGTCCGCATAGGAAGCGATCCCGCGGTCTGTAACGTCAAACTGCAAAATAACAGGGTTTTCGGAGGAAATAAATCCGCCGTCCGCTGTTGCAAGCTGCACACCGCCCGACCTTACAAAAAGGTTTTCCAGCAAGCCTCCCGCAACGTAAGTACCGCTGCCCACAGAGGCAGCTATAACAGACGAGGGAATGATCGTCTCAAAGGTCGCCTGAGTGTTTTCGGTAACATTATAGCCCTTGGCAAGATATTCCAGATCCACAAGATCAATGCTGCCGTCGCCGTTAAGGTCGGCAACACTGCCGCTTGTCCTGCTGTCTATAGCGTCGGTAAGCTGCTGCCTGTCGCGGTCGTCAATAACGCCGTCATAGTTTACATCGCCTATAAGCAGTATCCCGGGGTGAGCGCCTCTGCTGTAGTCAATGCCCTCTGCAAAGCCCGTCATAAGCTTTACGGACGCTGCCTGGCTGTTTACATTTATACTTTGTTCATAATCTGCAAAACCCTTTGCGGACACCTTAAGGTCATAGCTTCCGCCCGGAAGTTCCTTAAAGCATACCTCTTCAACACTGTCACCCGTTCCCAGAGAAAAGCTGCGGGTCATAGTCTGCCCGTCGCTTCCCGTAAGAGCCGCAGTAAAGTCCACATTGCTTTTCATTTCCAGCGCAGATGATATGCTGACATTTACCTGTCCCGTGCCTGCGCTGTAGCTGTAGGCATCATCAACGGTGCTTTGATCATAGCCGGTATCGACAGTGTCCATAGCACTGCTGTCAAGCCACCATTCGCCCTCATTATCCGCAAAAACTGTGCCGCCGGCCTGCATTGCAAGCAGAAACGCCGTAATGACGGATAATGTTTTTTTCTTTCTCACATTAATCGCCGTCCCTTTCATTATTCAATTTTGTTCTACAAGCAACTTCCGGTTTGCAGCAAGCTGCATACCGATAGTTAGACATAATATATTATAACATATTTTTCCTCAAATTGCAACACTTTTTGTAAAAAAATATCAAAAAAAGCGGAAAATTTTTGCTGTCAAAAAATATAAAGAAGCACTGATTAAAGCTTTTCCTAAAAATTTGCCGTTCGTTAAATGGCGATCCGGCGAGGTTTTCTCCCCACCTGCGGCGGGGAGAAAACCTTTAATCAGCAGTTTCTTAAGCAAAAACAATTGACCGCCGCACAGATCATAACAAAAAAGAAGGGCTGCGCAGTATCTCTGCGCAGCCCTTTTATTTAAGTTAAATTTGCTTTAAGCCTTAGCCCATTACCGCAACGACCTCATGAACGCCTGCTGTAATATCGGTGATAACATTTCCCTCAACTGCCTTGCCGTCAACAGTAAGGCTCTTTATTCCCTTGGAAACATGGTCGGGGTTCTCTATCTTGATATTGAAGGTAGCTCCTCTGAAGCTGCGGGAAACGGTGTAGCCGTCCCATGCCTTGGGGATCGAGGGGTCTATCTTAAGTCCGTCGTAATCGGGGATAATTCCGAGAATGTACTGGGAAATAGCCACAAAGTTCCATGCGGCAGTACCGGTGAGCCAGCTGTTCTTTGCCTCACCGAAGCGTTTTGCGTCCTTGCCCGCTATCATCTGAGCGTATACATAAGGCTCGGTGCGGTGGAGCTGCTCGTCCTCCTGGTAAGCGGGAGCAATTCTTGTGTAGTAGTCAAAGGCTCTGTCACCCATGCCCGCATAGGCGGCGGCGCACATGATCCAAGCATTGTTGTGGCAGAATATGCCTGCATTCTCCTTATATCCGCCGGGGTAGGTGGAAATTTCACCGTACTCAACGATATATCTTGTGAATGCGGGGTTGTTGAGTACCAGACCGTGCTCTGTGCCCAGATATTTGTCAATGCTGTCCATGGTCTTTTCGGTGAACTCTCTGCCGCCGATGTCGCTCATTACGCAGAAGCCCTGGGGTTCGATGAATATCTTGCCCTCTTCATTCTCCGAAGAACCTACCTTTTTGCCGTATGCGTCGTAAGCGCGCAGGAACCAGTTGCCGTCCCAGCCGCTGTCAACAACAGCCTTCTTCATAGCGTCGATCTCTGCCTGAGCCTTGTCCGCCTCGGCGTTATCGCCCATTTTGCGGCAGAGTGCAACGTACTCGGGACCTATATAGGTGAACATTCCTGCGATCATTACCGACTCTGCGGTCTGCTCGTTAAGGGGTGCGCCTGTTTCGGGGTCTACCTCCTTGGCAATGTTGCTGGCAGTGTTCTGAAAGCTCTCCCCGGGAACTCTCGAGAAGCAGTTCAGATTAAGGCAGTCGTTCCAGTCAGCTCTTCCGATAAGAGGAAGCCCGTGAGGACCTTTATTGTTTACCACATGGTAGAAGCTGCGCTTTAAGTGGTCAAGGAGAGGCTGAGCAAGAGAAGGATCATTCTTGTAATCCACCTGCTCCTTTAAGATGTCATAATCGCCTGTTTCCTTGATATATGCGGCAGTGGACAGGATCATCCACAGCGGGTCGTCGTTGAAGTTCGT
>CAMWIR010000066.1 GCA_947174365.1 uncultured Ruminococcus sp. | reverse complement strand
GGGGCGCTGCCCCCCGTCCCCCGCAAGGGCTCCGCCCTTGACCCGCCAAAGGGGTTCCCCCTTTGGAAACCCGAGTGAAGTGCGTGATGGGTATACGCTGAAAAATACGTTTTCTATGTTGGGATTTTTTTCATGAACTTAAAAAATTTTTTCGGCGACAGGAAATTCTACAAGACTGTTTTCGCTGTGGCTGTTCCCATTATGATTCAGAACGGCATTACAAATTTTGTGGCGCTGCTGGACAACATAATGGTAGGTCAGCTCGGCACGGAACAAATGTCCGGCACGGCTGTGACAAACCAGCTTTTATTTGTATACAACTTATGCGTTTTCGGTCTGCTGGCAGGCCCCGGGATTTTCGGTGCACAGTTCTACGGCAAGGGCAGCAATGAGGGTGTCAGACAAGTTTTCCGCTTCAAAATAATCATTGGAGCGATCGCTCTTTTCGGCGGCGCTGCAATTCTTTCCCTTTTCGGGGACGGACTTATAAATTCCTATCTCACAGGTGATGGACAGGAAGGCGACAGGGCGCTTATTTTCGCCTCGGCTAAGGAATATCTGAACATTATGCTTATAGGGCTAATACCCTTTACGGTGTCCCAGATATACGCTTCGACCCTTCGTGAAACAGGCTGCACTGTGCCGCCCATGTATGCGGGTATGGGGGCGGTGCTGATAAATCTCCTGCTGGACTGGGTGCTTATTTTCGGGCGTTTCGGTTTGCCTGAAATGGGTGTAAGGGGTGCGGCTTTGGCAACGGTAATTGCGCGGTTTGCGGAATGCGGTGCGGTGGTTATTTACACCCACGCTTCAAGAGGCAAAAATGAATTTATCAAGGGGGCTTACAAGAGTCTTGCAGTGCCCCTCGGGCTTGTCAAAAAGATAATCATCAGCGGGCTGCCTTTGGCGGTGAATGAATTCTTCTGGTCCTCGGGAATGGCAAAGCTTAATCAGTGCTACTCACAGAGGGGCTTGGAGGTTGTGGCTGCCACAAATATTTCCTCGACGATACTGAATATTTTCAATGTGGTATACATTGCGCTGGGGTCTGCTGTGGGGATAATCGTGGGGCAGATACTGGGTTCGGGGGATATGAAAAAGGCAAGGGACACAGACACAAAGCTCATTGCTTTCAGCATTGCTGCGGGGGCGTTTACGGGTTTGATAATGGCAGCTTTTGCGGGGGTATTTCCTGAGCTGTACAACACTACAGACGAAGTAAAGGCGCTGGCGGGGTATTTTATAAGGATACTTGCTTTGTTCATTCCCTTGCACGCGTTTATGAATGCGGCTTATTTTACGCTGCGCTCGGGCGGGCAGACCTTTATCACGCTGCTGTTTGACAGTGTGTTTATGTGGGTGGTTTCAGTGCCGACTGCGCTGCTACTGGTAACGTACACGGGGCTTGATATTAAGGCGGTTTATTTCATTTGTCAGTCGGTGGATATTATCAAGGTGGCAATGGGGATAGTGTTCCTTAAAAAAGGCGTCTGGCTTAAAAATATTGTGGGTGATTAGGAGGGTATTGGAGTGGCTGTTGACTGTGGATTTACAAAGGAAGATCATTGGTTCAGATACAAGGCTTGCGCTATTATTATTGAAGATGGCTGCGTATTGTTTGCGGGAAATTCGAGTGCGGATTATTTCTATCCTGTGGGCGGCGCTGTTCATGCGGGGGAAAAGGCTGAGGACGCTGTTGTACGGGAGGTTTTTGAAGAAACGGGAGTGAATTATGAAATTGACCGTTTGGCGGTAATTCATGAAAACTTTTTTAATGGAGATACGCCGCCGCTGAAAGGTCTTGACTGTCACGAAATTAGCTTTTATTTTATGATGAAGTCAAGGGGCACTCGGGAGCTGCACAGCGACAGTTACACCTACGGCGGCGTAAAGGAAAATATGCACTGGATACCCATTGATGAGCTTGACAGGCACAGGGCTTATCCGAGCTTTCTTAAAAGTTATTTAAGCTGTGAGCATTCGGGAATAGAGCATATTGTGACGGACGAAAGGGCGTGATGATATGAGCCGCAAAAAAATAATTATCGTGAGTTTGTGCGCATTGATACTGGCGGGGGCGGCGTGCTTATTATACAGACCCTTTTACTACCGCCTTTACACGGGGGACAGGATAAAGGGGAATATTTCCGTTACGGTGGACAATGAGATGATCAGCCTTAATATGGCGGATATTCACGGCTGCGACAAGTGGAATGTACAGAACTGGAATGCGAGTGTTGCCGTAAAGGGTGGAGATTACGGCAGGTATGATGTTTATGTGGATATTCCCGAGGTGGAAAGGTCTGTAACTGTGGCGTGTCATCAATGCAATTGGTGGAATGTTATGGAATTTGACCTTGAAATAATTGTTGATACGCAGGAAAATCTTGTGACCTATTACGGGGAATATTCGGCACTGGAAGAAAACGGGCACAGCCGCAGTCACAAGATAGACCGCACGCAGAAGCTATCAGATGATGAGCTTGAATTATCATTCGGATTATAAAAATCAAATTCAAAAATGAAAAGGAGAAATTTATTATGCCGTTTATTAATGTTAAGACCAATGAGAATGTTTCCGCAGACAAGGCGGAGGTAATTAAGTCGGAGTTGGGGAGGGTCATTTCGATAATTCCCGGGAAGAGCGAGAGCTGGCTTATGGTGAATATCGAGGGGGACTGTGCGCTTTATTTTAAGGGGACAAGCGAGAGTGCGGCTATTGCGCAGGTGCAGCTTTACGGCGGGGCTTCTTCGGAATGTTTATCGGAGCTGACGGGGGAGATCACGGGCATTCTCGGAAATGCTCTGGGTATTCCTGCGGGAAGGGTCTATGTGAGCTATATGCTGACGGAGAACTGGGGCTGGAACGGGTCAAATTTTTAAGGGGATCGGATAAGATTTTCGGGCGGTGATGATATGAAAAACGGAAAGGACATTTTATTTTCCGCTTACTGGTCGCCAAAGGGCTGGAAGTCCGAATATGAGGTGAGCGAGGATGATCTTGAAGCTGCCAAGGAGCAGGGATATATGTTCGATTACCCCGAGGCGATAACTCACGGGGAATATATGAAAAGACTGAGAAATGCCGTTCAAAAAATCACTCCCGAAGATGCTGCAAATGCTTTTTTGTACAGTCTGTCCACAAGGCGGTTGGAATACCGCTCGGTGCTGGGAAGTTACTGGTATGCGGCGGCTGTGCCGGAGCATGAAAAGCAGGGGGAAAGTGATGTAATTATTCCTTCTGTCAGTGGAATTGAAGTATTTTTACAGGCTGATGAATATGTACCCTGCTATCTATGCGGCTGGGTTCCTTGGAAAAAAGCTCCCGATAAAGATGAAATGAGCAGAGGACTGAACATTCTTAATTTCGAAAGATACAAATGGGGAGGGGTACGACACACCTGCGGAAGTTATGCTTTATTTGATCTGGAGCAGTTCGCAAAGTTGGAAAAGCACCCGCATACTTCGGAGGACGAGGAAATTCTACGGCGTATACTGGACTGCATTTACACCCTTGAACCGCGTGACAAGGCGGCAAAGCTGCAAAAGGCAATTACATCTGCTAAAATATTTAAGTCAAACAAATATGAAGTTTCAACGCTGTTGGACATACTTGGGATTTGCGGAGTTTTATCAAGCAGTGATTATCCCTGTTATGCAGAAAAATTTTGCGGAATATACGAAAGAGAGTCTCCGGAAATGATAAATGAGAGAGCCTACCCCGTGAATCGGTGGAGGGCTTCGGACGGGGTGAATTTAAAAAGATACAGGGCAGTTTTCGGTAAGGATTATGTAAGATAACTTATTCGAAAATATTAAAATAAAGGAGAATGAATATGAAAAATCAAAGACAAGTAAATATCAAGGCTTACAGACCCGGGAATGGGTTTATACTAAATTATCAGCGGCTGGTGAAAGAGGCTGTTATTCCCTATCAATATGAAGTGCTGCATGACAGGGCCGACGGGGCTGAGAAAAGCGGCGTTATAGAGAATTTTAAAAATGCTGCGGCGGTGCTTCGGGGAGAGAAGCCGTCGGGAGATTTTTACGGTATGGTTTTCCAGGACAGCGACGCTGCAAAGTGGATAGAGGCGGCGGCTTTTTCGCTGGCAATTTTCCCCGATGAGGAACTGGAGAAAAGGGCGGATGAGCTTATTGAGCTGATTGCTTCGGCGCAGGACGAGGACGGTTATCTGAACACACGGTTTACGATATCCGACAAGGACAAGCGGTGGACAAATTTGCTGGAGGGGCATGAGCTTTACTGCTCGGGGCATTTTATGGAGGCGGCGGTGGCCTACTTTGAGGCTACGGGGAAGCGGCGTTTGCTTGATGTTATGGAGAAGAATGCGGAGCATATTTATGAGCATTTTATTGAGAATAAGCACAGGGGTTTTCCCGGTCACCCGGAGGTGGAACTGGCGCTTCTGAAAATGTACAGGGCTACGGGGAATAAGCACTGTCTGGAGCTGGCGGAGCATTTTCTTGATGAGAGGGGCAGTGACAAGGATTTTTACAAGGATGAAGCAGCGGCGAGGGACTGGACGGTCTGGGGAAACAATGCGGAGGACGGATATTATCAGCAAAGCTATGCGCCTGTACGGGAGCAGGCGGACGCTGTGGGTCATGCGGTGAGGGCGGTTTATTTATACACGGGAATGGCTGATCTCGCTTCAGTGACTGGTGACGAGGGGCTGCTTAAAGCTTGCGGGAGGCTTTGGGAGAGCATTGTGGGCAGGCGTATGTATATTACGGGGGGAATAGGTTCTACGGGGATAGGCGAGGCATTTACGGTGGACTACGATCTGCCGAACGACACGGCTTATGCGGAGAGCTGCGCTTCGGTGGGGCTTATGATGTTTGCTTCGAGAATGCTGGAGATATGTCCCGAGGGAAAATATGCGGATATTATGGAGAGGGCTTTTTACAACACGGTGCTGGGGGGTATGCAGCTGGACGGAAAGAAGTTCTTTTATGTAAATCCGCTGGAGGTGCTTCCCGGTATCTCGGGGTGCGCTGCCACTCACTGGCATGACAAGCCCGAGAGGTCGGCGTGGTATGCGTGCGCCTGCTGTCCGCCGAATATTGCGAGGACGATCTCTTCTATAGGAAAGTATGCTTACGGTGAGTCGGAGGAGGCTTGCTACTGCCATTTATATGCGGCTGGTGAGGTTTGCTTTGACAACGGTATGAAGATAAAATGCGAGACGGAATATCCTTACGGTTTTAAGATACGGTATGAAATTATTAAGGGCGGAAAGGTTCTGGCTGTGAGGATTCCCGAATGGAGCGAATATGTGAAGTTCGGGAAAAACGATGAGGAATTTTCTCCCGTGATGAAAAACGGGTATGCTTATTTTGAGGGGGTCTGCGAGGGGGATATTATTGAGATACGGCTTGATGACAGAGGGAAATTTGTTTATCCGTCTGCGAAAATTGCGGAGAACACGGGGTGTGTGGCTATTGAGAGAGGGCCTTTGGTTTACTGTGCGGAGGCGATCGACAACGGGGGCGATGTGCTTTCCTTGAGAGCAGATGACGGCTCGGAGATAGTTGTTTCGGAATTTCAGCCGAATTTGCTTGGGGGGACGGTAACGCTGTCCTTTGGTGGCTTCAGAGTTTCGGGGCAGGATTCCCTTTACAGCTACAAGAAGCCCGAGGAAACTCCCTGCGGGATAACCGCTGTTCCCTACTATACTTGGGGCAACAGGGGGCTCGGGGAAATGAGGGTTTGGATTGGCAGGAAGTAGCTGAAAGGAAATTTTTCGGAAAGGGTGAGCGGGTTTGTATGTGATTCATGCGGAGAGGGACAGTGTTTGCATGGGGGACGACTGCAATGCGCCGAATGAGAGGGATATAATGCTTGATAGGGGGGCGAGGATTTCGGAGCTTTTGGAAAAAACTGCGGAATATGTGCCGAATATGCACGGCAGTGTTTGGCCGGTCATGAAAGACTGTGAGAAAAGCAATAATATACTGGGGTTTGTGGTTTTTGACGACAGCGGCAGTCACTATTGTGAGCTTGCTGTTCCCGACGAGGATGTCAAAATGCTCGGTATCAAGAACATATTCTGCCGTTATTTTTGTTCCGGAGACTTCACTTATGGACGGAAAAAGGAACTTTACCCCGAGGATATGGAGCTTATTTACAAGGTGAAAATGTATCTGAGAGATGAAGATAAGCAGTCGGAAAAAAACTGTACCGGGAGGGTCGGAATGAAGATCGAGGAATACGGAAAAGAAAATGACAGTATCATTGTAATGCTTCACGGGGCAAACTTTGTTCACTGCTATGGCAGGCAGTATGTTCTCTCGGACAGGTATCACATTATTGTTCCTCACATTATGGGCTTCGGTGACGAGGCGGGGAGAGTGTTTGAGACCGATGTTTGCATAAGAGAGCTTGCAGAGCTTATAAAGGGACTTGGCAAAAGGGTGCTTCTGGTGGGCTTTTCTTTGGGCGCTCAGCTTGCTTTCAGGTTGGTATCCGAATATGAAGAGTTATTCTATGCTGCGATCATTGTTAGTCCGTGGCTTGACAAGGAAAGCTCAAAGGTTCGGGAGGTAATGAAAATAAATGAAAAGCAGTATGCTTTGTTCAAGAAAAAATTCCTTTGCAGTCTGATCGGAATGATGAACGGCCTGCCCTCACGACAGCGTAAAGAATTTGTTGAGCAGATGCAGAATGTAAAGCTTGACACGATACGTAATTCCGTTGATAACAAGATCACCTTTGACAGCGTTCGAGGCTTTTCGGATGTTTCAGTGCCGATCGTTGCGCTGGCGGGCGGGAAAGAGCAGCGAGAGGTTAGGGACAGCGTTAAGAAAATGTCCGAGCTTAATCCTCACTGCCGCTATGAAATATGGGATAAGGCTGCCCACAATATCCCGCCATTGTTTGCAAAAAGATTTAATGAGGTAATTTGCGGAATGGCTAAATAAGGTTTTCATAGCGAGAAAAAAGCTTTCATGAAAATTTAATGTAAAGCAGCGATGAAATATAAAATGTCAAAAACGGTTTAACGACCGATCAAATAAAATTCAAAATAATACACAAAGGAGAAGTTATTATGAAGTACTACATTGGCATTGACCTGGGAGGTACCAACATCAAGGCGGGAGTGGTGAACGAGAATTTCGAGATAATCGGAAAGGCTACCACTAAGACCCTTTGTCCCCGTCCCGCAAAGGAAATTGCGGACGATATGGCGAAGGTGAGCATTGACGCCTGCGCCGATGCGGGGATTTCCGTTGATGATGTGGAATGGATAGGCATTGGCACGCCGGGAATTGCGGATAATGTTAACGGCACTATCCCCTATTCCAATAACCTGGGGTTCAAGGACGTGCCCATAAGGGAGTATATTCAGGCGCACATCAACAAGCCCGTTTATGTTGCCAACGACGCAAATGCGGCGGCTTACGGCGAGTTTGTGGCGGGGGCTGCAAAGGGTGCGAAAAATGCGGTCTGCATTACGCTGGGCACCGGCGTTGGTGCGGGTATAATAGTTGAGGGGAAGATTCTCACGGGGTCTAACCTTGCTGGGGCTGAGCTTGGACACATTGTTATTGAGGTGGACGGCCCCGAGTGCACCTGCGGAAGAAAGGGCTGCTTTGAGGTATTCTCATCGGCTACGGGGCTTATAAGAATGACAAAAGAAGCGGCGGAGGCGAACCCGGATTCTGTGCTGAACGTTCTTTACAAGGAGGACGGAAAATATTCCGCACGTCACGCTTTTATGGCGCAGAGACAGGGTGACAAGGCGGGGGCTGCGGTTGTGGAAAAATACTGCAAATATTTGGCTGCGGGAATTACCAATGCGATCAACATTTTCCAGCCTGATATTCTTTGCATCGGCGGCGGCGTTTGCAACGAGGGCGATCCTTTGCTGCTGCCTGTGAAAGACCTTGTTAAAAAGGAAGTTTACACGAGAATGCTCGACAGCAACACGGAGATAGTGGTTGCAAAGCTGGGGAATGACGCAGGGATAATCGGTGCGGCGTTCCTTGGGAATGCGGGGGAATAACGGTTGATGAAAAAGGAAAAATCAAAAATCTTCGGCAGCCTCAGCTATCAAAAAATATTTTTTCTGATAACTGCATTCACGTCATTTTCATGGCTTGTTTTGGTTCTGATAGATTACGAGCCCCGCATTTACATCTTTTTTTTAAAATTTAACGATTTCCTTGCTGATTTTGCCAATGCGGTATGGTATTCCGTTGACCTTGACCCTTACAGAAGCCCTTACAACAAGCCGAGTGAACATTGCGGAACAGCGCTGTACTTCATTGTTTACTGGCTGTTCTCGGGGTTTCTTGACAAATCCGCCGAGCCCTCCCACTTGGCATGGCAGCAGCCTGTACTGATGAATGCCATTCTGCTGTATTACATGGGGATCGGGTCTTGTATTTTCCTGTCACTTTACGAGATGAAAAAAGGAAGCAGACCGGTCAAGTTCTTTACAACGTTTTTCCTGCTTTTTTCGGCTATATTTATGTTTACGGTCGAACGGGGAAATATTGTTATTCTGGGGTTTTTGCTGTCTCTTTTCTTCATTTGCAATTACAACAATGATAACAAAGTCATTCGCGAAATATCCTTTATAATGCTGGCGATCGCTGCGGGAATAAGAGTAGCTCCTGCGCTGCTGGGAGTGGTGCTTTTATTTGAAAAGCGGTGGAAAGAGGCTGCAAGGCTTGTTGTATACGGACTGATTTTTTTCATTATTCCCTTTTTTATTGTGCAGCCATGGGGAAGCTCGAATTTAACAGACACATTGCGGCTTTTTATAGAAAACATGAAAAGCAACGATGAAGCGTATAAAAGTTTACCCTACAGCTGCGGTTTCAGCAGTATGTTTGCACCATGGATATACAACGATCTGCTGCTTTCAAAAATTGAAAGATCAATAAGCTTTATAATGTCCGCTGTGATCCTGATTTCCTATCCCCGGCAGGAATGCAAATGGAAAAAGCTCATGGCATTAATACTTGTTATGATAATGCTGCCTCAGCATTCTCTAAGGTACAACCTTATTTTTCTGCTGCCTGTGATAGTTATGTTCCTGGATGAAGAAAAGCACCGAAGTGTGGATGTTTTGTATTTTCTGCTGTTCCTCAGTATGCTGTGCCCTCTTTATTTGGGATTTAACAGAAGCGACACCTATTTTCTCCCCGGGGGTATCATGTTTATACTCTTTTTTGCGGATTCGGCGGCATTGCTTATAAATAAATTCCGCAGTAAAAACAAGGGCGGCAATGATGGCACGGGTAACAGGGAAGAAGGCTGCCCGGTGCAATAGGGAAGATCCCTATTGATCGTATATAAGAAAAGGAGGCGGTGGTTTTACGGCGGTATTTTTAAGAGAGATTACGGCAGAAAACAAGAGTGAAATAATCGCTTTAAGAGTTGCCGAGGATCAGAGGGAATGCATTGCCTCAAATGAAGAATCGCTTCGTGAGGCAGAGTATAACCCGGGAGTTGCAAGGGCATTCGGTATCTATTCCGGAGACAGGGCTGTGGGGTTTGCCATGTTTGCCTTTGACAAGGAAAACGACGACCCTCACGACCGTTTCTGGCTTTGGCGGTTCATGATAGATAAGAGCTTACAGGGTCAGGGGCTTGGCAGGGCGGCTTTGACGGAGATAATAAAATATTTTCGTGAAAACGGAGCTGATGAGATCACCCTGTCCACAAAGGAAAGCAACAGGAATGCTCTTGCCCTTTATCACAGCTTTGGCTTTAAGGAAAACGGGGATATGAATGACGGGGAGGCGGTTCTGAAGCTGAAGCTTTAAAAGGAAGTGAGAAATTTTATGAGCAGTGACAAAAATTTTTTCGGGACGGTTTCGAATAATATCAAAAAACTGCTGGGAAAAAGCGGCGAGGCAGACAGTCCGCCTGCATTGCCTGCAAATGAGGAAAAGGAAATGCGGCGTGTCTTTGAGACAGAATGGGACACTGACGGCGATAAGGAGTATGATGTGGAATATTCCTTTATGATCTCATCCGACTTTGTTCAGATGAAAAGTCATGCTGCGGAGGCTGATCTGGTGCTGGTCTATTCCCCCGACAATCCCGAACCCGAGGGAATTGATATGCCTTATATTTTCGTTTCCACGGGTGACGGAAGGGTATTTGAACTGGGGGAAAAGTTTCGGGAAACGGGAAAGACAGAGGGGTTTATCCAAAAGCTGTCGGAGGGAAAATTCCGCTTCAAGTGTCTGGCGGATTACTATGGAGATATCATTTATCTTTACGGCGGCGACCTTGGCAAAACCTGGGAGAGCTGCGGAATAGGTGTGGTTTATCCGAAAGCGCTGAAGGGAACTCCCACCGAAAAAATTCTACATTCTGCTCTTGACTATGCAGTCAACACTTATGAGGAAAAATTCACCGAGAAACAGTCCGGCTGACGTTCTTACGGGCTGACAATATGTCAAAATGACATACAATAAAAAATTTAAAATAAATCCAATTTGGAGGTAGTAAAAATGGCTTGTGAAAAATGTAACGACAACTGCAATTTCTTCTGCGAGGGTGCGGACAAAGCCCCTCAGCGTTCCCTGTTCAATGCGCTGGGATTTACTAAGGAGGAAATGGAACGTCCTTTGGTGGGGATAGTTTCCTCCTACAATGAGATCGTTCCCGGACATATGAACATTGACAAGATCACCGAGGCTGTAAAGCAGGGGGTCGCTATGGCGGGCGGCACGCCTGTGGTATTCCCTGCGATAGCTGTTTGCGACGGCATTGCCATGGGGCATGAGGGCATGAAATATTCCCTTGTTACCCGTGATCTTATTGCGGATTCCACGGAATGCATGGCGCTGGCTCATCATTTTGACGCACTGGTTATGATACCCAACTGCGACAAGAATGTGCCTGGGCTTTTAATGGCGGCGGCAAGGGTAAATGTGCCCACTATTTTCGTTTCGGGAGGGCCTATGCTGGCAGGTCATGTTAAGGGCAGCAAGACTTCTCTTTCGAGTATGTTTGAGGCGGTAGGCGCTTACACTGCGGGAAAGATAAGCGGTGAGGAATTTGAGGAATACGAAAACAAGGCTTGTCCTACCTGCGGAAGCTGCTCGGGTATGTACACGGCAAATTCCATGAACTGCCTGACGGAAGTGCTTGGCATGGGACTTCGCGGCAACGGCACTATCCCTGCGGTTTATTCGGAGAGGATACGCCTGGCAAAGCAGGCGGGAATGCAGGTAATGGAGCTGTACAGGAAAAATATCCGTCCGCTGGATATTATGACGGAAAAGGCTTTTCACAATGCGCTGACAGTGGATATGGCTCTGGGCTGCTCCACAAACAGTATGCTGCATTTGCCTGCCATTGCTCATGAATGCGGGATTGAGTTGAGTCTTGATATTGCAAATGATATCAGCGCTAAAACTCCTAATCTTTGTCATCTTGCTCCTGCGGGTCATGCTTACATGGAGGATCTGAACGAGGCAGGGGGAGTTTATGCGGTAATGAATGAGCTGAATAAAAAGGATCTGCTTAACACCGATATTATCACGGTTACGGGAAAGACTGTAGGGGAAAATATTGCAGGGTGCGTTAACAAGGACACGGATATTATCCGTCCCATAGACAATCCCTACAGCGAGACAGGCGGCATTGCGGTGCTGAGGGGGAATCTTGCAAAGGACGGCTGTGTGGTAAAGCGCAGTGCTGTTGCCGAGGAAATGCTCAAGCACACAGGCCCTGCAAAGGTATTTGACTGCGAGGAGGACGCACAGGCGGCTATTCTGGGCGGGAAGATCGTAAAGGGCGATGTAGTTGTTATCCGCTACGAGGGACCTAAAGGCGGCCCCGGTATGAGAGAAATGCTGAACCCCACTTCCGCTATTATGGGAATGGGCTTGGGCAGCGATGTTGCTCTTATTACGGACGGGCGTTTCTCGGGGGCTTCGAGAGGCGCTGCTATAGGGCACGTTTCTCCCGAGGCGGCTGTTGGCGGCATTATCGGAATTGTAAAGGACGGGGATATGATAACGGTGGATATTCCGAATTATACTCTCAGTCTGGATGTTCCGCAGGAGGAAATTGACAGGAGAATGGCAGAGTTTACTCCGAAGAAAAAGGAACTGAAGGGTTATCTGAAGCGTTATGCTTCCCTTGTTACCTCCGGGGCGCAGGGCGCTGTTCTGAAAAATGAATAAGTAGGCGGAGCGGGGTGTTTTCCCTGTGTAAAAACGGGAAAATGCCCTGCTTTACACCAATTCCATACAGAAAATATGTTAAATTCGAGTCAAAAACTTTCATATATGGTTTTTGGTAAAGAATTTTGCTTACATTTTCAAAGCGGAATTGCTGTAATTCTTACTCGGAAAGGGAAAAATATTATGAACGGCTTTCGGGCAAAAAAAATGGCGGGGAAAATATTCGCTTTATTTACGGCGCTGGTGCTTATATTCGGGGCGGCTGTTTACTGGTATGTAGGGGGGCAGACGCGAACGGCGGAGAAGTTTTTTTCGGCTGTTGCCTCGGGAAATTACAAAAATTACGAGCAAGCCACTGCTCCCCCGGGAATAGAAGAGAACAGCTTTGCATTGAATTCGGAATTCAAGGACGGGTGCAGGGGATATTTTACCTCTTTGCCGCAGTTTGCCGATATGTCGGAGACGGATATTATTTCCTCAAAAATTCGGATAAGGGAACGTGCGGTTGACGGGAATATTACTAAGTGGCGGCTTACTGTTGACGCAGACTTTTTTTCCTCGGGAAAAAGCGTTTCCTATGACGGGCTTGTTGTTTCCATGGAATTTGAAGGGGGAAAATGGAGGATATATCATATAGAACCCTATGAGTGACAGAGATTCTTAACCCCAAGGCGGATAAGAATGACGGAAACGAATAAAAATTTTAAGTTCGGAGACAAAATTATTCGGGAAAATTTCACTTTAAAAAAATGAAATTTTCCCGAATTGAGTCTTTTGCTTTTAACCTCTAACTTCAGCTGCTTGCCCTGATACGTTCGGGTTCTCTGAAGAGCATAGTTATGCACCAGACTGCCGCCAGCGCTACGAGAATATAAACTATTCTGCTGAGCATTGCTCCTGCGCCGCCGAAAAGCCAGGCTACCAGGTCAAAGCTGAATATGCCCACCAGCCCCCAGTTAAGGCCGCCGATGATCATTAGTGTAAGCGCAATTTTGTCAAGCATAGGTAGTCCTCCTATCGGATTTTTTTTGCAAACCCCGAGGATAAATCCTCATTGGGTAGTATCTGCATTTTACGGGGAATTATTTATGGGGTTTTTGTTTTGGAAAATTTTAACATATTTTATTTAATTTTAATGAGGTTTGATATATGGCACATTTTACAATAAATTATTTTTCCGATTCTCTGAACAGACCTGTGGAATTTGAAATGATGATACCAAATGACAAAAGGGACAGAAGGGATAAAGCAAAGGAAAAAATGCGCACCCTTTTTCTGCTGCACGGCTACACAAGCGGCGCATGGAATTGGGTACCGGAGCATTTGGCGGAAAAGTATAATTTTGCCGTTGTTGTGCCGAGGGGCGAAAATGCTTTCTGGCTGGACGGTATTTCTACGGGGCACAATTACTGCACCTTTATCGGCGAGGAGCTGCCCGAATATATCCGCAGCACCTTCGATCTGGCAAATTCTGCGGAGGACACATATATAATGGGGTATTCCATGGGAGGCTTCGGGGCGCTGCACACTGCCCTTAAATATCCCGATAATTTCGGAAAGGCGGCTGCCCTGTCCCCTGCTTTGATAGTTCACAAGGTTGCCCGGATGAAGCCCGGGTTTAAGGACGGTTTTGCAAATTATGAATATTACCGGGAATGCTTCGGTGAACCGGAAAAGGTTTTGGAGAGCGAAAACAATCCGGAGGTGCTGATAAAGAGGCTTTTGGAAAATGGGAAGAAAATTCCCGAGATTATGATCTGCTGTGGGTTGTCGGATTTTCTGCTGGAATACAACAGGGAGTTTCACGAATTTCTGGAAAGGGAAAATGTGCCCCATGGATATTTTGAAAGTGCGGGGGGACATGATATGGATTTCTGGAGAGATTATACGGTGAGGTTTACGGAAAAAATGTTTGAATAATTTTGTGTGCCGAACGATTTTGGTTAAACAAAAAATCTCCCTGCCAAGTGCAGAGAGATTTTTTATTGTAAGGCAGGTGCTTACCTCTTCCTATAGGGATACAAATTCTTTACAGGCGGGAGCAAGCTCCGATATACGGAAAACCAAAATATAGCTGCATAATGGTTGTATGAAATTACCAGAGAAAATGTCAAATATTATCTACAAGGAATATCGTGTAAAATATTGAAACAATTATTTTTTCATTTTTCTTTTACTTGCAATTCTTTGTTTGACTTTCTGAGCAATGATATTCCCATTAACAAAATAATCAATCCAATTACTTGTCCTTGTAAAATATTAGATAGAAGCAATGCATTATCTTCTCCCCATTCATATAAGACAATCAAATTTGTAAATAAGAGCGAAAAGGCAATCAAATTTTCTGCCCATGAATAACGGCGGCGAAAAGCTCCTAACCAATATGCCGAACAATCCGGCTTATCAAAAGACTTTTTTTGAGGAACGATCTTAAGAACAGGCTGGATAAGTAACCGCACAATTAGAATTATTCCATTCAAAATATAAATGGAATGCGGCAAACTTAAAACCTTTTCCATTTTTATGTACTGGTATGTTCTGCCCATTGCAAGAATTCCCGTTAACATAAGAAATATGCTGGACACTTTGCAGGCAGTAATCAAACTTTTTTCAGTTTTTCTCCCCCAAAAAAGGCTTACTTTTCCCACTAATAAAAGCAGGTAATAAATTGAATTAGTAAATTTCCATAAACCTCCCTCAAAATTAAATGTTTGAAGAAAATAAAAAGCTGCCAGTACAACATCAGTTATACAGGAGATTGCTAAACCATAAAAAAACCTGTCATCTTTGTTTTTTAATTTCTGTATATGGTATTTAAAATTCCATATATTCAATTCAATTCATTTCCTTTCCACAACGCATTATAAATTTAAACACTGAAGCCGTTTTCGTCCCCGCTTGTGAGCAGGAACCAGTCCTTGCCGATTTTTGT
>CAMWIR010000065.1 GCA_947174365.1 uncultured Ruminococcus sp. | reverse complement strand
CTGAGGGGGTTCGGAGTCAGACGGACAGCCTTAATAAGCTGGGGGGCGATATGGACCAGGTCATTGCCATGGTGAGGGAAAGCGACAGTCTTGCGCAGTCCGCAAGGACTCTGGCGGGAAATGCCATGAACAAGCTGCAAATGAGCAATGAGGAAATGAACAGGCTGCTGGCGGCTATGAATGAGATATCGAGAATGTCGGAGGAAACGGCGAAGATCGTAAAGACCATTGACGATATTGCATTCCAGACAAATATCCTTGCGCTCAACGCCTCGGTGGAGGCGGCAAGGGCAGGGGCTGCTGGCAAGGGCTTTGCTGTGGTTGCGGACGAGGTTAGAAACCTTGCGGGTAAATCTGCAGAGGCTGCAAGCCACACCTCTAAGCTGATAACAAGCACGGCGGAAGCGGTAACTGCGGGGGCTGCCCTGGCAGATTCCACGGCAAGGGCGCTCAGTCAGGCGGTCGAGGACACGCTGCGGGTTGATGAGGATATAAAGAAAATATCCGACGCCTCCCACAAACAGAGCGACTATATGGGCAATGTGTTTGGCAGCATTCGCCGCATTTCCGACAGCATAAATAACACCTCCGAATCCATAAGCATGGGCGCTGACACCAGCAAGAACCTTAGCAGTCAGGCGGATGTGCTTTCCAAGATGATCTCGGAGTTCAGATTATAAAAATATTTGGGAATATTTCTCCGCCGTTTCTACCCCGGAGGGATATTCCCAAAATCGCAAGGGAATTTTTATGATAATAAGAAACGAACTTGAGGAGGCGGCGGCAAAGCAGCTGGCTGCGGATTTCCACTGCGCTCCCGAGGATTTTTTTAAATATGAGAATACGGTGACAAGTGCAAATGACGGCAGACAGGGAGAACGCCCTATGTGGGAAAATCCCTGCTTTTTCCGTGCCGCTACTATGGGCATGGGGGCGGTCATATGCACTTCGGAGGCGATAGCGCCTTACGGGAAGATACTTGCGGCAAGCAAGAGCGGTGCGCAGATATGCTCGGTGTCTGTGGCTTCTGCTTTGGACAGGGAGATGTTTTCTCATGGGTATTACATCGGGCTGCTTAAACAGTATTATCTGCCGCGCACGCCTTACCGTCCACGAATGGTTTACGAGGGGTATGAGCTTACGGTGTTTGAGGGGGAGGAAATTGAGGAATTATATCAATGGAAAGGCTTTGACAATGCGCTGCTGTACCAAAGCCGCGGCGAGAGGCACGATCTGACGGCGGTGTGCGCTGTGAACGGGCGGCGGATAATGGGCATTGCGGGGGCTTCCAGAGACAGCGAAAGCATGGCGCAGATAGGCATTGATGTGCTGCCCGAATTTCGAGGAATGGGTGTGGGTTCGGTGCTGGTTTGCGCTTGTGCAAATGAGGTTTTCAGGCAGGGATATGTGCCCTATTACGGCACATGGAGCGGGAATATCATTTCCCAGCGGCTGGCTATGGGCTGCGGATTTTATCCTGCCTGGACGGAAATGGCTGCTATGAGTTTCAAGAGAAAAGGGGGAAATGAACGGGCGAAAACGCCTGTTACTGTTGCGGCCGCTTTGGAGTCTTCTCCGAATCGGACTGTTTCCGGGGACGGCTCGGGTGAGCGTGTTGATCTGAGGGATATGGTGAAAAGATTGGGTGAAGAGATCTCGGAGGATATTAGCGCTGCCAATGAGGATTTTTTAGAGCCGGAGAGTAATGAGGAATAGAGATTTTTCGGATTCTCCGCTCCCCTGCAGTGAAAAAAATAAGCTGCGTGATTTTGCGATTCCGGAAAATCACGCAGCTTTTGTGCTAATTTTTTACTTCACGCCTATCCGCATTCTGTAGGAAAATTCAACGTCGAATGGTTCGGTATCAAAGGCGGAATTTATTGATTTGTAAAATTCGTCCAACTGCTCCCCGATAAGCTCGGGATGTTTTTTAAGAATTGTCTGAGTGCTGCCTTGGCTTAGGATTATGTTGCAAAAACGCTCCCTTGTGCATTTTTCACTGCTGCAAAAAAGCAACTCACGGGTATAGCGGAAGTAACCGCTTTTTGTCATATTTTCCAGATGTTTGTCCTTGGGATAGCGGGTAAAGGTGTCCTTTATATCGGGAACCCCAGATTCGATATTTTTCACCCTGCCATAAAGCTCCATATATGCGCTTTCCGCTTCCCATTTGGCAACAGGCGGCCAGTCGCAGTCGATCGCTGCAAATATACCGCCTTTTTTAAGAATACGGTCTACCTCTTTAAGAGTTGCGGCGGGTTCCATCCAGTGAAATGACTGGGAGCAAACGACAACATCGGCGCAATCGCTCTCCAGTCCCGTATCGTCGGAGAATGCCTTTATAAAGCTCATTTTTTCGGTGGACTTTTTCTCGGCAATGCTCCGCATATCATCGCTGGGCTCAATGCCGATAACTCTGCCGCACACTTCCTGCCAGACCTCGGTGGACAGCCCCGTGCCGCAGCCCATATCCACGACAAGCTCGGGAGCTTTGCCCAAATATCTGCAAATGACCTCAATGGGGTATTTCGGAACTTTCGGGCGAGCGTTTTCGTAAACCTCTCCGAAGCCCAGAAAACGGTCGGCGTTATTCTGTTTGCTGCTCATATTGTCATCCTCCTTATTTTACGCAAAGAGGGCTAAGTTTTTGCTTAGCCCTCCGTCTTGTTGTGATATAAACGCTCTTATATTCTGAAAAGCAAATCGCCGTAGGTGGGGAAAGGCCACAGCTTTTCGGGAGTTATAGTCTCCAGCTCGTCTGCCACAGCTCTGAGATTCTGCATGGAGGCAAAGACCGTTTTTCTGTAATACTTAGCGGTTTCGATAACATCTCCTGCATCTCCTGCGCCGATTACCTTTTTGTCCAGGTCCTCCACTGCCTCGCTGATAGCTGTATTCAGAGCGGAAACCTTTTCGGCAAGTTTCTTTTCAAGCTCGTAGCCAATGCCCACGCTGTACTTTGCGGCAGCGGACTCGGCAAGCTCCTTGGCATATTCCATGCCTGCGGGGAGAATCTGTCTCTTTGCCATGTCAAGCATGGTGAGAGCCTCTATGTTAATGACCTTGGAGTAATTTTCCAAAGCGATCTCGGTACGGGAGGTAAGCTCTGTCCTTGTGTAGACCTTGAACATCTCGAACATCTGAACGTTCTTTTCGTCGGTATAATGAGGCACTGCGTCCACTGTGGAGGGATAGTTCGGGAGGCCTCTTCTTTCGGCTTCCTCTACCCAGCTCTTGTCGTAGCCGTTGCCGTTGAAGATAATCTTCTTGTGCTCCTTGATAGTTTCAACAAGCAGGGCGTTAAGCTCTTCCGCAAAGTTGTCCGCCTTTTCCAGTCTGTCGGCGAATTTCTTTAAGGAATCCGCAACAATGGTATTGAGAATGCAGTTGGTGCAGGCGATATTTTCCGAAGAACCGAGGCTTCTGAACTCGAACTTATTGCCCGTAAATGCAAAGGGAGATGTTCTGTTTCTGTCGGTGGTGTCCTTGGGGAAGTTGGGGAGAGCCTCAACGCCGATAACAAATTCCGACTTGTCGTTTTTCTTTATCATCTTGCCTGTTTCAAGAGCGTCGATTATCTGCTGGAGCTCGGTGCCCACGAATATGGAAATAATCGCGGGAGGCGCCTCGTTTGCGCCGAGACGGTGATCGTTGCCCGCAGAAGCTACCGAAAGACGGAGCAGGTCTGCATAATCGTCAACAGCCTTTAAAATAGCGGCTAGGAATGTAAGGAACTGGATATTTTCCTTGGGGTTGCTGCCGGGGTCAAGAAGATTCTGCCCGTCGTTGGCGGAAATTGACCAGTTATTGTGCTTTCCCGAGCCGTTCACTCCTGCAAAGGGCTTTTCATGGAGCAGGCAGACAAGTCCGTGCCGCAGGGCGACTTTCTTCATTATCTCCATGGTAAGGGTGTTCTGGTCGGAGGCAATATTTGATGTGGCGAAGATAGGCGCCATTTCGTGCTGGGCAGGGGCTACCTCGTTATGCTCGGTTTTGGAGAGAATGCCCAGCTTCCAGAGTTCCTCGTCCAGATCCTTCATATAATCGTGAACTCTTGCTTTGATATTTCCGAAATAATGATCCTCCAGCTCCTGACCCTTGGGGGCTTTTGCGCCGAAGAGAGTTCTGCCTGTGTACATAAGGTCCTTGCGCTGATCGTAAAGGGTCTTATCCACAAGGAAATATTCCTGCTCGGGGCCTACGGTGGAGGTAACTCTTGTAGCGGACGAGCCGAAGAGCTTTAAGATTCTCACTGCCTGCTCGGAAATAACCTCCATGGAGCGCAGGAGAGGGGTTTTCTTATCGAGAATTTCCCCGTGATAGGAGCAGAAGGCGGTGGGGATATAAAGGGTCTGTTCCTTGATAAATGCGGGAGAGGTGGGGTCCCATGCGGTATAACCTCTTGCCTCGAAGGTGGCACGCAGGCCGCCCGATGGGAAGCTGGAAGCGTCGGGCTCGCCCTTGATAAGCTCCTTGCCCGAAAATTCCATTATTACCTTGCCGTCCCCTGTGGGGGAAATGAATGAATCGTGCTTCTCGGCGGAAAGGCCTGTCATAGGCTGGAACCAGTGGGTGTAGTGGGTAACGCCCTTTTCAACAGCCCAGTCCTTCATGCAGGCTGCGATAACGTCCGCAACGTCGGGGTCAAGGGCGATTCCCATGGTCTTGGTCTTTAAAAGAGACTTATAAACATTTTTCGGGAGACGGGATTTCATAACGCCCTCGTTAAACACATTACACCCGAAATAGTCGGGGACGTTCTGTACAGTGGTCTGGGTAGCCTGAACATTTTCTGACATAGATAGTTTCCTCCGTTTTTTAAAAAATAAGACGCCCGGTACAGCTCCCCCTTGGGGGGAAGCTGTCCTCGGCGCCATTGCCTTAAATATTCTATATTTATACTATACACCTTTTCTCCCGATTTGTCAAGGGGTTTTTGAATTTTCTGCAAGTTAAATAAATTTTCTTGCATTTTTCGACAAATTTTTTGGGATTTCGGCTAATAATGGGTGGATTTATGAACATACAAAAGATAATTTATTCATTTTGAAATGAATTTCATGAGATGTTACAAAAAGGCCTGCCGCTGAAAACACGGCAGGCTTTGTATGACAAAAACCTTTAACAGCGCTTTATTGATGTGGGAAATCAGTTCACAGCTGTTGAAAGAATACCCTTTCCATTAAAAGTAACCGATGTATTATCATTATACTTTATTGTGACCTCGTCAATGACCACATCGTACGCCGAATAATTGTACATCATAGCTTCCCATATCCCGCTTGATGTTTCATTGGGAGCATAGGGACCTGTATCCTGTAAATAAAATGTTGTATCTCTTGATATTGTATCGGACACCGTATCACCGACCTTATTAACAACATGAACCGTGTAATCAATGTAGTTGATTGTTTTGCCGGAATTATTGACTATTGTAAGCGAGTAGTCCAATCCACCCACAGAATTAAGCTTTTTTTCACAGTCGGTAATAATAATCGGAAAAGCTTTAATATCATCATACCGCTGTATTTCATTATTCATAATTACATATGAACAATGCTTATTTGTATTAATGATCACTCCGTCAGAAACAAACCCTTTGGAATTTACATCAACAACTCCGAGAACATGACCGAGTTCTTTGCCCGAACCGAGGTCAAAAAGATGATTATTGTTTCTATTGACATCTTCCTTAACTGATTTTCCCGCATAGTCGCAAACTACGCATTTTTCAAGAGTGCTGTAATTAAGATGATAAAAGTGCGAACCTACTTTAAAATATCCGCACCTGATCTCAACTTCTCCCTCCAACAGTCTGCGCATTTTCCTATCATATTTTGACATATCAATATAATCGCTCATATTATATGTACCGATCAACGGAATATCGTCAGCTTCAGACTTTTTACCGTCAACATACATATAAATCTTGGAATCTGATTGCTTTATGAATTTATATTCCTTGATAACCCCGCTTGAAGCAGCGTAATAATAGGTGTTGCCGTTTTTACCTTCGGCACTGCCCACCCATTGATTGCACCTTACCTTGCCGTCTTTGTCGGAATAGTATTTCTTACCGTTAATTGTATTAAATCCGCCTGTCAGCAAATAACCCTTTGAATCAAAAAGATAGATCGAATTATCAATGAGAGCGGTTTTGCCTGCAATTTTTTCGCCGTTTTTATAATACATTCTTTCACCGCCGGATGCTTTGTACCATCCGTTCCTAACGTTTGTTTCCGATTTTGCCGAAGTCTGAGCGCTGACATTTACAGCAAGCATATTATTTTCGGGAAATGAAACCATTCCCATAATCATTAATGCTGCTGTAACTGTTGATATGATTTTTTTCATTTTTACAACCTCCGTTTTTGTATTTTTTGATTTTGATATATGTTTCTTAATATGCAACTATTATATCATATATTTTACTTATAGTCAATATAAATTAATTCGAAAAACAAAATTTTGAATAAAATCGTGAAAATCAACACAAACTTGATTTTAAATCAACTTAATTTTAGCTAATTTTAATGTTAATCAATATTTATGTTGTAAATTTTACTTAAGGTCAATATAATAAATATTTGTCTGTAAGGCAGCGAAAACATATTGTATTTAAAATCAATAATCACTGTTTAAAAAAATTATGAAAAGATGTGAAACATATGTATGAAGATTTCGGTGAACGATTAAGAAAGCTACGAATAAATGCAGGACTTACACAGGCTAAGCTGGGTAAACGCATCAACAGAGGCGTTACCACAATAAGCAAGTACGAATCGGGGGCGATACTGCCCACCATGGAAATTGCGGTAGAGCTGGCATTTGAGCTGAGGGTCTCGTTGGATGAACTTTTCGGATATGAGAATACCTCGGTAGTGTCAACTTTCGGACTCAGTGATGAGCAAAAGGAGCTTGTTTCAAGTCTTATTGCTCTATTCAGAGGACAAAGTAATTCAGGCAAGCAGCGACTGACCGCTGAGCAGTGCGAGGTCATTGGCAGAATAATGGAGGCTTTTTACAATAAATAGTTGTGATGAGGACTCATGAAACTGATATTGATTGAAAAGAAAGTTGATTTAAAAGGAATTTTACAAAACACAATGCTCATTTTTATTTGCTTAAATCAATAAAATTACTTAAAAAAACAGACAAATCAGTTTTATAAGATATATCAACATAAAATATTCTGAAAGGCTTTTTCCCCGTTGTAAGCGGAGAAAAGGCCTTTAACTGTCAGTTCCTTATATAATTGTTGTAAAGTTTATTACCATAACATGTCAGCTTAATATTCAAACCGCATTTAAAGAATGTGAAATATCAACAAATTCATACACCGTTTTTGCCCTCAAATCAGCAATTATAACAATTCTCAAAAATTATTTTCCCAAAATGCAAGCAAATTATATCCCTCTGCGTTTATATATGCAAACCCCCAAAAATTCCCGGGAATTAAAAAGCCGAAAAATCCGCCGCAAAAAGCGATCTCGGCAAAACTAAAAAAATTAAAGGAGCTTAAAAAAATGAAAAGAAATCTTTTATCAAAAACCCTCGCAGCAGTGACGGCATTTGCCGCCGTGTTCACCCCCGCAGCAGTTCTGAACGCCTCTGCGGAAACCATGGCAGAGCGCAACGAACGCTTCGCCACCGAAATAATCGAGGCGGGAGTTGACCTCGGCGACATTTCCGTGTCCGATAATTCGCAAAACTACAGTTATCATATTGCCATAGGCGACGGCACAGACTTTGTCTCCACCGAAGACGGTTCTCTTTCCCTGCCTTTCCTCTTTGAAAATACGGGCAAGGACATTACCTTTAACGTGCATATTTTTGCGGGAGGCATTGCGCAGAAATACACCTGCGGCAATTCCTCCGCTCCCTCGGAAACGAAAAAATTTTCCGTCAAAGCAGGGCAGACTGTCGATACCACCCTGTTTGTGGAAAATATCACCCTTCCGGAATCAGCGGATAAATCGGAGGAAGTTTCCCTCACAGTTATCCTCGCCCCCTGTCCCGAGCGGGAGCAAAGCAAAATCTACGGTGTGGGCGAGCCTTGGTTTTTACCGACAAAGCTGATTTTGCGCACCGATGAAGCGGCAGACAGCAAGGCGAAGATCGTTAAAGGCAGCGGTTCTCATGAACTCACCGACCGTGAGGATATCCGCTTCTCGATAGGCAAGGATTTTATGGATAACACACGCCATTTCGCCATTACCCCCAAGGGCAGCGACCGCCATTACGACGCAGTTCTTCCTGCGGGCGAGGACGGCACCGTGGATATTACCCTGAACGGATATACCACCTATAAGACCGACGGCAGCTACCGTGTTTCCTTTTTCAGAAACGGCAAGCGCACCACCTTCAACGACGGCTGCGAATACATTGACGTCACTCTTGAAAAAGGCATGATGACCGCCGATGACATTACCCTTGATGCCGCTCCCGGGGACTATATTTTCTGTGTCGCCTGCCCTCTTGATAATCTGGATATGATCGAAATACACCCCGTAACAAGCACCCTTATCACCGTTCTTGCCCCCGAGGATATGCCCGAGGAACTGCCCGAGGACTGCTATTTCTACCCTGTAAAGCTCTCCCCCGAGCAGGAGCAGATTCACTATGAGCAGCTAATGAAGGCTTTACGTGAAGCGGGACTTCTTGAGTAAGTTTCTTTCTCCGAAAGCCGAAGAAAACACTGATTAAATCGCTTTAATATAAATATTTACAGACAGCTATAGGTGGAGACTTTTCCCCCGCCGTAGGCGAGGGAAAAGCCTTTAATCAGCAATTTCCGAAAAACACAGGCGTGACGCTTGTTGCGCCTGTGATCTCGGCTTGTCGGATTATCGTGCAAATTTGCACGGTGAATTGTGTTCGGCTTTGCAATAAATCAAAAAAAGAAAGGATTTTAAAAATATGAAAACTTATTATAAAATATTAGCTGCAATTATGGCGGGAGCTTTATCTTTAGCCGCTCTGCCTGCAGGTCAGATGACTGTTTATGCAGATAACGAAAGCGTTTCCGCCGGGGAAATGTCAGCGGAATATTACACGGAACCGTTATCCGACCGAACCGTTAACGGCGGCTTTGATAACTGCCGTGTTGTTCTTGTAACCACCGAGGGAGAAGCGATATATTACGGTTATAACAACGTCAATCCTCCTTAAGCTCCATAATTTCGCCGTCCTTTTGCTTTACGGTGCTTTCTTTTTCGTTCAGTTCATCCTCCAGTGCCAAAATACGCTCCGACAGCTTGCCGTTCTGCTGTTTAATTAATTGCTGTTCGCTGATTCTGTCCTTTAAGCTGTCTATCTGACGTGACTGCTCCGCAATATGATCCATTTGCTCTTTCCTGTCCTGCGAAAGCCATTCTATGTTTGCTTTCAGCTTGCTTATCTGCTCATTAAGCTGCTCAATATACGGAGAGCTGTCGGAATAAAATTTCTGCATTTGTGCCGCATATTCATCAGCTTCCCTTTTTATTTGGTCAGCTTGCAGCAGGCGCTGCTCCGCTTGCTTTTTTTGGCGGTCGGCAAAGGCTAACTTCTTTTCTGCTTGAGTTTCAAGCTCTGATAAATCAACATACAACTTATACAGATCCTCTTTGTCATGTTCGTTTTTTGCCGAAACAATCGCCGTTGCCTTAGCAAGCTGCCGCAGCTCATCAATCTCGACAGATGAACACAGCTGCTTATCCCTGTTTTCTTTGCCTATCAGCATTTTTATGGCAGTCGGCAGCGGAACGCCATCTATTTTCTTTTCGGAATCGACTTGCAAAAAATAGTCAACCAGTGACTGATATGGCAGCAACTCCCGTTCTATTTGCTGTTTAGCTCTATCCTTTTCTCGTTGATATTCAGCCTTGCCGTAATGCCCCCTGCCCTTTGTAATGCCTTGCGTATTTTGGAACACATCTATGTTCAGATCCTTGCAAATATTAACCAGGGCTTTTCGCTCACGCTCCTGCCATGCCATCTGAGCGGTTTGCTTTATATTTTTTGTAAAAAATCCCTGCTGCTGCAATGCCTTGTCAAGGCTGTTCTGCAGCTTCATTCCTCTTGCACACTCGGCAACGGGTATATAGTCAATGTGCATATGCACTGTACCGTTAGGCTCATCGCCGTGAATATATGCACCGATAAGCTTTAGGTTAGGATTGCGCTGCTCCCAGGTATCCGCAAAACATTTCAAAGCCTCTTTTTCCGGTAATGCATTGTTTCCCGTATCATCCTTGTCACCGATTTGAACAATGCATTCGTACACGATATGCTTTTTCTTGCTTTCCTTGATTTTATTGTAATAATTTTCTATACGACGGTCTGCACGTTTTTGAGCAGCATTATATTCCCTAACAGCCTCCCCGAAAATTCTGTCATAAGCCTTCCGCACCACCTCATCTTTTAAAACAACGTTATTGCCCGACAGGGACTTGTCAATGTGGTTTTGCTCCTTGATAAAACGATCGTCACGGACATTATGTCCCCTGCTCCAGCTTGTTCCGTTGTGGAAGCTCACCGTCTTGGGCATTGCTGCCACCTCCTTTCAGGCACATTTTAAAGGCAGCACAGCTTACTTTGCTGCCCAAAGTAATAACCCAATATTATTTGTGTCATTTCCGTGCACTTCAATAACACAAATAAATTGGGGCAAGGGGACACCCCTTGCAACCCCGTCCCTCTAATCCTTGTCAAACATAGCCGATAAATTGTATAACGACAAGTCCCACTTATCCTCAACAAACATCGGCGACAAGTCACGAGGGTGCTTTTTTCTAATTTATACGTCCCTGCGACTTTACGGAATTAGATAAAGACATTCCCGTTCCTGCGGTAAATCCGCTATATGATGTTATATTCAGCGTGTAAGTGGCATTATACAAGGCAGTGCAGATATACACATCGGGCTTGGCAATCTCATTTTTCAGATTAGCTATGCTCGCAATTACATACTCAACGTGTTCGTACCTAAGCTGCATAAATTTGCTGACGGAATTCTGTTCGGGTACAGTTTTTCCATCAACACGCACATGGCGCTGTCCCATAACCACATCAACTATGATTTCCGTAATTTCGTCGATAAGTTCCTCAAAGCCACTGTAGTTGATTTTAAAAATATCATAGTCGATATTTTTCTTTATGATCTGAATCCAATCCTGTCTGTCCATCTTTTCAGACAGATTAATGCCTCGCGAAATCAGACAAGATTGATATGATTGATTTAAATCAGTCTTGTTCTCATCAGTCTTGATATGATCAGTATTGATTATATCGGTTTTTCGGAAATCTTGACCTCGGTTATCCTGCACACTGAACGGCGAGTTTTCCGCATTTCTGACTTCTGTTCCTATGTACTCTTGAATTCCGTTTTCCCGCAGTACTGCTTGTTGTTTTTCAGATGTCATAATGTCGGATGTTTTGTTATCATCCGTTTTTTCCTGCATGTCCTCGACATACTCTTTAACATAAATGAGTGCAGGACGTCCCATTCCACGTTTTTTTCGTTCAATAAGGCCGATTTTTTCCAGTTCGGCAAACATTTTTGTACATTTGTCGTGACCGCAATTCATATTAAGCTGTGCTTCCTCCAGCGTATAAATTATGTATACCCTGTTTTTATCGTCAAGCCACCCGTTTTTGATCGACAGGCTTGTCCGATCAAGCATCAGACTGTACAGAAGCTTGGTGCTGTCTGACAACTCACTGAATTTTTTGTTTGTTATAAGGAATTTGGGTACAGATAGAAAAGTAAACTGTGCCGCTTTACTTCCGCTATAATAATTGAACATTGCTTTTTACACATCCTTTCGCCCGTTTGACGGGCACATTTTTACATTGATCGTCACCGCACAATGGTGGCAACAGGCTTTTCCGATTTTTTAATGTAATTGTCAGGATTGTTGAGAAATTCCACAAGTACATTCAAATTAATGAACGTTCTTTTACCAACGTGCAGACAGGGTACTTCATTATTTCTGCACATTCGTCTGAGAGTGTTTTCCGGCATTATACCGGTTTGTGCTGCCTCATGGATGGTCATAAGTGTTACTGGAATTGTGTTTTCATTCATATTTAACTCCTCCTAAAATAAAATAATGTACGATTTTTGCAAGCCATTAACCAATATATCTGTTAAATTAATTATATTATATCTTAAAACACGCTTAATGTCAAGTAGGTTTTTTGCAATTTGTAAAATTTGTATAAAACCATGTAGGTTTTTTGCAACAATTTTGCTATTGAAAAATATAACAAAATCTGATATAATCAAAATTAAGTTAATAAATTAGAATAACTTTGGAGTGTTTTGAATTGGAGCTGATATAATGGCTAAATACAAATTTTTTGCAGATATGTGTATAGCAATATGCATTGATCAAAATAACATGAAAGAAGTCATGATAATTGGTGAACCTAAAAATGTATTTGAATACATCAAAGGTGAACCTGTAAACGCTAAAAGCATTAAGGCTTATGAAAGAGATATTGGATCATTTCTGTTTGATCTTTCCGCTGGCTGTAGAATGCTGAATTATCTTAAAGGGAGTAAAATTTCTGTTTCTGATGGAAATATAACATGCAGTTATCTAAAAAATGTTATTGATAAAGTACTGTCCGCCAATAACATTAATGAGGAAGAATTTGAATGGCTGTGCAATAATTTGGAAATAACTCAAACCTCATTGATAAATGAGGACTTCATTTGTTATCAGCGGCACCTGAGTTTTTCTCCCTCAAGAGTGCCGAACACCGATCAGGCTCTCAATCGTCTGCTTAACAAATATATTAAGGAAGATATACCTATGATGATAGTTAAGGGAAGGAACGATACTGAATATGCTGTTACAGACATATCATTGGTATCAATGGTTGAATACTATATCAGATTGCTTTACAGCAATAATTTATTCCCCAGGTATTGTTTGAACTGCGGCAGATTGTTTATAGCAAAATCGAGTTTATTCGATGTGCTTTGTTCAGACGTTTGCAGGAAACAGAGGAATTCCGAAAAATTACGCCGATACAAGGAAAAGCATAATGATGAATATGAAGCTCAATATATGAAAATATATCAGAAATGGTACTCACGAATTAGGCGAGCAAAGGAGAATGGGCAGCTTTCAGGGGATAGACTGCTGATATGTAATGATATATTCTCCGGTTTTACATCAGCAAGCTATGAAAAGCGTAATGATGTACGAAATGGCGATATATCACCCGAGGCATTCACAAGATGGATCGACAATTTTGAGATCCAAATGAATATGTTTTGGGCTGATATAAAGTAAGTGCTTTTTAGGTGCTTACAAAAAACTCCCCGTCTGCTGCAACAGACAGGGAAGTTATAGAAGGTATCCACCCAGAAAGGACGGACAACCATCCACATGTTTGTTGTCCTTTCGCAACAACGAAAGGAGTAATGTTAATGAACATTACCAAAAGGAAAAATGCTTATCGCATAAGGGTATTCTGCGGTAAGGACGAAAAAGGGAATCCAAAATTCGTATGCCAAACTATAAGGTTTGACGATCCGCGTTTCGAGGGTATGACCGAAAGAAAGCGGGACACGGCAGCCCGTGCTATTGGATTTGATTTTGAAAAACAGATCAATTCCCTTGCAATTATACCCGACATTACATTCAAAGCTTTTGCAGAGAAGTGGTTTACGGATTATGCTGATATTCAGCAGGCTGCAACGACCCGTGAACGCTGTGAAGATTTTAAAGAAAGGGTATATGAAGCCATTGGCGACATGCGAATGGATAAAATCAAGACCGTTCACATTCAAGAGTTTATAAGCTCGCTCACAAAACCCGGAGTAAACAAGGTAAATCCCGAAAAAGGACTGTCTTACAAAACGATAAAGCACTACCGTTCCTTTATTTCCGAAGTGTTTGATTATGCCATTCGTATCGAAATGCTGACTAAAAATCCTTGTTCCAACACCAAACTTCCTCCTCCGAACCGCTCCGAAAGGAAAATCTACACACCCGAGCAGGCAGAGGAATTTGTTACACTTCTTTATTCCGAGGCACCGCTGAAATATCAGCTTTTCGCCTCTGTCGCTATTGTCTGCGGGCTGCGCCGTTCGGAAATAGTAGGTCTTAGATACAGCGACATTGATGTTGACAAGCAAATTCTTAAAGTTGAGCGTGCTGCCAACTATTCAAGGAAAAGCAAAGAGATGTATGTGGGAAACACAAAAACAGCAGGCTCAGCAAGAGTTATAAAACTTCCATGGGTCATTATTAACCTGTTCGAGAGGTACAAAGTTCAAGAGATATATCAAAAGAACTTTATGGGAATAAGGCACACCGAGGACGATTATCTTTTCTGCGATACTACATATAAAAATATAATGTATAACGGTTTGCCTTACAATTATCTGAAAAATATGTGCGCAAAGCACGGTATGGACTTTTACGGCATTCACTCAATGAGGCATTTTGTAGCTTCCGCTATGATTGCAAAAGGAACAGACGTAAAGACAGTAGCCGACATTTTAGGACACTCAAACCCGAACACAACGCTTTCGATCTACACTCACGCTTTCAGTGAGGCAAAAGCAAAGGCCACCGATGAAATTGCAGATATGCTCCGCCTTGAAGAAAAATTGTCGATCTGATCTCGGAGTTGTCCAAAAGTTGTCCAAGCAATATAAAACTTAAATAAGAACAGCCTCTCATATGACATTTTCAGCCATTTGAGAGGCTTATTCTCTAAGTCGAGGTGACGGGACTCGAACCCACGGCCTCTTCGTCCCGAACGAAGCGCTCTACCAAACTGAGCCACACCTCGATAACATTATCATTATATCACATTATTTTCCCTTTGTAAAGAGGTTTGGAAAAATCTTTTTAAAAATTTAATTTTTTCCCGAAATATTCTTTAAAAGTGCTTTGATACTATGTTATTCCGAATTTCAAAAAATTGACAACTTGATTGGCAGATTTGGTTGACATTTGTGCTTATTGAAATAATATGCGAAAATGGCTATGTTTAGGAAATCACCTTAACAATAAAGTATTAAAATAAATATTAAATGTAAAAGAGCATTACATTGTCAACTAATACACTAAAATCAGTTGACAAATTATTTTTTAAGTGTTATAATATTAAAGAACTAAGCAAAACGGAAAGGATGAGCAATTTGAAAAAAAACATATCAAAATTTGAAACCCGTGACCTTGCCTATATTGCGCTGTTTGCGGCGGTCATGTCGGTGCTGTCCCAAATATCGCTGCCCATGCCGGGGGGAGTTCCGGTGACGCTGCAAACCTTTGGAGCGGCGCTGGTGGGGTATATGCTGGGAGCGAAAAAAGGGGCTGTGTCCATGAC
>CAMWIR010000064.1 GCA_947174365.1 uncultured Ruminococcus sp. | reverse complement strand
GGTATTATTATGAGCAGAAAATATATTAAACTTTGTACAAATCATGAGGAAAGCAATCTCTCTTATCCGGAAAGATTTGATATTTGCTATCTGTTTCATGAAGAAATGCAGAGAAAATGCGGTACTTACGGAATTGATTATTTTGATTTTATCCTGACCGAAAAAAATATCGAATGGATAAAAAAATATTACCGTCTGTATGACTTTACAGAATGCTATCATGACAGAGAACCGCATATAGATCTGAATTACGATGACCCGGATTTTGATAAAGTTTTTAATAAACTGTACCGTGACGGGTGGTATGACAGAATGAGGATATGCAACTGGTGCGAGCCTCATCAGGCAGGTATCTGGAATTATACGGATGAGTTTGTGGAAGAGCTTGGATATCAATATATTGATAAAGTGAAAGGGCTTGTTTCAAAAAGATCAATTGATGTGCCCTACAATAAGTTTGAAAAAAACAGTGATACATACAGCATAAAATTATCGTTTCGGAACAGAATGTTCACTACTCTGAACAGAAAGAAAAATGACGAATTGTTTGATATTTATTGGTTTGGCAGAGATATTGAAGATGTAGACTATATTTGGGGATTTGAAAAAAAGTAAATAACAATATTTAATGGGAAGATTTTTTTGATATATGCAAGGCATTCAGCGATTTGAAAAAAATAGAGCCCCATTTCGATAAGCTTTGTTGCGGTGACTTTATTTTATCACTTTTCTCGCTATCTCTAAACACTTTTTAGCTCTTGTCCAATTTCTATTGCAGCACTACAGACAGGCTGAAAATACGAAAACGCAATACTTGACAAACCCCTCAATATATGGTACAATAAATCCTGCGGGGCATTTTTCCGCTGCACATTGGTAGCGTAATACGCTGCCGCAGGGTAATGCGCTGCCGCAATGTTTTAAAGGAAAGGAATTTAAGAGTTATGAAAATGAAAAAGATCATGGCTGCTGTTTTAAGCGGCATTATGTGCATGGGGCTTTGTTCCTGCGGGAACGCCGGGGACAGCAGCAGCGGATCTCCCACCGACTGGGAGTACATACAGAACAAGGGCACTTTGGTTGTGGGTATCACCTATTACGAGCCGATGAACTACCTGGACGAAAACGGCGAGCTGACGGGCTTTGAAACGGAGTTTACAAAGGCTGTCTGCGAAAAACTGGGGGTAACTCCCGAATTTCAGGTGATTGAATGGTCGAAAAAGGAAGTGGAGCTTCAGTCACGCACCATTGACGCTATATGGAACGGGCTGACGGTTTCCGATGAGAGAAGAGAGCAAATGGCTTTTTCCGTAAGCTATATTGTTAACAAGCAGGTGGTCATTGCAAAGGCGGAGAATGCAGGCAAGTACACCGACACCGCTTCCATGGCAGGAACTTCCATAGCCTTTGAAGGCGGCTCTGCGGGAGAAACTGCGGCGACCTCCGACGAGACTCTGAAAAACTGCAAGCTCATCAACTGCGAGGCCCAGAAGGACGCTCTTATGGAGGTAAAGGCAGGCACTGCCGACCTGGGAATAATCGACTATGTAATGGCGCTTGCCTCCGTGGGCGAGGGCACGGATTATTCGGATATTACGATCATTGATTCGGTAGAGCTTACTCCCGAGGAATATGCTGTAGGTCTGAGGCTCAGTGATACGGAGACCGTGAACAAGATAAACGGTGCTATTGACGAGCTTGCAAAGGACGGCAGCCTCGGTGCGCTGGCAGAAAAATACGGCCTTGCCGACGTTTACGCATTAGGAGAATAAGAAGCAAGAGGCAAGAAATTCATCTGCATAAGTCTCAGTTATGCATACTTCTTGCCTCTGATTATCTTGCTTCTTGCAGGAGGTAAAAATTATGGGCTTTTGGGAGGTTACAAAGCAGCTTGCTGACGGCTTTTCGGTGACTTTGCTGATATTCGGGGTCACGCTGCTTTGCTCGCTGCCGTTGGGGCTGGTCATTACCTTTGGATCAATGTCGAAATGGAAGCCGCTGAAGTGGCTGACGAAAACCTTTGTGTGGATAATCAGGGGCACGCCCCTTATGCTTCAGATAATTCTGATATTCTATGGGCCGGGGCTTTTGTTTAAAATGAATGCGCTGCCTCGTATGACGGCGGTGCTTATTGCCTTTGTTATCAACTATTCCTGCTATTTCTCCGAGATATACAGGGGAGGAATTGAGAGTATTTCAAAGGGTCAGTATGAGGCGGGGCAGGTACTGGGCATGACGAAAAGTCAGATATTTTTCAGGATAATTCTTTTTCAGGTGATAAAGCGGATAGTTCCCCCCATGGGGAATGAGATAATCACTCTTGTGAAGGACACGTCCCTTGCAAGAGTAATTGCTGTGGCGGAGCTGGTCAAGGCAGCGGAAAATATTGTAAGTATGCGCTCGATCATATGGCCGCTGTTTTACGTGGGGGCGTTTTATCTGGCGTTTTCCGCTGTGCTGACCCTTGTGCTGGGGCAGATTGAAAAAAAGATGAACTACTTTAATTAGCGGAGGCTTTATTATGGCTTTTTTGGAGGTAAGGGGGATTTTCAAGGACTTTGGGAAAACCAAGGTTTTAAAGGGCATTGATTTTGAACTGGAAAAGGGCGAAGTACTGGCAATAATAGGCTCTTCGGGCAGCGGCAAGACCACTCTTCTGCGGTGCCTTAATTTCCTGGAGACCCCCGACAAGGGGCAGATAGTTGTAAACGGAGATGTGCTTTTCGATTCGTCCGAGCCGCCCTATTCGGACAGGGAAAAACGGGAAAAAAGGCTGCATTTCGGGCTTGTTTTCCAGTCCTTCAATTTATTTCCTCAGATGAATGTATTGCAGAATGTTTCCCTTGCGCCCGGGCTTCACGAAACAAGCGGCAGGAAGCTTACAAAGCAGGAGAAGGGGAATATTTTCAAAAATATCGAGGATAACGCCATGCAGCTGATAGATATGGTGGGGCTTGCAGACAAGGCGAAAAATTACCCCTGCCAGCTTTCGGGAGGACAGCAGCAGCGGGTGGCCATTGCAAGAGCTCTGGCGCTGAAGCCCGATATACTTTGCTTTGACGAGCCGACCTCCGCTCTTGACCCCGAGCTTACCGGAGAGGTACTGCGGGTCATACGTGAGCTGAAATCTTCCGACAGGACTATGATAGTGGTGACTCATGAGATGAACTTTGCCCGCGGTGTGGCTGACAAGGTGATATTCATGGCGGACGGTATTATTGAGGAAATAGGCACGCCCGATGAGGTTTTCGGAAATCCCAAAAGCGAAAAGACAAAGGGGTTTCTGGAAAAGAGTTTAGGCGATTAGAGGCAAGAAGTCAGAAGCAAGAGGCAAGATTTGAACTGTTGAAGTTATGTTGTTTTTTTGAAAAGGCTTGTTCGATGGACAGGCTTTTTCTTTTTGTTGTATAGTGCAAAACCGCTTGAATGACGTTCAAAAGATATATACAAATGGAATAAATTTCCAAACCCTGAAGCAAATTTGCGTGGAGCTATTGACAAACGGCAAAATATGTGATATACTATATATAAAGGAGCAGAGTTCGGTAAATGCTTTTCCGAATGGCGTAACAGAGCCATAACGCAGTCCGGCGCTTTTGAGGAAGCTTATACTCATTTTTCAGCCGTTTTTTGCTGCTTTTTGCCTCTTGCCGCTGAATATCTTGCTTCTAATAGATTAAAATTCGGTAACATTTGGTTACAATCGGTTACAAAACGGTAAAAGGTTTTTACCCTTTTTTTGATTTTTCAGGTTTTCATCACCACTTTTCACCACCAAAATTTTATACCCAAATTTTCCCAAAATAATATACTAAGCGCAAATTTTGAACGATTTATACATTTTGATAATATTTTTTGTGCAAAATGTATAAGAAACAGGCTGAAATTTCTGAATTTATTTTAGGGTTTATTATTCGGAAAAGGTTGCAATTTGGTTACAAATGAGGTATAATTATAACAGAGTGGTAAATATACCCCATTCGGTGGTGAAAAGTGGTAAATTTTCAACAAGCTGTTGAAAAGTGTGTTGAAAAGGTCAGCCGCTGTTGAAAACTACAGGCTATGGGTCATTCGAGCGGCTAAGCTTGCGGCGCTTTTCGGGAAAAGCATTTTCAAGAAAACCGGAAATCTCAAGGAAAGGACTGATAGATATGAGCGCTCCTCTTATGGGTACGTATAACCATGTTATGGACCCTAAGGGCAGAATGTCCTTTCCCACAAAGCTTCGTGAGCTGTTAGGACCGGGCTTTGTGATAACTATCAGCCTGGAGGGGTGCCTGGTGGCATACTCCGCCGACGAGTGGGAGAAATTTACCGAAAAGCTGGCTTCGCTTTCGGGGGCTAAGGCAAGGCAGGCCATAAGAAAGTTTTCCTCAAATGCGTTTATTCCCGAGGCGGACAAGCAGGGGAGAATACTCATTCCTCAGAATCTGCGGGAGCACGCAGGGCTTTCCCATGATGTTACGGTCATTGGAAACCTTAACCATGCTGAGATATGGGACACCGAGCGATATGAGGAGGCTAACGCAAAGTTCAGCGATGACGAGCTTACAGAGGCTCTGGACGAGCTGGCATTCTGAGGGGGAGCTTAAATGGAATTTGAGCACGTTCCTGTACTGCTGGACGAGTGCTTAGAGGGGCTTAATATTGACCCTGAGGGGGTTTACATCGACGGCACCTGCGGCGGCGGGGGACATTCCTTTGAAATTGCAAAGAGGCTTCGGGCGGGCAGGCTTATAGGCATTGACCGTGACCCGGATGCTGTAAAGGCGGCGGGGGAGCGTTTGGCAGGGCTTCCTGCGGCGGTGGTAATGGGAAATTACGACTGCATGGGCGATATTGCAAGGAGAATGGGGATAGAAGAAGCGGACGGCATACTGCTTGATCTGGGGGTCTCCTCCTATCAGCTGGACAATGCCGAGAGGGGATTCAGTTACCACAGTGAGGGCGCTCTTGATATGAGAATGTCCAAGGAGGGCGTAAGCGCCCGTGATATTGTGAACGACAGCTCCAAGGGGGAGATCACCCGCATATTATATGAATACGGCGAGGAAAAATTTGCCCCGAGGATAGCCGAAAATATTGTAAAGCACAGGGCGGAAAAGCCTATAGAGACCACCACGGAGCTGGCGGAGATAGTAAAAGAGGCTGTTCCCGCAAAATTCAGGCGGGAGAAAAACCCCTGCAAGAAAACTTTTCAGGCGCTGCGGATAGCGGTGAACGGGGAGTTTGAACATTTAGACAGGGCGCTGGACGAAGCGTTTGAGCTGCTTAAAATTGGCGGCAGGCTTTGCGTGATAACATTCCACTCGCTGGAGGACAGAATGGTAAAGCAAAGGTTTGCGGGATGGTGCAAGGGCTGCACGTGTCCTCCCGATTTTCCGGTATGCGTTTGCGGCAACACCCCGAGGGGGAAATTAATAAACCGCAAGCCCATTGAAGCAGGCGGGGAAGAGCTTTCCCGCAACAACCGCAGCAGAAGCGCAAAGCTGCGTATCATTGAAAGGCTCAGATAGATCAAAGGGCGGTTTTAAATTAGGATACAATTAAAATTAATTATAAAGTTATAAAGTTCCGCTGAAATATTTCGGCGGAGGAAGTGCAGAGCAGCAATCGGTTTTACAGGTAAACAGGATTGTGAAAGCGAACAAAATCTTGCTTCTTGCCTCTGAAATCTCTTGCTTCTAAAAAGGACGGTGTTAATTTCATGGCTGAAAGAAATACAAATCTTGCTTATGATATTTCCAGATATGAAAAATACGAAAGGATCGAAGCAGTGAAGAAAACTCCTGCAATAAAGACCGAGCGGGCGGCAAAGCCCTCGCTGACCCCCATTACCATGGCGTCTCTGACGATGATCGTGGGGATAGGGCTTATGCTGACTTTGTTTGTAACGTCAAAGGCGGATATTGCGGCGGTGCATGCGGATATTGTGGCGGCTCAGGCAGAGGTGCAGGAGCTTCAGCAGGAAAACAACCGCATGAAGACAGAGCTGGAGCAGAAAAGCTCTCAGAAAGCCGTTGAGACCTATGCGGAGGAAATTCTGGGAATGCAAAAGCTGGAAAAATCCCAGATAGAATATGTAAGCCTTGAAAGCGGCAATATGGTGGAAATTTCCGAAAAGTCCGAGACGGTTGCAACAAAGGTCAAAAATTTCTTTGACAAGGTTTTGGAATACATAGGCATTTAGGATAATAAAAATATAGAAAGAGAAAATGTGAAAACAAGCGAAAGAATTTGGAGAATGTAAGCAGGAAAAAGCACCTGAAGGTGAAGATGGGCAAGGAGCAGGAAAAAGAACGGGGGAATTCTTGCTTCTTGCCCCTAAATATCTTGCTTCTAAGAGGAGTTGTATAGATCATGCCTTCATATCAGCCAACAAAGCTTATGAAAAACAGGCTCAGCATTTATGTTGCTTTTGCGCTGTTTGCTTTTACGGTTTATGTTATTGTGAATTTATTCAGGACGAGCGTTAAGGAGCATGACAGGTATGCTGCCATGGCCAATGACAATCAGTTTACAAGCACCACTGTGGAGGCTGCGAGAGGGACTATCTATGACGCAAACGGCGTTACCCTTGCTCAGTCCGCCACGGTGTACAATATTATTATAGCTCCTGCCGCAATTACGAAGCTGGACAGCGATGAGATGGACGATGACGAAAAGGAGCGGCAGATAAAGACCTGCGCCCGCATTATCAGCGAGGAAACGGGCTGCGATGAAAACAAGATACTGAATGCTTTTGAAAACAAGGAAACCAGAGGCAAGCAATGGTTCAAATGCGCCTCACGGGTCGACAAGCAGGTTTTGACGGATATTACCACAAGAGCCTCGGAGGAGAAGCTGGTGGGCAACCTCATTTTCAGCGAGGAGGACACAAAAAGAGTATATCCCAACAACGACCTAGCGGCGTCGGTAATAGGATTTACCAATTACGACGGCGACGGCGTCTACGGGGTGGAGGCTTATTACAACGACTATCTGGCGGGAGTGGACGGAAAGATAATTTCCGCTACGGACGGTCTGGGCAATGAAATGCCCTACAAGAACGACAAGAATTTTGCGGCGCAGAACGGCAATTCCCTGTACCTTACCATTGATTCTACTTTGCAGTATTACATGGAGAGGGAACTCCAAAAATGCGTTGAGGAAAATAATGTGGACAACCGTGCCTGCGGGATAATCCTTAATGCAAAGACGGGGGCTGTGCTGGCAATGGCTACATATCCCGGCTTTGACCTTAACGACAGAAACAGCATTTACGCTCCAAAGGACAGGAATGCACTGGCGAAGTTTGCGGAGGAATACGGCGACGGCGAGGAATACGAAGAGGAATACGCCAAATACCGTGAGCAGCAATGGAAAAACAAGGCGATCACGGAGATATATGAGCCGGGTTCGGTATTCAAGGTAATAACAGGGTCGGCGGCGCTGGAGGAAAAGGTAGTCTCACTTCAGAGCACCTTTGCCTGCAATCACTCCATAACCGTGGCGGACAGGGAAATGAACTGCTGGACGGCGGGAGACCATGGCACTCAGGATTTTACCACAGCCATGACCAACTCCTGTAACCCTGCGTTTATCCAGATAGGGCAGCGGCTGGGGATAGACAAGTTCAGTGAATATGTAAGAGGCTACGGCTTTTACGAGGCAACGGGAATAGATCTGCCGGGCGAAACAGCGGGAATAGTTTACCGCGGAGAGGATATGGGCATAGTGGAGCTTGCCTCCTGTTCCTTCGGGCAGTCCAACACCATTACTCCCATTCAGATGATAACTGCCTATGCGGCTGTTATCAACGGCGGCTATCTTTTAAAGCCCTATGTTGTTGAAAAGATCGTTGACCCCAACGGCAATGTGGTAAAGACCAATGAGCGCATGGTGCGCAGACAGGTCATCTCCGCTGAGACCTCGGCTCAGATGAGGCAGGTCTTAGAGACGGTGGTAAACAACAAGGGCGGTTCAAACGCTTACATAAAGGGCTACAGGATAGGCGGAAAGTCGGGGACTTCCCAGAAGCTTTCCAAAAATATTGCGGCGGGGGAGGACCTTTACTATGTATCCTCCTATGTGGGCTTTGCGCCTGCGGACGACCCGGAAATAATCATGCTGGTAATGGTCGATGAGCCTCAGGGGCGTGACAAAAACGGCTCTCACGTTTACTACGGCAGTATGGTGGCGGCGCCTGTGGTATCGGCGGTTTTAAAGGACGCTCTTCCGTATCTCGGATATTATCCCGAATACACGGACGAGGAGCTGCGTGCTCTTGATGTAAATGTGCCCAATGTGGAGGGGCAGGATGTGGACGCGGCTGTGGAAACCATAGAGAGTATGGAGCTTCAGGCCTATAAAGTAGGCTCGGGAGGACAGGTCATAAAGCAAGTGCCCTCGGGTACGGCTTCCATTCCGCGGAACGGAAAGATCATTCTTTACACGGAGGATAATTACACTCCTGAAACCACCACTGTGCCCGATGTTCTGGGGTACAGTCTGTCGGACGTGAATTACCTGCTGACTTCTGCCAATATTAACTTTAAGGCGGGAGACGGGGCTACCGACCGCGCGGGGGCTGTAGCTGCCTCTCAGAATTACGCTCCGGGGAGCGTTGTCGAAGTGGGCACGGTAGTCGAGGTCACGTTTATGGTGCGAGACGAGGGTTAATTAATAATGAGTTGGCGGTGTAATTAATTTTAAACACTGTCGGTGAAAATGCAATAAAAAAATTTGCCGGAGAATTGAGGAGAAGCAGTTTTCTTGCCTCTTGCTTCCTGCCTCTTGCCTCCGGCAGAAGGAGCTTTAATTTATGGATCGTGTTAAGGATTTAAGTGCGCTGCTCAGTGATGTAACGGCGACGGACAAGGGTGAGAGCTTTATTTACAAAGGAAAAAATGTGAAGATCACGGGTATAACCGATGACACAAGAGAGGTAAAGCCCGGAAACATTTTCATATGCGTTAAGGGAAATTCCTTTGACGGGCATGAGGCTGCTGCGGATATGATAAAGGCGGGGGCGGCTGTTGTGGTGACGAGCCGTGACATGGGATTAAAAGACAGGCAGATAATTGTCAAGGACACCCGCAAATTCTACGGTCTGCTGACGGCGGCATGGTTCGATCACCCCGAAAGAAAGCTTATTTTAGTGGGTATCACGGGAACTAACGGAAAGACTACCATGGCGACCATGATCCACCATGTGCTGACCCATGCGGGGGCTATGGCGGGGCTTATCGGCACGGCGCAGACACTTATAGGGAAAGAGCCTGTAGTCCGTGATGAGAACACGCCTACCACGCCGAGAGTTTTCGAGCTGTATGAGCTGTTTGAGAATATGGTAAAAAAAGGGTGCAGGTACTGCGTAATGGAGGTCTCCTCCTTTGCTCTCGATCAGTACAGGACGGGTCCTGCGATATTTACCTGCGGCGTTTTCACCAATCTTACCCAGGATCATCTTGATTACCACGGAACTATGGAAAATTACTACAATGCCAAAAAGAGGCTGTTTGAGGGTTACTGCAAGTTAGCGTTCATAAACACGGACGATCCTTTCGGGCAGCGGCTTTTCACGGAGATAAAGTGCTCTAAATTTTCCTACGGTATCACGGGGAACAGCAATATTTATGCAAGCTTTATAAGATATGCGGACGGGGTTCAGAAGTTCTATTTCTGCTACCCCGGCAAGAGCATTGAAATGAGCCTTAATATGATGGGCAGCTACAATGTTTCAAACGCTGTGGCTGCAATGGGTGTGCTCACTCAGCTGAAAGTGCCAATGCAGAAGATATTTGACGCTGCGGCAAGCTTTAAGGGGGTAAGGGGACGGTGCGAGCTTATCCCCACTTACAGGAATTTCTTTATTGTATGCGATTACGCTCACTCTCCCGACGCACTGGAGAATATGCTTTCCTCCATTAAGGAAAACACCGAGGGGCGGCTTATCACCCTTTTCGGCTGCGGAGGAAACAGGGACAGGACAAAACGCCCTCTTATGGCAAAGGCGGCGGCGAAATATTCCGATTACCTTATTGTGACCTCGGACAACCCGAGAAATGAAGAGCCCGAGGCGATAATTGACGATATCGAGGCGGGGCTTGAGGGCGTGAACATTCCTCATGACCGCATTGCGGACAGGCGCTCCGCCATATTCCACGGAGTTAAGATCGCACGCAAGGGCGATGTGCTTGTGCTGGCGGGCAAGGGACATGAGGATTATCAGATACTCAAGGACAATGTGCACATTCACTTTGATGAGCGGGAGATCGTGTCGGACGCTTTAAAAGCGCTGGAGGACAGCGTGCCTGCCATTGACAGGGAGCTCTTCTCGGGAATGGGTCTGGAAGAGATACGCACGGCGGTCGGGGGGACGTTCTCCGCTGTTCACGGAGTTAAAACGGTAGTCAATGCGGGGGCTGTAAGCAGCGATACAAGAAGCCTTACTCCGGGAAGCTTGTTTATAGCCTTCAAGGGAGACAAATTCGACGGGCATGATTATGTGGAGACGGCGATACAAAAGGGCGCTGTGGCTGCTGTTACGAGTCGCCCTGTAGGCGCTTGTCCCTGCATTGTGGTAAAGGACACGAGGGACGCTATCCTCAAAATAGCCGCTCATTACCGAAATAAATTTACTCCCAAGCTTATCGGGATAACAGGCAGCGTGGGGAAAACCACCACAAAGGAAATGACTGCTCTTGCGGTATCGTCCCATTACAACACTCTTAAAACAGACGGGAACAAGAATAATGAGATAGGTATGTCCTTTTCCCTTCTGGGGCTTACGCCCTCTCACAAGGCGGCGATCATTGAAATGGGTATGAACCATTTCGGGGAGATAGAAAGGCTTTCCAAAGCGGCAAGGCCGAGCGTTTGCGTGATAACGAATATAGGCTGGTCCCATGCGGAGAATTTAGGGAGCAGGGAGAATATCCTCAAAGCGAAGTTAGAGATACTGGCGGGGGCGGAGGATAATGCGCCGCTGATAATATGCGGAGATGACGATATGCTGCTGCCCTTGAAAAAGACCGTTACGGACAGACCCGTTATAACCTGCGGTATGCTGAACAAGCAGTGCGACTACACTGCGGAGGATATAGTGCAGGAGGGGGAGATATTGAAATTTACGGTAATAAAGAACGGGCAGCCTTTGGGGAAAGTACAGATCCCTTGTGTGGGACAGCATTATGTAAACGACGCTCTTATTGCACTGGCGGCGGCTGAGGCTGTTCACTGCGATTTTGCCGAAGCGGCAGCGGCGCTGGCGGGATATGAGCCCTGCGGTCTGCGGCAGCACACGGAGGAGGTTGACGGCAAAACCCTTATAATTGACTGCTACAATGCTGCACCCATTTCCATGAAAGCTGCTATAGATGTGCTTTGCGACACTCCTGTGGGGGCGGGGGGGAAGAGGATAGCTGTTCTTGGGGATATGCTGGAGCTTGGTACACGTTCTCCGGAGCTGCATGAGGAGATAGGGGAGTATGCTGCGGTAAAGGGTGTCGACATTGTGATCGCTTTCGGACAGTATGCGCAGTTTATTGCAAAAAAAGCTGAGGAAATGGGCATAGTCTGCTGCAAGGCCAAAACAAAGGAAGAAGCGGTGAATTACCTTAATTTCAAGGCGGCAAGCGGAGACGTTCTGCTGTTCAAGGCAAGCAGGGGAGTGCATTTAGAGGAAGTTATCAAGGAGACCTTCGGGATTTGAGGGTTTAGAGGTTAGAAGTAAGAGGTCAGAGCTTTTTAAAGCGAAAATTTGTTCTGTATATTTTCTGCCTCTTTGTTTTGACAATTTATTTGACTTTGGATATAGTATAATATATTCGGAAAAGGAAAGGAGAGAACGGCGGGATTTTTGGGATAAGAGTATTCTTGCCTCTTAAAATTCTTGCCTCTTGCAGCATGGTTTACTGGCTTAATTTGCTGGCGGCTGCCATTGCATTTGCACTGGCGGCGGCTATCGGAAAGGTGCTTATCCCTATGATGCACCGCCTGCACTTCGGGGCTACTATTTACGAGAAGGGCCCTAAATGGCAGGAGAAGAAAAACGGCACGCCTTTAATGGGCGGGTTTATGTTCATTATTGCTGCGCCCTTGTCTATTGCCATATGCTATGCAGTATGGCAGGGAATGGTGCGGGACGTTACCCTTGCCCCCGACAGGACGGGGCTGCAAAGGCTACTTGCGGGGGTCATGTTTGCGATACTGAATGCTGTGATAGGGTTTATTGACGACTTTATAAAGGGTGTGAAGCACCAAAATCTGGGACTGAGGGCCAAGCAGAAAATGGTAATGCAGCTTTGTCTTACGGCGGCGTTCATGTATGTGCTTTTTATGCTGGGGGACACGTCCACGGCTATATCGTTCCCATTTATCGGAAAGCTTGAACTGGGGATACTTTATTATCCGCTGATGATACTGTATCTTATTTTCCTTACAAATGCGGTGAATCTTACCGATGGCGTGGACGGGCTTTGCGGCACGGTTACGGTGGTGTTCTGCGTTTCCTACCTTATGATATTTTCCTCCATGGGTCTGCATGAATATTCCCTTTTTGCCTCTGCCTTGGCGGGAGGCTGCATGGGCTTTCTGGTATGGAATTTAAACCCTGCGAAAATATTCATGGGGGACACGGGTTCGATGTTTCTGGGCGGAGCGGTTTGCGCTATGGGATTTATTACCCATGAGCATTTGCTGCTGGCGCTGGTAGGCATTATATATGTTTGCGAGGCGCTGTCGGTGGTATTGCAGGTGATAAGCTTCAAGACCACGGGAAAGAGGATATTTAAAATGTCTCCCATACATCATCATTTTGAAATGTGCGGATTTTCCGAATATAAGATAGTAATCACATTTTCCGCTGTGGGGCTTATCTGCGGGATAATTGCAAATGTGATCTATAATGTGTACCTTAAATAATTCATCGGCAAACATTTACAACTACAATTTTTGAACGGAAAGGAGCAGGAGAATATGCCCGAAAAAAGAACAGTGGCTGCACAACAGCCCCCCTCAAAGAGAAAAAAGGCTAAAAAAGAAAAGCCAAAGTGGCTGCCCAATAACAAAAGTCCGTTAAAGTTTTTTATACCAAAAAGCTCCAAGACTATGTATCTCAATGATGTGCGTATCGGAGAAATGGATCTGCCCTTTTTCTTTCTGGTAATTGTACTGCTGGTGTTCGGGCTGGTAATTATGTACTCCGCCTCCTACGCCTGGGGAATACACGACGGAAAAGGACCGTATTACTACTTTATCCGCCAGTCGCAGATGGCGGGGATAGGGCTTGTAATAATGATGTTTCTGGCAAGCCCGCTGTTTGATTATCATATTATGAAAAATCCGCTGATAACATACGGAACATTTCTTGCGAGTCTGGTGCTGATGGTACTGGTGTTCACCTCTTTGGGCACTTCCAGTTCGGAAGCTGACAGGTGGATCACCATTGGCTCGATACAGTTTCAGCCGTCGGAGCTGGTAAAGCTTACTATGGTAATGGTGTTCGCCTACATGATGAGCGCCAATTACAAGAATATGCGGACGGTGAAATACGGGATAATGCCCTATCTTATGGTAATGGGCGTTATACTGGCGCTGACCATGGCGCAAAGGCACTTATCCGCCACGATAATCATTGCCTGCATAGGACTTTCGCTGATATTTGTGGGCGGGGCAAGGCTTGACCATTTTATTGTGCTGGTGCTGTTAATGCTGGTAATAGGCGGGGCGGGGTTTTATCTGCTTTATTCCATAGGCAAATTCGATTATGTAATGGTGAGGATCGAGGGGTGGCTCGACCCCTTTGCAAAGGAAAACAGAGACCTTGCCTGGCAGACAAGAAATTCCCTTATAGCCATTGGTTCGGGAGGAGTTTTCGGATTGGGTCTGGGAAACTCAAGGCAAAAATTTTTGTACCTGCCCGAGTCGAAAAATGACTTTGTGTTTGCCATAGTCTGCGAAGAACTGGGCTTCATAGGGGCTTCCCTTGTGATAATTTTATTTCTGGTGCTTATTTTCAGAGGCTTTGCCATAGCCCAGAATTCCCCCGACAAATACGGAATGCTGCTGGCAACGGGGATAATGGTGCAGGTAGGCTTGCAGGCGCTGCTGAACATTGCGGTGGTCACAAACTCCATTCCCAACACGGGAATTTCCCTGCCGTTTTTCAGCTACGGCGGCACGGCGCTTATTTTGCAGCTGGCGGAAATGGGTGTGGTGCTGAACATTTCGAGGCAGTCGATACCCCACAAGGGCAAGGACGACACGCCAATGGACGACAAGGAACTGGCAGAGATCCACAAGGCGAAGCAGCAGCTTAGAAAAGGCGAATAAATATTGTTGATCGGACTATTTCCCTGCCTGGGGCGGGGAAAATGCCGTAAATAAAAATCTCCAATATCAGGAGGAACACCAAATGAAATATCTATTAACCGGAGGGGGCACTGCCGGGCACATAAACCCCGCTCTTGCCATTATTTCCATTATAAAGGACAGAGAGCCCGATGCGGAATTTTTGTATGCGGGCACGCCCAACGGCATGGAATCAAAGCTTGTCCCTATGGAGGGGATAGAATTCGCCCCCATAAGGGTCAGCGGCTTTCAGAGGAAGATAACCCCGAAAAATATTGCCCGGAACATAAGGGCTGCGGCATATCTTACCACGGCGGGACACACGGCAAAGAAAATTCTGAAAAATTTTGGGCCCGATGTTGTTATAGGCACGGGGGGATATGTGAGCGGTCCTGTGGTGCTTGAGGCGGAGAGAATGGGCATTCCTGCGGTTATTCACGAGCAGAATGCTTATCCGGGCGTTACCACACGTATTCTTGCAAAAAAGGCAAATGCGGTAATGCTTACCATGGATGAGGCGAGAGAATATCTTGACCCCTCGGTCAATGCGGTAAAGACGGGCTTACCCGTAAGGCGCGGCTTTGACGGTAAGCTAACGAGGGCGGACGCTAAAAAACAGCTGGGGTTATCGGAGGACAAGCTTTGCATATTCTCCTGGGGAGGGAGTTTGGGTGCGGGGGCTATAAATGACAGTGCTGTTGCATTGATGAAATGGGAATCCGAGAACGGTTTTCCTGTGACCCACATTCATTCCTACGGAAAAATGGGGCGTGACAGCTTTGAGCAGCGGATAGCGGACATCGGCATTGACCTTAAAACCAACAAAAACCTTATGGTAAAGGAATACATACACAACATGGACATTTGCACGGCGGCGGCTGATCTTATCATTTGCCGCAGCGGGGCTTCTGCTATCAGTGAGCTGGAGGCCATGGGCAGGGCTTCTATACTTATCCCGTCCCCTGTGGTGGCGGGGAATCATCAATATCACAATGCCATGGTGCTGGGAAAGGCGGGGGCGGCTGTGGTCATTGAGCAGAAGGATCTGACGGGTGAGCTTATTATTGACAAGGTGAAGGAGCTGGTGGGCAGTCCCAAGCAGCTCAATGAGCTTTCCAGACGTGCTCATGCACAGTGCATTGCGGACACGGGGGAGAGGATATACGGGGTTATTAAGGGGGCTATGAAGTAGCTCTCGGAAAGCTTTAGTTTGTCTGCGGCTGTAAGTGACTTCGCCCTTACGGGCGGCAGCATGAAATGTGTGACGTTCGTCACACATTTCTATGCTGCACCGCCGCCCGACGTGGGTTGCTCGATAATTGTAACACTGCGAACATAACGTTCATTCATTTGAACCCGTTTCCGGACGTCGGGCGGCGTTTGGTGTTACTTGCTCTTGTAATGCTTTTATTTGCAGTGCTTTGTTAGAGGGGGCTCTACCCCCCGTCCCCCGCAAGGGCGCTGCCCTTGACCCGCCAAAGGGGTCCCCCCTTTG
>CAMWIR010000063.1 GCA_947174365.1 uncultured Ruminococcus sp. | reverse complement strand
CACAAAAACTATGCGGTATTTTTCATCAAGAGCATTCACCGCTTCATAAACTTCATGACCGGATTCATCTTCAAAATGCGATCCGGGGTCTGCGATCTCTTCAATACTTTCGGAATATTTTCTCTTTCGCAGCATTGACTTGCATTCGTTAATTAAAATACGGATAAGCCATGTCCTGAAATATTCCGGGCTTTTAAGGGTATGCAGCTTTTGAAAAGCCGTCAATATTGCCGTTTGCACAGCATCTGCGCAGTCACTGTCATTGTGCAGAAATGCCTTTGCGGTGCAGTACATACTTTTTTCTGCCTCAAGGATATTTTTCGTAAATTCCTCTTTTGTCATATCAAATCTCCTTTCTGACAATTAGATGAATTTAATTGTCAAAAGGTTACAGATTTTTATTTTTTGGATAAAATAAAATCGGAGTATATTAACTCGCCTTGAAAAGCCGATATTAACACACTCCGATATAAAAACATATTAAATTTAATCTTTGGGTCTTAAAGGTCCGTAAAAATATGAAGCCGTTGCGCCGCCGTCAATAAGAAAATCCGATCCCGTAATAAATGCGCCCTTTTCGCTCATTAAAAGCTCTGCAACATTTGCGACCTCGTCAGCCGTACCGGGACGTCCTGCCGGGCATTTAGCAAACATATTTTTATAGAAATCCCCTCTTGGACCGTTAAATTCATCAATTGCCAAGGGCGTTACAATAATTCCCGGAGAAATAGAATTGATTCTCGCTTCCCTTTCACCCCATTTTACCGCCTCGGACATTACACGCTTTTCGTTGCAGCGCTTTGCCATCTGATATGCATGAAGAGTATCACGGATATTTTTCGGCTGCAAGATATCCAGTGCAAGCAGCTCTTCTGTAGGAGTTAACGCAAGCTGTTCATCCTCCTCGGGTGAAAGAGCGGGCATACGGTGACCGGATTGGCTGGAAATTGTCACCCCTACGCCGCCTTTAGCTATCACTTTACCGACTTCCTCCAGCAGAACAGCCGTGCCGTAAAGATCCACCTTCAGAATCGCCTCTATAGGCGCTTGGCTGGGCGATACCCCCGCTGCATTAACAAGCATTGAAATTTCGCCGTATTTCTGCGCCTCCGATATTATTTCAAGGATTGATCCCCGTGAAGAAATATCCATTTCAAATGGGTTTGTATCAAAGCCTGCATTGTTCATTATTTCCGAAATGACATTGGCATTTTGAGGATTTTTATCGCCGATAATTATTTTCATGCCATGACCCATTCGCCGTGCAATTGCCATTCCGATTTGTCCCGCACCTGTTAAAAGCATTACATTTTTCATATTATTCTAACCTTTCATCACTTACATTACTGATTTTTTTGCCCAGTCCCAAATAATATTACGAGATTTTGCCGCCTCTCCCCCACGCACAGCAAGTCCCTTTTCAAAGCTTGCACCCCTGCACAGCTTGTGCAGATCCCGCTCGCAACTGCCCAATCCGCTGCCCTCATGGGTCATGACTGCCATTACCTTTTTACCCGAAAAATCATATTTTTCAAGAAGCGTAAATATCGCCATAGGAAAAGTCCCCCACCAACACGGACCGCAAACAAATATATTATCATATTCGTCAATATTATCGAGATATTTTTTCAGTTCCGGTCTTGCCTGCTCATGCAGCTCACGCTTTGCCTCCTCGGTGCAGGCATAGTAATCGTCCGAATAGGATTTAACGGTTTCAACCTCAAACAGATCTCCTCCCACAGCCTCACAAATAAATTCCGCAGCATATTCCGTATTGCCTTTTTCAAGATTTATTACACTGCCATTCAAATAGTTCTCGCCCTTGCGGGAATAATAAATAATAAGATTTTTCGCCATTGTACAGTCCTCCTTAAATTTTTAGGAATTGTTTGTTAATTAAATTGTTAATTTAATTTTACACTATTTTGATATAAAAATCAATAGCTATTTGTAAATAACACATATAAAAGCTAATTAATCACTTATAACCCAAAGGTATACAATAAAAAACTAAAGATCCCACCCCGAAAAACATTTTTGATTTCATAGACAGCATTTATCTCAGCCAGTTTATTTCCTGTTTTCTTTCGATACCGCCCTTTGTAACACGATAATATGCGCACTCACAAAAAGCCGCATCATTTTTTGCAGGCAGCGAGCCGCTGAATTTCCTGCGGGTAATAGCATAACAAGCATTGTTTTTGTACTCGGTCTCTGCCGTGGAATTTATCACTATAAGATCGTAATCTCCCTGAATAAACCCATCCTTGCCGTTTATAACAGCAACGGAAATATCACCAATATTTATCAGTGCACATTTTTCTTTTGGTATGACCTCCGCATTCCCGCACTTTATGATCTGCTTATCGGGAATATATTCATTTTCCGTAATATCTCCGTTTTCCTCACCGCTGTAAGGTGAAATAATAAGCGTGTCGTAAAATTTTTCACGGTAGACCTCCGCCGATTTTTCACTGTAAGTTATTATTTCCGAAGGACTTATAAGTCCCCTTTTAGCTATAAATTTCTTAACTGCACCTGCGCATGAACTGCTCCCGGAATAATCCATCACATGAGTAGCTTTGTCATCATATACCACAACCGCACAGCCCTTGCCTTCGGTAATAACGGCAATTTCTGTAACTCCTGCGGGAATAGCACGCACCGCCGCAATGGCAGCCGACGATATAAAAACCGAGGCAGACAATGCCAAAATCCCATAGCTTTTTCTTGATGTAAAAACAAGTCCCGCAAATCCCGCCAAAAGAGTTATCATCACCAAAAGCGGCATAATTTCAAGACCCGCAGGTATCACAGCAACCCTTGAACTCCCCGCAATTTCGGCAATTTTCAAAATTATCCTGCACATAAACGAACCCGTGTAAACCGCAATATTTCCCAAAGGCACCAGAAATGGAACCATGCCAAGCACAGCCCCCACCACCGCCATTGAAGCAGCCGCCGCAAAAAAGGGCGACAGCAGCACATTCACCAAAGGCGCAGCCACAGAGACCTCGTCAAAGGTAAGGCAAGATACGGGAAACACCGCACAGTAAGCGCATACGCAAGTTATTAAGGCAGATAAAACTTCCCCTGTACGGTAAGACTCAACACGCTTGGTACGTGCGTTCACAAAATCCTCGATGTGACACTTTAACAACGGCGCTGCCACCGCCGTGCCCAGTACCCCCGCCCCCGAAAGCATAAGCGACGTGTTGCGGATAACATAAGGGCAGCCTCCCGTGATAATCAGAAAGGCCGCCGTAAGAGAAGTCAGCGGGTCATTTCTCCGCCGCACAAGTCCCGCCGAATGCACCAGCAGTATCATAATAAGACTTCGCAGCACCGACATGGTAAGATCGGCACACAGCGCAAAAGCGACAGCGGCAGCCGCCACTGCCGCAAACCTTGCCCATTTTGGAAATTTAAACGCACCCGCCACAGCAGCCGCTATTCCCGCAGCAATGGACATATGCAGCCCCGAAACTGCCGCAATATGGCTTATCCCCGCCCGTGAAAGCATATCCGTGCTCTTCTCGTCAAGGCTGCAAAAGCTGCGCCCGAAAAGCATTCCTATAAGCAGCTCGCCGCTGCTTCGTTCACCCATAACAAAGCGAAAATGCGCCGCAGTCTTAAGACGGAAATTATCGGCGATCCTGAAAATGTTATCATCATTTATTTTCTGCTCCGAAAGCGTGACATCCTGCAATGTAATAAAGATACCGCGGGAGGAAAACCATGCCTTTGAATCAAAGAAACCGCTGCTTTCGGGAATGCAGACCGTCCCGCTTACCGTGACCTCATCTCCCCTTACCAGCCGCTCTTCATTGTATAAATAAAAAGCCGCCTTGCCCTTCTGACCGCCCGGAAATGTAAATTCCGCAGCATAAAGGGAGGCGCTGTCATAATGTTCCGCAAGGCAGATCGTGCCGCTGCCCGAAAAATCCGTACCGTCAAGCCTTTCCAGCGGACGCACCGCAAAAAGGTCATACCCAGCATAGCTTAAAATCCCCAGCCCGAAGCACAGTGCGCAAACACCCGCACAGTATTTCCTGCTGTAAGCCTCGGGACGAAAAAACACCAGCAAACAAAACCCCGCCATAGCAATCCCCGCACCCAAAGCCAGCGACAGAATAAGAGCCAAAAAGGAGGCAGCCATCATTCCCGCAAGGTACGCTCCCCCTGCTTTTGCCAGCTTTCTGGTCATTTTCATCACTCATTTTCTTTGAAATTATTTGCGTAAGACTGTCAGCCTGTGAATATCATTATGGTTACAGTTTACCACATTTAACCTTTTTATTTTGTAATTTTTCGGAAAATTTTGGTAAATTTTTTGTAAAAAATACAATAGAACAGAACGAAAAATAAAATAATTATCTTACTGTTAAAATAATTCAACAGAATAACAATATATAAAACCGATGAAATGACCTGATTTTGCATTATCCCATATATTGACATCTCGTCCAAAATGTGCTAAAATTATTATAGAAAATTTTAAGCTTACGAAAAGAGGACTTATAATGAAAGAACTGAATAACAACGCCCATATTGAAACCAAGTGTCTGCATTCGGGATACACCCCCAAAAACGGCGAGCCTCGTGTGCTGCCCATAGTTCAAAGCACCACCTATTGCTTTGACTCAACCGAGCATATTGCGCAGCTTTTCGATATGCCCACCGAGTGTATGTACTCCCGCTTTGCCAACCCCACCTGCGATGCTGTGGAAAAGAAGATCGCCGCTCTGGAAGGCGGTTCGGGGGCAATGCTGACCTCCAGCGGACAGGCTGCCTCCCTTTGCGCCATTCTTAACCTTTGCTCCGCCGGGGACAGCTTTATCGCCTTTTCCACCATTTACGGCGGTACGGTGAACCTGTTCGGCGTTACACTTAAAAAGTTTGGTATCGAGTGTATCTGGGCGGATGCAGACGCTTCCGATGAGGAACTGCAAAAGCTTTTCAAGGACAACACAAAGGCGGTTTTCGGAGAGACCCTTGCAAACCCTGCCCTCACTGTTTTTGACATAGAGCGCTTTGCAAGTCTTGCCCATAAGAACGGTGTGCCCCTTATTATTGACAACACTTTTGCAACCCCTATCCTCTGCCGCCCCTTTGAATTCGGCGCAGATATTGTTGTCCACTCCACCACAAAATATATGGACGGCCACGCTGTCCAGGGAGGCGGCGTTATCGTTGACAGCGGCAAGTTTGACTGGGCAGCAAGCGGAAAATTCCCCGACTTTACCGAACCGGACGAAAGCTATCACGGCGTTGTTTACACCCGTGACTTTGGAAATATGGCGTATATCATCAAGGCAAGAATGCAGCTTATGCGTGACCTTGGCTGCTATGCCGCCGCAAATTCGGCCTTCCTGCTTAATCTGGGACTGGAAACTCTGCCGGTAAGAATGCGCCAGTACTGCGACAACGCCCTTATGACAGCGCAGTTCCTGGAAACACGCAGCGAAGTGCAGTCAGTAAGTTATCCCGGACTTCCCTCCTCAAAATATCATGCCCTTATGGAAAAATATCTGCCCATGGGCGCAAGCGGAGTTATAACATTCTCCATTAAAGGCGGCAGGGACGCCGCAGTTCGGTTTATGGATTCGCTGGAGCTTGCTTCTAACGTGGTTCATGTTGCCGACATCCGTACCTGTGTGCTGCACCCCGCCTCCGCGACTCACCGTCAGCTTACCGAGGAGCAGCTTGTGGCAGCAGGAATTGATTCGGGAATGATCCGTCTGTCGGTAGGCCTTGAAAATATTGACGATATCATAGCGGATCTGAAACAGGCGTTTGAAAAAATATAAGCATTAGCTAATTTGTGTATAGATAATTTTATCGGGCGGTTACGAAAAGATAACCGTCCGATTCTATTCATTCCGCGGTTTTACAAGATAAAATTATTAAAAGGGATAATATTCCCGCAGATCCGACTTTGGGCAGTTGCCTCTTGTGCAAACGGAAATAATATGTTCTCCGCTCATATATTGGCGAAATCCAAAATCGGGAAAATTAGACAATATCCTGCCGCCATTCCCGTAAAAGCTCACATTTTTAATTACCGCCAGTCCCCTGCCGACAGCCTTTGAATAAGCCTCCTTCAATGTCCAGATTGAAGTAAAAAAAATCTCCCGCTCTCTCCCCTGCCGTTTTTCAAACTCCGCAAATTCACTATCCGAAAAAACACGCTTTGCCACCTTATCCCGAGGGGAGCAAATCATCTCCGCATCTATCCCACATTCACTGCCATCTATAATGCAGCACGCAAGCCCCCTGCAATGTGTAATACTGAAAAAAATATGAGGGTATTCTGGAAAAAAAGGCTTGCCATACTCATCTTTTGCAACATCCGCAAAGGAAAGTACTATCCCCTTTTCTTTTTTCACACTTTCAAACAACAGCTCATAGCTTTGTGAATGCTCATAAGCATAGGATCGGTTGTTTTCATCTATAACCCTTGTATATAACATCTTCTCATCCCACCTTTACAATAAATGGAGCAGACCGAAAAGTCTGCTCCATTTATTGTTAAAATAAACTTTTGCTTGTAACAGCAACACACCGCCGCACTGCTTAAAATACAGCTGCTGCAAGAACGATAGCCTTGCCAGCGTTGCCCTGCATTTTAACGTCGCCATCGGAAATCGCATTGGACATAGCCTTTTTGCCCTGAAGAACAGCCATAAAAACCTCGGCATCAGCGTCGATCTCAATGTCGGCCCCCCTGTAGTCAAAAGGCTCAACCACAGCGATCCCGTTCGCAATAAGAACGTAAAGAATGCCCTCTACAGCTCCGAAAAGCTTTACCTGAGCTGCAACTCTTGCGTCAACCGGCGACTTGGTCTTTGAAACCCTCTCCTTAAAGGTCTCTACTATCGATTCATAGGTAAGTGCTTCCTCGGCAGCTGCCGACACAGACGTTTTCTTAACGTTTTTTGCCATTGCATACTCCTCCTAAAAAATATATAAAAACATTTCGGCCATTTAGCAGTTAATATAATAATTATAATTCTTTTGTGCAGATTTGTCAATAGAATGCCAAAAATTTCAGCAATTTAAACATGACATATAAATCTCGTATTTTAAAACCGTTTATATTGCACAAATGTCAAATTAATTAATATGCAGTCTAAAATTCTCATAATAAAAATCTGCCGCCCTCAAAAGAGAGCGGCAAATCAATTATTTATTATGTTTCTTTCTTCAGGTTTTATTATGCTTTACATTCGCATAATTGCAGCATAACATAACACCCAGAATACTGCAAAGCTTTATTTATTCCTTTACACCGCCGAGAGCAACACCCTCAACGATAAATCTTGAAAAGATAAAGTAAACAATTACTACAGGAATGATCGAAAGGAAAATTGATACATATCGAACACCGTAATCGCTTAACTTCTCATTGGAAAGAATAGTGTTTACCATCATAGGAAGTGTAAGCTGCTCTTTATTTCTGGAAATCAATATCATAGAAGGCATATAGTAGTTGTTCCAGTTAGCAACAAATGCAAATATTGCCTGTACCGCAATAGCGGGCTTCATCATGGGAATACCTATGGTGAAGAATGTTCTGAACTCCGAACACCCGTCAATTCTTGCAGCCTCCACAATTTCCAGAGGGAATGTGGATTTCATTGATTGTCTCATAAAGAAAACAACAGAAGGAGCTGCAATTGCAGGAATGATTAAGGGGAAATAGCTGTCGGTAAGTCCAAGCTTGCTCATAAACTGATAGAAACCAACAGATGTTACTTGTACAGGAATCATCATAACCGCAAGTATGATCGTGTAAGCAGCATTCTTAAATCTGAAGTCATAAACAACCAAACCGTAAGCCGTCATACATGAGAACAGAACCGTAAGGAATGTGGTAGAGAATGCGATAACCGCACTGTTAAGGTAACCTCTGAGTGCATTATACTCAACAGTTCCCGCTTCGGAAAGAGCGTTCAGATTTTTGATATTCTCAAAAAGATTGAGACCCGGTATAAGGGAAACACCGCTCTCAACAATTTGCTGCGATGTTCTGGTTGCATTGACAATCAGAATGTAAACAGGCAATAAACTGATGATCGCTAAAAAAACCATTACAACCGTTACACAAATAGTACGAACCTTTATAGCCTGACTATTACTTTTTGTTCCTGCCATATCCATATTACAGACCTCCCAACTTTGACTTCAGTGCAGCTTTGGAGCTTCTGCGCTCCTTAGCCTTGGGATCATCATCCTTATTAAATATAAAGCAAATTCCGCCCAAAACTGCAGTTACAATAAACAGAATAACCGAAGAAGCACCGGAATATCCGTAATTGGGCTTCAAATTATGGAAGTGGTTGTAAATGAATACCGCAATGGTTTCGGTATGTCTGTTCTGAGCTGTACCCATGTTGAAGAGGTAAGGCATATCAAACATCTGGAGACCACCAATCATGGACGTAACCATGGTATAGAGCATGATAGGTCTTAAAAGAGGTATCGTGATCTGGAAGAACTGCTGTGTAGGAGTCGCACCGTCAATATTTGCAGCCTCAAACAGCGAGGGGTTGATACCCATAATACCTGACATGAGCATGATCGTTGTATTACCAAACCACATCCACGTCTGAATAAACATTATAATTACGCGGGAGGTAGTTTGTCCGGTTACAAAGTTCTTGGGAGCGTCGAGAATGTGCATATTCATAAGCATTTTGTTGATAGCTCCGAACTGTGAATCGGCGAAAAGCATTACGAACAGCGCAGCAACCGAGGCCGCCGTAATAATGTTCGGCATATACATTACGATCTTATAAAAGCCCTTGCCCTTTATTTTAAGAAAAGCGTCCGTGAACCAGGCAGCAAGTAAAAGGGATAAGACGATCTGCGGGATAAAGTTGCCGAACCAGAGAATCAGCGTATTGCCCATTACTCTGATAAAGTTTTCATGTACTGCTTTGAAAGCACGTCCACCCGAGCCGGAAAGTATAGCTGCAAAGTTCTGAAGGCCTACCGATTCCGTTACCACCGAGCCATTGCTCTGTGTACTCAGATAAAACGTGTTAAGTAAAGGATATACCTGGAAAATCGCATAAACAATAAAGAACGGAAGAATAAATATGTAGCCGTATCTTGCATAGCTTATGGAGCGAATTTTCCCGTTTGAGCCTGATGCCATAGAAATTCTCCCCTCAAAGTTAAAATAAAGCGCAAAGGTTTTTACGTCCCTTTACATATGTGGGGCAGACAAATGCCTGCCCCACCACAAGTAAAAGTTATTCGGTTTTAAGACCCGAAATTATTCAAAATCAGAATAATCAAGATCGGGATGGTTGCCTGCAACCATATCAACGAATGCGTCAATGGTCTCATCAGCACTGCCGTAAGTACCCTGGCAGTAAGCTATTACAGCGTCATTAAAGGACTGCTTAACGGAAGAATCGTACTCAGTGATAGCGCCGGACATATTGATTCCGTCAGCAACGGTATTAAGAACCTGGAAGTGGTTCTGACCGTCGAGAACGCCCAGACCCTCATAAGCGTTGATAACATTAGCCATAGCAGCCTTGTTGGATACATACTCACCCTTGAAGTTTGCATAGGACTCAGCGCCCTCAGCATTAGTGGTGAAGTAAGCAATGAACTCCTTGGTAAGATCAGCGTTGTTGTTTCTGTTAGCAACAGTCAGCCAAGTACCGCCCCAGTAGAATGCCTGAGGACCAACAATGCACTTCCAGTTGCCGTATGTAGCGCCGCCTTCGCCGCCTGCTGCAGCTGTAAGGATAGTATCGCCGAAGCCCCATGTGGATACGAAGTAACCCATTGTGGAATCGGTAGTACCTGCTGCGAGCCAGCCGTCACCCCACTGAGTCAGATCCTTAACAACATAGCCGTTGTCATACATCTGCTTAGCAAGATCAATATACTTTCTGCAGTTGTCATCCAACTGGAGCTTGTTGTCCTTAACCCAAGGAGTGGAACGTGCAGCAGAGAATACCTGCCATACGCCGCCCAGAGTAGAGGTAAGAGCAGTCTGTCCGCCGGAAGCTTCCTGAACCTTTGCAGCTGTGTCAACGAACTTATCCCAGTCGGAAACCATAGCCTGCATATCATCGGGAGAGGTTACACCCAGATACTGCTCAGCAAGGTCAGCTCTGTAGCAGAAACCGCCTGCTGCTGCCTGCCAGGAAAGACCCTTCTGTACGCCGGAAGAGGACTTACCGATCTCCAGGGTGTAGTCATAAAGATCACCGTAATCGCTGTCGGAGAAACCGATATCAGAGAGAGCCTTTGTACCGGTCTCAGCAGAATCGTCATTGATGTACTTGAGCGCCCAGTCAGCCTCAACAAACATAATATCAGCGTCGTTGGAAGCGTCGGAAAGATAAGCGTCATAGTTCTCAGCAGCCTGACCGCCGCCGCATCCGAAGCTCTTTACATTGAACTCGTCAGCGGAATGACCGGTGCTTGCGCAGAAGTTCTCGATCATGGGGTTGATGTCGTCTGTGTTCCAGCAAAGAACAGTCAGCTTGTCGCCGCTTGCACTGTCGCCGTTATCAGCAGGTGCCTCAGTAGCGTCGCCGTTATCAGCGGGGGTCTCACCGTTGTCAGCAGGAGCTTCTGTAGCAGCGCCGTTATCAGCGGGTGCCTGTGTTGCATCACTGTTGCTGCCGCTGTCGCCGCAAGCTGCGAACATAGAGCCTGCTACAACTACGGAAGAGATCATAGCAAGTGTTTTCTTTAAATTCTTCATTTGGTTTTTCCTCCTTAAAATGTACATGCATTGTGCGCATGCAATAAGCTTGGATCTATCGGTTCAGATTTTTGACCGATGCTCCCTCAAGCAGATACCCCCGTATAATGATCGGTTCTTCCTCGGGAGAGATCTCCTTGTTTATCAGCCCGATAAGCCGTTTCGCCGCCTCTGCACCCAGCCGCTCGGTATCCTGCCTTACGGTTGTCAGCTTCGGCCTCAGGACCTGTGACAGCACAATACCGTCGTAACCCGCAATGGAAATATCCTCCGGAACGGATAATCCCAGCTCCTCCAATGCGTTAATAGCTCCGATTGCTGCAAAATCGTCCGGCAGAATAACGCACGTAGGTCTGTTGCTGCAAGACAAGACCTGTTTAAAAAGAGCTTCGGTACTTCCGGTATCATGGTAGCGCCCCTGCAAAAGGTAATCGCTGCCGATATTTATATTCAGGCGCCCCAGAGTTTCCTTGAACGTTTTTACACGTATCGCAGTCACGTCCGACGAATCGCCATAAATATACGCAATTTTTGTATGCCCCATACTTACGATGTATTCCACAAGCTGTCTCATTCCCTCGGCATTATCGGAAACGACCGAAAGCCGACCCTTTGCTATGTGGTCGATAGTCACTACCGGAACATCGCTGTCCAACAGTTCCAATGTACCTGTGTCAACGCACTCGTCCACACTTACCACCACAACACCGTCCACATTCCTGTACATACAGTGCTCGTAGGGAGTCATATTTCTTTCGCCGATATTGCCGCTGATAAAAGTTATGTCATATCCCTCCGACTCTGCCTGCTTTTTAAAACTGTTGAGCACAGAGGCGAAATAGCTTTGTGTAAGTCCGCTGTCGCTTTGCTCGCTGAAAAGAACTCCCAGATTATATGTACGGTTGGTTTTAAGCGCCCTTGCCTGGGAATTCGGGAAATAACCCATTTCTTTGGCGGCATTTGAAACCCTCTGCCTGGTTGCCTCACTGACATCCTTATGACCGTTGAGAGCCTTGCTCACTGTTGCGATGGAAACACCGCAAGCAACCGCTATGTCCTTAATCGAAATCATTCTTCATACCCCGGAGCTTCACAGCTTTCACAGAAACAATATACGTATCGAAAACGTTTAAGCTGCCTTTAGGATATTTCACCCAAATACACCTACCGCGCCGATAATTTGTCCCTACGATATAAATATACAACTCTTTGCTCCAAATGTCAATGGTTTTTATTCATTATGGTTTAAAATTTGTTTATTTGCACAAATACACTTGAAATTTTTGAGCATTTTGACATATTAATCTTGTCAACTGTAAACATTTCCAAGATCAAAAGATGTTCATAACGTCAAAATTCTTTGCGAATTTATCGAAAGAATTATGCAGAATTTAAAATCTCTGCCGCAAATCCTCCAAATAATATGAAAGTCCTGTGACAAAAAAGACAAATTTTGTAACCTTTCGGGTAATTGGACCTCTGCCGCCTCCGAATACCCTTCAGCTGATGACCTCATAATAGTCGGCAGCGTCGGATTTATTGGCATACTCACTTATCCCCAGAACCTTCACCTTAACGGGTCTCGTACCCATATTTATCTCGATGATATCGCCTATCTTGACGTCATAGGAAGCCCTTGCAGGCTTGCCGTTCACCGATACCTTCTCGGCATCGCAGGCCTCGTTGGCAACAGTCCGCCGTTTGATAAGCCTTGTTACCTTCAGATATTTATCCAGTCTCAAATGCGCTGCCTCCTTTTTGAGAAATCTGAGCAAAAAGACTGCGCCGAATTCACAGCGCAGCCGTGCAATGCAAGCAATAATTACTTGTTGACAGTGTCCTTAAGAACCTTGCCTGCCTTGAAAGCGGGAGCTTTTCTTGCAGGAACCTTGATCTTGGGACCCTTGGGGTTCTGGGGATTAACAGCCATCTTGGCCTTCTTATCTCTTACCTCAAATGTACCGAAACCTGTGAGCTGAACCTTATCGCCGCCTTTAAGTGCGTTGGTAATAGCCTCCAGAGTTGCGTTGAGCGCCTTTTCGGAATCCTTCTTGGAAAGCTCGCTCTTCTCTGCAATTGCATTAATGAGATCTGCCTTTGTCATTGTTGTTTACCTCCATAAATTTCAGCGGGCGTTAAAATTTTATATAATTTCCTGCCCGCCCTTTATTTTTGCCGACTCCCAGTAGGAGTTCAAAGCGTTTATGTCAAGGGAACGCATATCCTTCCCTTCACAGCGAATCATATCCTCTGTCTTTTCAAATCTGCCTATAAACTTGTCCGTAGCCCGGGTCAGCAGTTCCTCTGCATCATATCCCGCCAACCTCACCGCATTCACTGCCGCAAAAAGCATATCCCCCAATTCTTCCACCTTTTCTTCGGGACTTCCTGCCGCCTTGACCTCTGCGATCTCGCTCTCCAGCGACTGCAAAGCGCTCATTTCATCGGGGAAATCCATTCCAGCCCTTTCGGCTCTCTTCCCCACCTTCTGCGCCCTCATAAGAGCAGGCAGGGCAATACTTACGCTTTTAAGAGTTTCGGTGTAGGTCTCCTGCTTTTTTGTCTGCTGTTTAATGTCATTCCAGTTTCTGAGCACGTCCTCGCTGTCCTTTACCTTAACATCCCCGAAAACATGAGGATGACGGATAATAAGCTTCTTGCACACGTCGTTCACCGAGTCCGCAAAGGTAAATCTCCCTGCCTCCTCCTCGATCCTTGCGTGGAATACCACCTGAAGCAGAACATCCCCCAGTTCCTCCCGCAAAAGCTCGCTGTCCTCGGCGTCTATTGCCTCACACGCCTCATAAACCTCTTCGATAAAATCCTTGCGTATACTTTTATGAGTCTGTTCCCTGTCCCAAGGACACCCGTTCTCCGCCCGAAGTATTTCCATGATTTTCAAAAGATCGTCTATGCCGTATCTTTCCCTAAACTCAAATTTCATATCACACAAATCCTCCGACCCTTGACTCAAAGCTGCCCGCAAAGTCCCGAATTCATTCGAACCCGCTATTTAATATATTAACCCATAAATCCAAATAATTCAAGGGGCTTTTTGAAATTTTTTAATAAATCGGCGTTTTTAACGATATTTTTCAAATTTCGGGGCAAAAATATGTATCATATATGTAAAAAATTTCTCTTAAAATTAACTCCTGCACCAATTTCCGCTTTAGTGTATCGAATTATTCTGCAATTTTTTGGTGATCCTTCAACTTGCGTTTGCAGCCCTTTTCAAAAATTTTCGGGTAATTTTTTCATCAAATTATGCTACATATCTTGACATTATATGTCCATAGAATGCAAGATTTTTTGAAATCATTCATTATAGATCATCCTTTGGCATCCCTATTTTTACGTAAAATTTTATAAATAATACAGCATTATTCATCATAATATTTATGTCATTTTTTTTGAAATTAATTAAAATATTATAATATATCCTTGTTTGTTTATAAATATAATTAAATCAAAACCAACAAAAATTGTAAAATTTTTTCTGTTATAATATTACCGGATTCAGTATAAACTTGTCAATCCTTCAAAAGCATTTTAACTGTGTTCCGGGAAAATGCGCCGGTAATAATAACGATCCCGAAGTAAACCGCCGCTCCGAACCCGCATGAAAGAATAACACAAATTTCCCCCGTTCCTGTCGAGGCATTCATCATGACCGCCCCCGCCCCGCAGAAAAGGCTGCCTGCGCCGATCTTTACAAAATCGGGGATTATGCCCTTAGAATCAAATCCTCCGTGCTTTTTCAAAGCTTCTGCCGAAAGCCCGCAGATAAGCATATAGCAGGCAAGGGTCGCAATGGCAGCGCCCGTTACCCCAAGCCCCTTTACGGGGGTGAGAAGCAGATTGAGTATAAGCTTTACCGCAGCACTCAGACCCATTATCTTCACGGGGATATCTGCCCTGTCCGCAGCCTGGAGAAGCGAAAAAGCCGTCTGTGAAAGGCACACAAAAGGCACAGCCAGTCCCAGTACCGCCATAGAATCGCTGCACACGGCAATTTCCAGATCCTTGCTGCCGAAAAGCAGCTGCAAAAGCGGTCTTGCCATAGCCGTAAGCCCTGCCCCCGCAGGGAATGACACCAGCGCCGCCGCAAGCAATGCGTTGCGTGAGCATTCTCCCAGCCGCCTCCTGTCACCTGCCGCCTTTGCAGCCGCCGCCGCCGGGAGAATGCTTTTCCCGAACATATTCGTAAGGGCGGGCACAAGGTTAAACAGCGTGATCGCCAGTCCCGTAAAGCTGCCGTAAATAAAATTCGGCACGTCCGCAAGGGATATTCCCGCCCTTGTCAGCTCCGAAAAAATTTCCGGGGAGCGTTCGGTCATGTTTTTAAGCGAACCCATGACCGTTACCAGATCAATAAGAGAGGTAAGATTTATCACCAGCGCACCCACTGCTGCGGGCAGCGCTATTTTAACAAGCCGCAAACGAATTTCCGCCCGCTGTTTACGGTTTGCGTCAAGCCCTTTGCGGCTGTTTTTCGGAATATGTCTGCGGTCGTGCGCCATTATCCAGAAAAGTCCCCCGAAGGTGGAAAGGGTTATCCCTGCAACCGCCGCTGCTGCGCTGTAGGGCACTGCCGCCGCCGCAGGATCAATATTCCTGTTCTCACAGCCTATCAGTCTGAGAAATGCCGTCGGTTTATTTTGGGCAAGGTACAGCGTTCCCCAGCAAAGGAACAGCCCGAAAAAAAGCTTCACCGCCCCCTCTATCACCTGAGAGACCGCCGTGGGATACATATTCCGCAGTCCCTCGTAATATCCCCTGTACACCGAGACCAGACACCCCGCCAGCACCGAAGGCGCAATGACCGCCGCCGCAGGGAATGCGTAAATATCCCCCACTGCATATTTGCAGAAAGGGTACGACGCAAACATTATCACCAGCGCAGATACAAGCCCCACAAGCCCGAAAAGCCTGAGACCCACGCTTTTTACAGCCAGCGCTCCCCTTTCCCCGTCTCTTTCCATAGCCTCTGCCGTGCATTTTGCTGCCGCAGCGGGAAGCCCTGTCACCGATATAGCGTAAATGGGCATAAAGATACTATACGCCGCCGAAAAATAGCCCATTCCCCTGCCTCCGAGCATATTCGCCAAGGGGATTTTAAACAGCGCTCCCAATACTTTTACCAACAGCGCCGATACCATAAGCACTGCCGACCCATACAAAAAACCTTGCTTTTTCAAATTTGACGATCTCCCTCTTTTTATTAACAGTCAATAATTAAGTATACACCGA
>CAMWIR010000062.1 GCA_947174365.1 uncultured Ruminococcus sp. | reverse complement strand
CATTTTTGTCAATACTTTTAAGCAATGTAATTTTTTTAAAAAATATTTTGTATATAATTAACAAAAAACGTTTACGTTCTTTAAGCATTAAGAACATAGAAAAAGTGCGAAAGAGAGGGAGATTTTTTCGGGGAACATACTTTCCGCACTGTCGATTTGCACAATTTTCCGCGCAGACTTATCCGTATATCCTTCTATTATAATATTCCCCTGTCCGCCCGATAAATTCACCTTGAGGAAAGTGTTTATGTAAGGTCAATATTATAATACTTTATGCCCTCCGGCAGCTCGGAATCGTCCGAAAACAGTATAACCGTTTTGTCCTCTGCAAGCCCTCCGGTCTGCGGGTCAAGAGAATATGTACAGCCGTTGGATTTGTAAAATGTTACATACTTGCCGCCGAAAATTTTCAGCTTGTCATTTTGGTAAAGCTCCCAAGCCTCGGGAAGTTCCGTCAGAACCGTTTCATCGCTGCAAATTGCCCGTGCAAGCTCTTCATCGGGGACAGCTCCGCCCACCATGCAATACTCAGAGGCTTCACTGTTCCAAAAGTATATTTCATGCATATACGCACCGTTGTAACGGAACAGAACAGGCATATCTTTTTCAATAAGAAAATGATCCCAGCCGATTATCTCCGGCTTCGGCACGCCCCCTTCAAAGGAGTATACCGCCGAGCGCATTCCGCCCATGTTATGCCCGTAATCCATTACCGCATGAATGCTGCCGTCCTCGTATTCTACAGTGCAGCAGTCTGCGTAATCCTGACTGCACGCTTCATCTAAAACAAATGCCTCACCGCTGCCGTTTACATATACGGGGATATGAGCAATACCCGTGCCCGACCAACTGAAAAGGCTATCCGGAAGCACCGCCAGAAGCACGATCAAATGCCCGTCCCCGACCTTGTATGAATATACCGGAACAGCGTCAATATCCACCTCCGGGGCAGCCGATTCCATAAGCATTCCCTTTGCATAGCGTGCTATAAAGTGCATATCCTCCTGCTCTGCAAGTTCCACAAGCTTGCCGTTTTCGTCATAGCCGTAATACTCCTTCATAAACTCCAGAGCGTCATTGTAATAGTCCGTCTGTCTGTAGGCATTAACGGCAGTTTCGAGGACTGCGGGGTCAGGTTCCACCGCCTCACCCAAACTGAATTTACACGGAACAATATCGTCAAATTCCTCTATGTGACCGATTATCCCCACCTCGGCTACGGATAATTCGGATAATTTTTCGCCCGCAGCCGCCTCTGTTTCATCGGTGACATTTTCACCGTCTGCCTCAGTCGTTTTGGCGGTCGGTGATGTTTCAGCCGTTTCGGTAGTTTCCGAAGCTTCGGAGGTTTCCTCATTTTCACTTTCGGATAACGCTTCCGATGACGTTACCTCCGACAGCGGGATTTCTCCGACAGTATCATTTCCCGCTTCCTCTGCACAAGAAGAGGCGATAAGCGCCGATAATATGACAGACAGTATCAGTTTTTGTCTTTTCATGTTTAACTTCCTTTACAATGAAGATTTTTCAATGAAGAATAAAACGGCACCAAGCGCCGAAGCGCTCAATGTCGTGCAGACGCAAATATTTCCCCCCTTTTTCCGAATGTTTATACTGCACTGTGTGAGAACAACTTTCTCATGTCCGCAGAACGTTACAGCACAGCGCAAAAAGCAAAGCTGCCGTCCGTATATTCACTATACCAAAAAAATCCCTGTTTGTCAATGGTTTCGTACAACGTGATTTTTTACAAAAATAATCCGTATCAATATACATTTTGAGCATTAAAAAATCGGAAAAACACGTTTTATGCAAGTTAATAAAATATTAATCATAAATTAGTAAATATCAAATGAAAGTCTGCGGAAAAATATGTTATAATATTTCTGCCGATAGTTTATATTTTAAGAAAACGCCGCCCTGCTAAGGCGGAGAAAACCACGGTTTCGGCGAGTGCGGTAGTTTAGCGGTAAAACTGTATCTCCCCCACAAGATATATAAGACGGCGGTTCGAGTCCGCCCCGCACTTTTATTTGAAAATAAGGGGACAGTCAGACAAGTTATGCTGTTCTTCAATTAGCGTAACGCTATATATGAAAGGAAAGTAAAAATGGCAAACAAAACCAAAGCCGCAGTGCTTATCGGCTGCGGCGTGCTTTTTGCGGGGGCTGCGGCAATTGCGGCGTTTACTGTGCCCGAAACGGCCGACGGAGAAAAGAATTTTACATTTGAAGTTTATTCCGAAAGGGATGATTTCAGTTCGTCCGAGGAATATTCCTCCGACTGCGAATATTTCGGTCAGTGGTGCAGAGAGCAGGATTTTATCGGATACAGTGAAAGCGAATACGGCATATATATCCACTCGGTAAACGGCTTTGAAGAGGATATGGACGAGCAATACTGGTGGTGCGTAATGGTGGACGGTGAGAGTGCGGCCTTAGGTGCGGATTTCCTGCCTATTACCGACGGCAGCAGCTACCGCCTTGAGCTGAAACAGGGCTGGTAATGGCTTTGAAAATGTCGGATACATCGGGCACATCTCCCGAAAAAACAGCGCAGTCAATGCAGTCTGTCGAAACTGCCAAAGCTGTCAAGTCTGCCGAAACTACCGAAGCTGCCACGTCTATCGAAGCGCAGGGACTTACGGCTCATAAGGAATCTTCCACGAACGCTTGTCTGCAAAGCAGACACCTGCAAAGCAGGAACGCCGCTCTTAAAATAGCCCGCTGCGCCCTTATGGGGGCTATGATAATAGGAGTAAAGGCAGCTTTGAGCGGTCTGCCCAATTTTGAAATGGTGACCCTGCTCATTATCCTTTTTGCTATACATTTCGGCAGGGAGGTCTTCTGGGCAGTGGCAGTGTTTAACCTGTGCGAGTTTGTTTACTGGGGCGGCGGCACATGGTGGGTGGCATATTTGTACATCTGGAATCTTGTGGCGCTGTTTGCCGTTCTTCTGCGGGATAAGATCGGAGACGACTCCCTTTTATGGGCGGCGTATTCGGCGGTCTGCGGGCTTTTCTTCGGGGGACTTTGCTCGCTGGTGTACATCTTTATTCCCGACGTCAATCCCTGGGGATATTTCATTGCGGGACTTCCTTGGGACATAGTCCATGGGGTCTGCAATTTTATCCTTATGCTGGCTCTTTTTAAGCCCCTTAACAGGGCGCTGCAAAAGGTAAGCAAAAGAAAAAACAAGAATGAACTGCCGTGAAAATGATACGGCAGTTTTTTGCGTTACATACGGTTTTTATGTCCCCACTCGCACATACCGTCTAAGATCGGGATAAGCGATCTTCCACGCTCCGTCAGGCTGTATTCAACCTTTGGCGGTATCTGGGGATATTCTTCACGGTGAACAAGCCCGTCCGTCTCCAGTTCCTTTAATGAAGAACTCAGGGTCTTGTAGGAAATTCCCCCGATATATTTTTTCATCTCGTTGAACCGTACCACGCCGAATTCCATTAACGTGTAAAGAATAGTCATTTTATATTTTCCGTTTATCAGCGACAGCGTATAGCTGAAGCCCGTTTCTCCCAGATTCTCTGAGGAAATACATCTCTTATTCATTTTTACACTCTCCCAAAGGTAAGTATATAACTTAAATGTGCGTACTTGACTTATTTTTAATTCCTGCTATAATTATAATATAAAAGACCGAAAAAGTCAACATTATTTTATCGGGAGGAATTTATCATGAGCAAAAAAATAGTAGTTATCACGGGCAGCCCCCGCAAAAACGGAAACAGCTTTGCAATGACTGACGCATTCATAAAAGCTGCCGAGGCAAAGGGACATACTGTAACCCGCTTTGACGCCGCTATGCAAAATGTCGGCGGCTGTCACGCCTGCGAGACCTGCTTTAAAACAGGGAAAGCCTGTTCCTTTGACGACGATTACAACACTATCGCTCCTGCCATTATCGAAGCGGACGCTGTTGTATTCACCATGCCGGTGTATTGGTACTCCATTCCCGCGCAGATAAAGGGCGTTATCGACAAGCTGTTCAGCCTTGTGGTGGGCGGTAAGGATATTGCGGGCAAAAAATGCGCACTTATAACCTGCTGCGAGGAGAATGATATGTCCGTTATGGACGGCGTGCGTGTTCCCATAGAGCGTTCCGCAGCGCTGATGAAGTGGGATATGATCGGGGAGGTGCTTATTCCCGGCGTTTTGAATGTGGGTGATATTGACAAGACCGACGGCTGCAAGCAGGCTGCCGATCTTGCTGATAAGATCTGATAGGGAGCGAAGCAAAAGGAAGTTACAAAGCAAACCGCCATGGGCGAAATGCCGGAATACGATAACGGCATTGCGTATATTTTAATGCACTTCGCAGGCTGTCCGTCGTCCATAGGCGAATCGCTGGAGCAGGCGTGCATGGTACACGGGCTGGATCCCGATGAGGTATTGAAGTCTGTTACGGAATATATTTCCGCTAAAAAAGCGGCTGTATAATATTTTGTATCAAACAGGAAAAGAGGCTGTTGCAGCGTATGCTGAAGCAGCCTCTTTTTGGGTAAACAGTTTTTACAGCAGCGGCGCCAAAAGCCTGAACAGTGCGTCGAACATTGTCCCTCTGAAATAATTCCTGACATTTTCCTTCGTTATCTCACGGCATTTTTCAAAGGTCTCCTCGCAGTCACGGCGCAGATCTTTTACAGCCTCGCAGCCGTAAAAAAGCGTGCCGCATTCAAAGTGCAGGAACAGGCTTCTATAGTCGAGATTTATCGTGCCTACCACGGCAATTTGATCGTCCGCTGCAAAGCTTTTTGCATGGATAAACCCGGGGGCATACTCGAATATCCTCACTCCCGCCTCCAAAAGAGGCTTGTAGTTGGCACGGGTCAGGCGGTAGATAGCTTTTTTATCGGGAATCCCCGGGGTCACAAGTCTGACATCAACGCCCCTTTTCGCCGCAAGGCAAAGGGCGCTTTTCATATTGTCGTCCAGAATAAGATAGGGAGTGTAAATATAAACGTATTTTTCGGCAGCGCTTAAAATGTCGATATACAAATTCTCGCTGAGGGCTTCCTTGTCCAGTGGGGTGTCGTAAAATGGCTGGATTATACCCATATCGTCTGTGGGCTTGGGGTAATTTTCAGCTTCGTAATCCGATAGGTCAAATTCATTATTGCAGTCACGGAAAGCGTGCCACATTTCAAGGAACATCTCGCAGAAGTTCATGGCAGCTCTGCCCTTTATCATAGTGCCCGTGTCCTTCCAGTGCCCGAAGGGGTGGGTAACGTTGATATATTCATCGGAAATATTCACGCCCCCCGAAAATGCCGTATGTCCGTCGATAACCATAATTTTGCGGTGGTCGCGGTTGTTCATCACGAGGGAAAGCACAGGCACGGCAGGGTTAAAGGCAAGGCATTTTATATTCGGGTGCTTTTTCTCCAGACCCTTGCAGTACCCCGGAGGCAGCAGGGCAATGCAGCCCATATCATCGTAAATTATTCGAACGTCAACGCCCTTTTCAGCCTTTTCAATAAGTATTTTAAGCAGCCTGTCCCACATTTCCCCCTCGGCAATTATGAAATATTCCAGGAAAATATACCGCTCCGCCTTTTCCGCTTCCTTTAATATTTCCTCAAACATATCATCTCCCAAGGGATAATATTTTATTGTGGAATCATCATAGCAGGGATAGCCGCTTATGCCTTTGACATAGGAAAAGGTCTCGGCGCTGCGAGGGGAGTATCCCGACATTTTTTCACGAATGCCGCTGTCGTTCTTCAGGCTTTTTACAAGCCTTTCATGGGCAGCATCGATCTTGCGGTGCATTTTTTTCGAGGGCTTTTTATTTCCAGCAAACAGATACATCAGCCCCCCTAAGATCGGAAATACCAGAATAAGGATTATCCATACGATCTTATAGGACGGGTTATCGTCCTTGCAGATAATGTAAAGCACTGCCAGAAAGCTCAGAAGTCTGAACCCCAGGTCTATCCATGCGGAATATGCCGAAAGACTCATAACGCTGCTGACTATCCATAGTATCTGCAATATGAGGGATATTCCCGTTATGCCTATGCGGCTGACTATTGTGCTGCGGTAGCTTAGCTTGTTGTTCATGTTCTTTATTTTCACCGATCCTTATACAGTTCTTGCCTATGAAATCCTTTTTTCTATTCACGCATTGTGATCGCGGCTTTATCACGGACCTCATAGAGATGGTCTATAAATTCCAAATCATATTTATTAAGCTTGTAGGAGGCAGGATAAATAAGGCAGTCTGCATATTTTGCCGCCGCGCCCCTGCATTTGAGCTGCTTTAAATTAAGCCTTGCAAGAATTTCCGAGGGCATGGGGGAGACCCACATAAACGTTCTCTTGACCTCCGTTAAAATATCAAACTGACTGCCCCGTTCGTAAACAAAGATCTGTCTCATACGCCCGCTGCCGAGCTTTCTTGTGTAGGAGGAGGAAAGATAGGGCACTTCGTAATCCCCGTGAAGAACCTCCGTGTAATCCTCCAGATTTTCGGGGGTTATCTCATTTCCCGCAGCCAGCGGGTCTTCGGCTGACATAAGCGCACGGAAGTCGAATTTCAGCAGCAGCTCCGACCGCAGATTTTTCTCCGACAGCATGGACATAAAATATTCCTCATTTTCAATATTGTACCGTATCACAGCAATGCTGCTTGTACCGTCGCAAACATTGGAAATGCTCTCCATGGAATTTGTTTCACGAAAATCAATAGCGATTTTTTTGCTGCTGTCCAGAGAGCTTACAAAGCGGGTAAATGCATGGGTGATGTAGCTTGCCCTGGGCACGGAAATGCAGAAACGGATAATATCGCCGCTGTCAGCGCTTCGCAGTTCCTCTATCTTATCCAGTTGAGCAAGTATCGCCTTTGCATACTCCAAAAAACGTTCGCCCTTGTCGGTGGGGAAAACCCCCTTGGCGCTGCGGTTGAACACGGTAAACCCTACCTCGTTCTCCACTTCCTTTATGGCTTTGCTGAGGTTTGGCTGACCCATGAACATATTGGCGGCAGCCCTTGTGACAGAGCCGACCCGTTCTACCTCTACCATGTACTTGATATGCTGTAAATTCATAAACTGCTGTTTCCGCACGGAAACATATTTTCCGCAAGGAAACACATTACCCCCTTTGTGTTGGATTTTTATATAACTCATATAATATTTTACATATCCTATTAGACATTATACTACAAAATTTTGGAATTGTCCAGTGTTTTTTCAAATTTTAATGAAATTTTTTTGAGTCGGACATTTCGGGAAAATCTTGACAAGCGGGTGTAAAAATATTATACTTGAAAAAGAGGGTGATTGTTTTGAACGAATTAATACGTGAATATATTTTAGGCATGAAAATTGAAGATGTGATACTTACGGGATTTGTAATTGAGGGAGATGAAAGCGGGGAATTTATCCCCGACCTCGGCTTGGTATTTTTTCGGGCAGGCGGCAGGCTTTTTGCCTGTGAATCTGTCAGACAGTTTTCCGCGCTGCGGCTGACCTTTCCCGATGAGCTTTTTTACAATAAGGTCGATGATGATGTAAGATACGGGAAAATTTCCGTTGGAAATATTATCGGGCTCGCTGACCACAGTGTTAATAATATTGTGCGGGAAATTCGGATATTTAACCCCGAGGAAAATAATGACGAAATAATATGCGGCGCACTTTTATTTGAATTTGACGGCGGAAGGAAGCTTTTTTTAGACCCCTCCTGGCATTTCGGCATAAGGATAGGCGGCAGTGAAGCTTATGAGGAATGGCTGATAAATAAATATTCGGCGGGCGGGGAAAAGCTGAGTATAACCGTGATCGAAAAATAGGGAAAAGGCGAAAGCCGTATCGGACCCGCCGAAAGGAGTTTTTGCATGCATAATATGTATTTTTACGGACAGGTGCTGTACAGCACTATGGTAAGTATGAAATGTTCGTGCCGCTCGGATAATATTACGGCAAAGGAAAGGGATAAAATCCTGACATATACAAGGCTGTGGGATAAATGCCTGCTGCTTTTTTACGATGAACTGAACAACAACACCGATAACACGGGGCTTTTGAAAAGGTACATAGACCGTGAAAAGAGAATAGTTTTGTCCGTAGGTGTTGATGAGTACAGCGTAGGGGGAGATGTTACGATACCCTATGAGGCAATGGGGCTTATGACAAAGCTAATTGCCGAGACAGAAACGGAGCTTCTTGCCTCCGAGGTGAACTGCGAAAAGATATGGTTCTGCATTCATGCCCTGCATAATCTTCCGAGGTGTATGCTAAGCCCTCGACATGAAATGTTTATAAGGCAGAGTGCGGCTGTAAAATATTCGGAGGGCGATCTGAAAAGGATAGAATTTTCCGAAGAACAGGTCAGCCTTAATAAAAGTTATCCGAGTAAATGGGGTAAGGGGCAGATAAATAAGACAAGCAAATGGGTGATTTAGGATTAATATTACCCATAGCGAAAGGAGGCAAAATATGAATTTCCGTACTATGCTTCTGGAGGTTTACTGCTTAGCAAAGGAAGCCGATAAAGCTCCGCCTTACTGCAAATGGGGAAAGGAACGTATCGGAATACACTGTATAACCGAGCGCTGCCCTTTTTGCGGATATTTCGGGGCAGAGAATGAACTGGCTGTAAGCGATAGCAGAGGGCTTGCTTTAGACGGCAGCAGCATAGGCTTTGGCGGAGAAATGGACACAAGCTGCAATGATGAGGAAAGAGAAATACTTTTGAAAAAATGGCATGATATATGCCGCAAAAAGATAGATGAAGCATATGTGGAATATATGGGTGAATGCACAAACAAGAAGGGCGATTAAATGGATATATCGGTTTTGAAATCAAGAAATTTTTGCTTATGGTACTACAGTTCGTCCCACAGCATGGCGTTGATATGAAGCCCTAAAAATAAAGATAACCCCGACAATATCGACATAATTTTTCCGTCGGTGGATCATATCGACTGCCCCGAAAATTTAGGGGAGATCACCATTGAACAGGGGAATGAAAATGACAGGGAATATCTTGAAAAACGATTGGGAAAAGCTATTGAAATAGGGCATATAACAGCGGTCGTTTCGGAGAGCGGACGGTTTTATATACTGTCCGGGTGCGCTCCGCAGATACGTATAAACCGTCTGGAATATACGGAGCTTCCGCAAGGGTTTATAGAATACGGAGAAGATGATATTTGCGATAGATTCATTGCACTTATAAATTCACAAAGCGGCATGGATCTATCCGATCTGATAAACGGGCTTGGCTTTGAAAATTCGGAGAAGAAATTATCGGATACAAGGCTTATACACAAGCTTACCGAACGGCTTGACAGTGAGGATAACAAGGAAGAATTATGGGAGAAGCTTCTTTTGCATATTGACATGAGCGCCTTTGACGACCGGTGCTTCAATTATTTTTATGAAAATGATCTTTGCCTTTGCACTCTTGTCCATATGGTTATGGAGGATAAATATCTGAAAAAGCTTGCACACGTTTATGATGAGGCTTATATAAGGCTGGCAAAAAGATACTACGGCAACTATAAATACTCGGTTTCCGATTTTGCGGGATTGCTTAAAGGCTGCAAATTTGAGTCGGTATTTGAAAATCTGTTTACATTTGAAAAATACATATCTCCAAAGGGGATAGTGCTTCATAAAGTTATTGAAGAAAACCCATTGTTAAGCCCAGAATTAAAGGATATTTCACGGCGGATATATAAGGCCAAAATGCTTATGTGCACAGATGATATGCACATGATTGAGGAGTATTTTAATAAAAACGACTATATTTATATGGCGGCAATTTCCCGTAATCCCTTTGCGCCAAAAGATATTTTAAATGCTCTTACGCAGGTATCAAATGTGAAATATGCTTCTCATATAAGGGAGCAAAGCAGGGAAACATTAAAGTTGATAAACGGTTAAAAAATCTTTTATTGCGGCATATTTTTCAAAATCCGCGCCGTCAGCAATGCTGAAGGGCGTTTATGCTTTTACGGTAAAGTTTGTATAAAAAGGAATATTTCCCAAGTCCGTTTCATATATATGAACATTAAACATATTGATCGTCTGCATAAGCGCCGCCGGTAATCTTTCGGCGGACTGCAAAGCAGAGCGGAAAAATCGGGAGGTATTTTTATGCCGTTTGTATTTTTAAGTCCATCCACGCAGGAGTGGAACAAATATGCCACCCAGGGCAATGAGGAAGTTTACATGAATATGCTGGCGGATAAAATGGAGCCCTATATGCTGTCCTCGGGGATATCCTTTACAAGAAACGATCCTCAGAGGAATGTCACGGGCGCAATTGAGGATTCAAATGCGGGAAATTATGATGTTCATTTTGCACTGCATTCAAATGCGGGGGGCGGTGAATACGCAGGCAAGCTAAGGGGAATTGACGTATATTATTCCCCTTACTCAACATACAGCCGTCAGCTTGCTGTAATTACCGCAAACAATCTTCAGCCGATATATCCCATTCCCTCAAAGGTCAACACACTGCCCACCACCTCCTTGGCGGAGGTAACAAGAACAAAGGCTGTGGCTGTGCTTGCGGAGCTTGGGTATCATGACAATGTACAGGATGAAAAATGGCTGAAACAAAATCTTGATATTATTGCAAAAACGCTTGTTCAGTCCCTTTGCGATTATTTCGGGATACCCTTGGTCGAGCCTCAGCCCGTGCGTGTGGGAGTTGTTTCCACAGACGGTTCAAACCTGAATCTAAGGAAATTTCCGTCCACTGCGGGAGAGATCATTGGAAAAATACCCAACGGCGGTCAGATGAATGTTTACGGCCGGACCGGGAACTGGTATGTTGTTAAATACGGAGAAACGGTGGGATATGTTTCCTCGGATTATGTGAATATAATCTGAGTGAGAAATAAGCGGATTTGAAGCTGCCCGGTTTCCGACAATCCTTTTGTCGGAGATCGGGCAATTTTTTACAATTATTTTGTGCGTTTTTTTGTTATGATCTTTACAGGCGCCGGACCGGGAACTGGTATGTTGTTAAATACGGAGAAACGGTGGGATATGTTTCCTCGGATTATGTGAATATAATCTGAGTGAGAAATAAGCGGATTTGAAGCTGCCCGGTTTCCGACAATCCTTTTGTCGGAGATCGGGCAATTTTTTACAATTATTTTGTGCGTTTTTTTGTTATGATCTTTACAGGCGATTTAAAATCAGATTAAAGTTTCGGGAGAAAATTTATTTTTGATTTTAAAATCTGTCAAAAAAATCTGAAAGGATATAGTTAAAATGAACGGTAAGGAATTGTTTGAAAAATTTGACCGGGAGGGAAAATTCATTGTGCCGGGCAGAGAAATTTTGTTTGACAAAGTGCCTTGGGCAAAGCATTCTTCATTTGACGGAGTGGAGCTTAAACATATTGTTACGGGAGATATGAGCGAAGGAAAATTCAGCTTTCATCTGGTAAAGATCGCACCGGGTAAAAAGATCGGCAGTCACATTCACGAGGAACAGACGGAAACTCATGAGGTAATTGCGGGGTCGGGAGTATGCGTAAACGACAGCGCTCGAATTGATTATGAGGTGGGAGTCATCTCCGTGTTTCCTGCGGGGACGGTTCATGAGGTAATAGCGGGAGAAAACGGTCTGTACTTATTTGCAAAATTTTTCCCGCCTCTTTGCTGAACGAAAAACATATAAAATATAATATAAAAATGTGGGACTGCTGCAACAGTCCCCTTATTTTTAAGATGAAATAATGCGGCAGGAATTTTTATAATCAAGAGGCGTAAGTCCCGTGAATTTTTTGAATTCCTTGATAAAGTGGCTTTGATCGAAAAATCCTGCTGCCAAGGCAGCTTCTGTTAATGCAGAATTGCTGCGGATAAGCCGTTTCGCTTTGCGGATACGGTTTTGTAAGCAGAAGCGGTGGGGAGTAAGTCCGATCTGCGCTTTGAATTTTCCGATAAAACGGTACTTGCTTATGAGTGCATTTGTTGCCATTTCATCAAGGGTGAACGGGTTTTCGGGAGTGGTTTCAATGGCTGTTTTAAGTCGTTTTATGTATATGTCGGAATTGATGTTTTCGGGGCGGTAGATATGAGCATTGTCAAAATGGGAAAGGATTTTCCGGACATTAAAATTTGCGGGCGAGGATAGATTTTTTGAAAGATCTTTTATATTATTTCTTATGACTTTTTCGGTAAATTTTTCCGATGTGTTTTTATTTATGCAAAGAGTCAGGAGGGTGTATTTATTATCCGAATGAATGCTGTGAGGAACGTATGGGTATATGATAAAGGCGTCGTTTTCTTTATAAATTTTATCCGTATTTCGGACTGTAATAGTGACAGCGCCCTGCAAAACAACTCCTGCTGTAATAACGGAAACATGGTTATGAAGTGGGTAGGATATTACGGAATCGCTGCACAGAATAAGCTCTGTTCCCGTTTTTTCATCTGATATATACTGTATATTATTTTGCTGCATGAGCGGACTCCTTTTTTATTTTATTATAGCAGGAAACAAAGGGAATGTCAAGGGAAAAAATGTGGGTCTGAGGGTGTGCTAATGGTTTTATGTTAATAAAAAATATTGACATAATTCGGAAAATGTGGTATAATTTCGTTAACTAAGGACATTGTTTTTTCGACAAATACAAATATTTATGAGGAGGAGTTTTTGTGAAAAAGTTCACGGCGGTTTTGGCGGCAGCGGTTATTATGGCGTTTTTTGGTGGATGTTCGGGAAATAATAATGAAGCAAGCTCGGCGGAAAATGACACAGATGTTTTAACGGAGCTTTTGGAGATGACGGAAGAAACGGATTCGTATAATATCGGGGAAGCTTCCGAAGAAAATTCGGAAAATGATAATTTAAAAAAGGATACGGATAAAGGCAGCGTGATTGCGGAAATTTCCGAAGAGGAAAGGGCGCTGCTTGAAGATATACGCGAGGGCGGTTATCTCGTTATGCAAAGGGACGGCAGCTTTTTGGCCGCTGTCGGTGAGGAGGCTTCGGATTATTATGTTCTGTCATATAAAGGGATAACGCTTTCCGATGAATATTATGAAATGATGTCGGAATACGCAGAATATTCCTCAAAGGAAGAATATGCTGCGGAAATTTTTGAGATGTACCCGCAGCTTGAAAAATATTACGATAAAAACGGGAATCTGAAAAAAACGAATGAGGAAAAGATCATTATTGATATTCGTGATGTGACCTACAATTACAATGAGAGCGAAACGGATCACTCGAAGGAGGCCTTTTCCCGTGTGGGAGAATGGGTGATGAGCAGGCTCAAAGGTGATGAGGAATTACGGGAGGGATGTTTTTCCGCTGCCGAAAAATCGGGATTTGCATGGGTATTCGCATTGTATGAATGGGACGAAAATGGGATCATTGAGGCACGGCTGAAAAGCAGCAGCAGTGAGGGTGAAACAGAAATAAACGATATGTTCCATGTGAGCGGAAAAGAGGGCGTTATGCTCGGTAACAGCTTTGTTTTTGCGGACACGAAAAAGCTGGCGCTGACAAGCAGGGAGAAATGGGAGTTTGCTATGCTGGCGGGGGATTTTGTTCCCGAGGACTGCGAGCTTATATGTGACGATGATAAGTATTATTCGGGGGAATTGTGGATAGATTTGGCGGAGGTCGCCGAAAAGCTGCCCGAGCTTACCGAGCTTTATATGTATCAGGCGAATGTGACGAGTATCGAAGGCCTTAGGGATATGGAAAATTTAGAGACGCTGTCATATTATGCCGTGGGAGATTCGTCTACGCCCTTTACCGAACTTAAAAATTTAAAGACACTGCGGCTTTACGGGGATTATGAGGATTACTCATTTTTGAATGAAATGGATTGGTTGGAGGAAATTCACGTTACATATGACGGTGACGACAGAAACACTCTTGATTCGCTGTTTGAATGCAGAGGGCTGACATCTTTGGAAATAGATGCATGGGGCGGTGATCTGAAGCTTGACATTAACGGCATTGACAAGCTGGAAAAGCTTAAAAAGCTGGATATTACAGGCTCGGATATTGACTTTGCGCCTATAAGCAGGCTGCCCGAACTGGAGGATCTGAAAGTGCGGTGCGTAAACGGCGAGAAGAATGTAAAGGAGCTTAAAAATGCCCCGAAGCTGAAAAAGCTTTTCCTTTCCGATCTGGATATAATGAGCTGGAATTTTTTGGAGGATATGCCCGTATTGGAAGATCTGTACCTCTTTTACACTCCCTATGTTACAAATGCCGATATAAAGCCTTTGAAAAATCTGAAAAGCCTGAGTCTTTGCGAGGCGGGGTGCGACAGCGAAGCGGTTGAGGGACTGGAGAATCTGGAAAGATTTTCCTACAGCATTTATTCGGGGTGGCAGGATTACTCTAAGCTCAGTACCTGCAAAAGTCTGCGGGAGCTTGCTATTATGGGCAGCGGCGGCGTGCTGAACTGCGAGGATATAAAAAATGCGCCTCTGGAAATTATTTACTGCGACGGGACAGATGTGGAAAATGCGGAGGCTTTGGCGGAAATAAAGACCCTCAAAAGCATTTACATAGCCATGGGAAACGGCAAGCTTGACTGCGGGGATATGCTGAAAGAGGCACTGCCGGACTGCGATGTGAATATGGAGGGAGATGCATTTTTCCATACGGCAAATTAAAATCATTTGAATTTTTGCTTGTCGGCATTCTTTATGAACTGTGAAACAATGTCATCAGACACCTTTATATTTCCCCATAACATTTCGATACGCTGCTGTGTGGCAAAATTAAGAATAAGCGCTCCTGTCCATGCAACAATTTCGGCATAGGCGGCTGCGGAAAATCCGATCTTGGGAATAAATAAAAATATTACTGCTATCCTCAGAGCCATTTCCACAAATCCCGATAACATTGGAATAATGGGCTTGCCCATACCCTGGACGGTGCTTCTGAATATAAACAGCATATTCAGAATTATAAAGCCCTTGCCGCATATGCGCAAAAATCCCGCTGCAAGGACGACGGTTTCCTGACCGTTAAGCATAATTTTCGCAAGAGGTTCGGGAAAAAATACCATTGCCGTTCCGAGCAGTATGTAGGAAACGATAGCTATTGCTGCACCTGTATGTACTCCGTCTTTGATACGGCTGTAATGCTTTGCTCCCATATTCTGCCCCGTGAATGCGGTCACCGCAAAGCCTGCTGTGACCGAGGGCAGCATAAAAAGATTGATGTATTTGCTGCCGACCGAATATGCAGAGGTATAGACCGCTCCAAGGGCGTTTATTTGTGACTGCACGGGAATACATCCGGCTGCTGTTACGGAATTCATGCACGCCATGGGAATGCCGTTTTTAAGCAGTGCACGGTACATCGCAAAATTATCCTTGAAATCCTTACGGCAAAGCCGCAGATCGTCCGATCCGAAAAAACGGGAAATGCAGATAATTACCGATACCGCCTGCGCCGCAACGGTTGCGGCAGCAGTGCCGCCTACCCCTGTTTTAAACAAAAAAATAAAAAGACAGTCCAGAAAAATATTCAGTGCCGAGGAAACTATTATGGCAATAAAGGGCGTTTTGCTGTCGCCCATGGCTCGCAGAATGCAGGAGCAAAGATTGTAAGCCATTGTAATAATGACCCCGCCGAATATGATATAGCCGTAAGTAAGACTGTCCCCCAGAATAGACGGTTCGGTATGCATAAAAATCAGCATTTTTTTCAGAAACAACAGGCTGATAACAGTTATCGGCAGAGACAGGGCAGCCGACAGGCTTACCGAAGCCGCAACTGCCCGACGTACGGAGGCTTTGTTTCCGCTGCCGCAGCACTGAGCTATAATAACAGAAAAACCGTTTGTTATCCCTTGAACAAATCCGATAATAAGCAGTATGGGTGCGGACATATTTCCCACTGCTGCAAGGGCATTGTCGCCAAGTGCTTTGCCGACAATGGCAGCGTCCGCAAAGGTGTATATCTGCTGAAGCAGATTGGTAAAAAGCATTGGAAAGTAAAAGGCAAGCAGTGTTTTTGAAGCTTTACCTTCGGTGAGATCGGTCGTTTTGGTCATATGAAGGCTCCTTATTTAATGAGTCCGCAATTATTAAATTGCTTAAAACATAAAATCGGCGTGCTTTAAAAGGCAGGGATAGTTTCAAAGCTTCCGTAAAATAATTATAAAAAAAGTAATTTTATTTTTATATCGGTTTTCTTGTATCTATATCAAAAATCCGATATTAAATATAAGGAGAACTTTAGTTATGAAAGCAAGACAGGAGCT
>CAMWIR010000061.1 GCA_947174365.1 uncultured Ruminococcus sp. | reverse complement strand
ACCTTTAGAATTTCTTTCTAACTTTCGTGTTCAATATCATTGACAAACCTACAAAAAACGCCATAGCACTTTTGACTGACAATCATAAGTGCTATGACGAAAACTTCTTTATGAACATCACTGTTTTTTCGGGGGATATTTTATGAATTACACTTTTGGCTTAAGATCATGAGCAAAATACTCAAGAAATAATATATGAAAAATCCCCCAAATTTCAAATTGAAAAATAAGATTTCCTGTGATATAATGAATACAGAGATTAAGCTTAAACTCAAAAATCAAAAAATCAAAAGGAAGTGTTCATTATGGAAAAATTTTACAATATTAACGAAGTCGCAATAATGACGGGACTTACTTCCCGCACAGTGCGCAATTATCTCAAGCAGGGACTTGTCACTGCCGAAAAGATCGACGGCATATGGAAATTTTCCCCTGAAAATTTCGGTGAAATGCTTAGTGTTCCCGCCGTGAAGCAAAGCGTTAAAGCAAGAAATAATTTCGTTATTTTCGATTTTATCGCCAATGACAGAAAAAGGGAAAACAAAATTTGCTCGGTGATCGACCTTTATGTCGACGAAAGCGAGGCGGAGGAAATTTCCGGATTTTTCTGCGACAAAATAAACTCCTGCGGGACGGACGATATATGCTTTAATTTTGAAAAAAACGGCAGGAATGCCCGCATTATTTTAAGCGGACCGGAAGATGCAGTCTCGGCGATACTGACGGAATATTACAGCGAATAAGTTCACATTCTCAATATCAAAAAAATTGCTCCGATTAGCGTCGGAGCAATGCCTTTATAGGAAAGGCTAAATAAAACAAGGAAGAAAACGAGACGTTCTGCTGTCTGCATCAGCAAAACAGGATATATCAAAATTCCATGTGGAATCTGATGTCATAATATTGTGAAAGCTCGGGGTCTTATTATTCGGGAAGCCCGAATTCAAAGCCCGCCGCCCTCATAGCGTCAATAGCCTCGGGCAGTATGGCGCAGTTGGTCTCGGAAACGCTGTGGAGCAGATATATAGCTCCCTCGTGAGCCGCCTCGGTCACACGTTTCAGGCTCTCGCTCTTTTCGGGCTGGGCATTTACGTCCCAGTCGCAGTAAGCAAAGCTCCAGAGCAAGGTAGTGTATCCGCAGTCGTTCACCACAGACAGCGCCTTTTCGGAATACTCTCCGCAGGGTGGGCGGAAGTATTTCATCTCATAGCCGTAGGTTTCCTTAACATAGTCATGCAGGCTCATTATCTCTTCCCGCATTTTCTCCTCGGAAAGCTTCGGCAGCGAGGCATGGCGCATACCGTGGTTGCCTATAATATGCCCCTCGTCGATCATACGCCTGACCAGATCGCCGCACCTTTCGGCATAATCGCCCGTAAGGAAAAATACCGCCTTGACGTTCTTTTCCTTTAAGGTGTCCAGTATCTTTTCGGTATAACCGTTTTCATACCCTTGGTCAAAGGTAAGGATAATATTTGGGCTGTCGGTCTTGGCATAGGCATTGTACGCCGAAAATTCCGAATTGAAGTCCAGCGCACCGGTGGGGCAGTTTTTATCGTCCACCTGCCTGCCCTGGCCGTAGCCGTGCAGGGTATTGTCAAGGGCATTTGCAGCGTAATCACTGTTTCTGAAGCTGTTTACGCAGAAAATGCCTAAGGCAATGAGCGCCGCCGCAAATATCCTTGCAGCCGGGGGAAAATTTTTCGTCATATTTGCCGCCTCCTTTGCAAAATAATATATCTATATAAACGCATTCTAAAAATTGCGACAGATATATTATCCGCAAGACCTAAGCGGTTAATCCATTGCCCTTACAAGTATATTATAGCACATTTTCAGAAAAATACCACTACAAAACGGTTACAATTCGGTATAAATTTTTCGGAAATTTGTAACCTGTAAATTTCCGGAAATTTACGCACCAAGATAGTTTTTAACAAGCGTGCGCAGCAGCTCGTCCCGATCAATATGGCGCACAAGGCTGCGGGCGTTGTTGTATGTAGTTATATAGGTAGGATCTTCGGAAAGAATGTACCCCACGATCTGATTAATGGGATTATAGCCCTTTTCCCTCAGGGCATCGTATATAAGGGTCAAATTCTTTTTAAGCTCCGCCTCTCTGTCCTCATAAACAGAGAATGTCATGGTCTGTTCGTTATTCACAGTTTGCGCCCCTTTCAGGTGACATTTTTAATGCCGTAAATTTCTTATCATTTCTATTATAACCTATTTTTTCGGAAATTACAAGTGTTTTTATAAAAATTTCACAAAAGAAATATATGGGATTTCATTTTTTCGTGCAAAAAGGACGATACGAAATGTCCGAATTGTCGAAATTTACCGATTTACAGGGATTTCAGGCTTTTTAGCAGGGTCGTCCCCTTTAAACTGCTTTTATGAATTTTCCCTTAAAAATCTTTTTGACCATGTCCTCACTGCTTTATAATTTTATGTCAAAGGGTCGGATTTTATGCTGTATAAGAGATTTTCGGCGTGACAAAAATTTGTGATTTTTTTCGGATATGTCCCCTTTGACATTCCGATTTATTTGTAAAGTTTTTATGAAGCTATTGACAAGGGAAAATGTGTATGTTATAATCAAAATTGATATGTAACAAGTGTTACATATCATAAAAAGATTTGGAAATTCTGTCCGTTTGTAAAAAAGAAAGGCTGATGATACAATGCCTCCAAAGGTGCAGATAACCCGTGAAATGATGGTTGACGCAGGGCTGGAGATAGTAAGATCGGAGGGGCACGAGGCGCTGAATCTGCGGAGGCTCGCAGAATATCTCGGCTGCTCCACCCGCCCCATGACCTACCGGTTCGAGAATGCGGAGGAGCTTAAAAGGGCGGTATATAAAAAGGCTGACGAGCTGCACACGGACTATATCATGAATATTGACCCCGAAAAAGGAGTAATGCTCAGCATTGGGCTTAACTATATCCGTTTCGGGGCAAATGAACCGAGGCTGTTCCGCTTTCTGTTCCAGTCGGGACTGGCAAAAGGAGGCAGTATGGCGGAGATCATTGAGGCTGAGGAAATGTCCCCCATACTTGCCGCTATGGGAACAGCTATGGGTGTGAGCCCCGATGAAACCAAGCGGATATTCCTTATCATAGCGCTTTTTGCTCATGGGTACGCAAGCCTTATTGCGGGCAGCAGCATGAAATTTGACGAAAAGGTCATTGCGGAACATCTGGAGTGTGCATACAGAGGCGCTGTACTGGCTGTGCGGGAGGAAACGGGCAGTGCATGAAATATCAAAACGGGTATGTATCTTACCCCAAAAACTTGCAACTTACCGAAATCCTGTTGACTTTGCGTGTTCTTTTGTGTTAGGATTATCACAGAGAACGGAGGTACGATAAAAATGAACGCAGTAAACAAAGTAATTTTACACGATCTGGATATAGATTATCATGAGAAGCTTCGGGGGAAATGCGACAGTATCATTCATGCAGACGGGAAATACGCTCCCTGTCAGGGCTGTTTCGGCTGCTGGACAAAGCACCCTGCGGAATGTTATATGAAAGACAGTCTGAAGCAGGCTGCCCGTGTTATCGGACAGGCAGATGAATTTGTCATTATTACGGAAAATCTGTACGGCGCTTACAGTCCTGCGGTCAAAAATGTTCTTGACAGAAGCATTGGCATTTCAACGCCGCTTTCCACTTATCGGGGAAGGCAGATGCACCATACTCTGCGTTACGGAAAGCACGGTTTATTAAAGGTGATAGTGTACGGTGATATCACAGACACGGAAAAGGAAACCTTTACATATATAGCCGAAAGAAATGCAATAAATAACGGGTTTGAAAAGTCCGAGGTTATTTTTGCGGAAGATTTTTCCGGATTGGAGGACCTGGTATGAAAACGGTATTTATAAATTGCAGTCCGAAAAAGAGGTTTTGCGCTTCCGCTTATTTTCTGGGATTGCAGCGGTTATTTGTAAAAGGCGAAAAGGTTACGGAGAGGCTGCGAAACAAAAGCGATCATAAACGGATTTTGCAGGAACTGACGAATGCAGACAGAGTCGTATTTTGTCTGCCGCTGTATGTGGACAGTGTGCCGTCGCATATACTGCCCTTTCTGAAAGAAATGGAAGCTTTCTGCAGGGAAAACGGGCTTAGGCTGAACGTTTACAGCATTTCAAACAACGGCTTTATTGAGGGAAATCAAAGCGAACCGCTGTTATTGGTCCTTCGGAATTTTTGCGAGAGAAGCGGTCTGGAATGGGGCGGCGGGATAGGCATAGGCGGCGGCGTTATGCTGAATGTTACACGGATCGTGTTTATTGTGCAGGTCGGGATATTATTTCTGAATATTATTCTGAGCGGTGTCCGGGAGGGGAATTTTTTACCTGTTGACGCACTTAAAAATTTCGTCGAACAGGTGCTTACTCTTGCTTTTTTTAATCTGGGCGTATTTTTCTACACAATAAAAATGGGAATAGCCATTAACAAAGGGAATTTCTTTGGCAAAAAATATACCCGTATATTGATACCGTCATTTGTGTTTATTATTTTTGCCGACATCTTTTTCTTTATTATTTCTATCTTTAACGGCGGACTTTTTAAAGGCTGGCTGTCGAAAAAACAGCCTGACTGATACGAGGAGGAAATTAAATGAAAAAATTATATGAAAAAAGCGAAATATGGTTTGCGGTAATATGGATAATTATATATGTTGTATCGCTCAGCATGGCAGACGATTATTCAAAATCCTTGGGATTTCAAAGAATAATTACCGCTCCTTTATGCGTGATTTTAACGTTGGTTATTTTCGTCTGGATAAGAAAGAATGACCTGTCGGAAAAATACGGCTTGATACTGTTTAAGGGAAACCTGAAAAATTACTTGTACTTTCTGCCTCTTATTCTGATAATGTCTGTAAATCTTTGGAACGGCGTTACAATGAATATGTCTGCCGGGGAAAGTGCGTTATACGTTTTGAGTATGCTTTGCGTAGGCTTTCTTGAAGAGGTCATTTTCCGTGGCTTTCTTTTCAAGGCAATGTGCAAAACCAATATAAAGCGGGCGATAATAGTTTCAAGCGTTACCTTCGGTATCGGTCATATTGTGAATTTGCTGAACGGAAGAGATTTTGTGCCTACTCTTTTGCAGGTCTGCTATGCAGTTGCACTCGGTTTTCTTTTTACAATTATTTTTTACAAGGGAAAGAGCCTCCTGCCTTGTATCGTTACACACAGTGTTGTCAATTCGCTGAGCACTTTTGGCGCAGAGGGTTCACAGACGTATCAAATGGCAATTTCCGCTGTATTATGCGTTATTTCTGTCGCATACACGTTATGGATATTGAGGGCAGAGAAAAATAAAGAGGAGAACAGATTTATCAGTGAGTATTAAGTGGTAAAAAATCCCTTGCAGTCTTATAAAAATCGGGCTGCAAGGGATAATTTCAATATATTGAAAATATATTTTCACATCATCACCGGCTGGAGCTGCCTGCCCTCCAGAGCCGCATTGGCAGCGTCGCAGAGGAGCTTGAAATCCGCAACCATTGAGGCGGGTTTATTAACATAGTCATCCTGCTTTAAGGGACAGAAATAGATATTTTTTGTATTTAAAAGCGTGCCGATATTTTTTGCCGAGCCCGACAGGGCGTCGTTGGTGGCTGCCGCTATAAGCACGGGACGGCCGCCGCGCAGGTGGGATTTTACCGCCATGGTGACGGGGGTATCGGTTATCCCGCCCGCCAGCTTTGCAAGGGTATTTCCCGTGCAGGGAGCGACTATCAGCAGGTCAAGCATTTTTTTCGGACCTATAGGCTCTGCCAGCGGGATAGTGTTTATGACTCCCCTGCCGCAGATGTTTTCGGCGGTCATGATATTTTCCTCGGCAGTGCCGAAGCGGGTGTCAAGAGTCGAAGCATGGTAGGACATTATGGGCAGCAGCTCTGCGCCCATGGATTTGAGCTTTATCATCTGCTCAAAAACCTTTGCGAACGTGCAGAATGAGCCACACATGGCTATCCCTATTTTCACCCCCGAAAACGGGGTTTTGTTTTCCGGCATTTTACCTCCCTCCTTTCACTATAATGGATAAGCGCTTTTCGGGGTAATTATATTCGTTCCGATACTGCAAATGAGCGCAGCATTTTTATTTAAGTAAAATTTTTTGAAGGACTTCGGGAAATATTTTAAAAATTCCCCGACGCCCGTTCGTTAAGTATATTTTCAATGGTTTCGCCGATGATCTTTCCGGAGCTTACGGGAGCTGTTTTTCCCGGCAGGGAAAGCGCCCATATGGCACGCAGTCCAAGCCTGCCCGCTGCTTCAAAATCCATACCGCCCGGCTTTGAGGCAAGGTCGATTATAAGGGAATCGGTACGGCAGTTTTTAAGGTGCTCCTCATCAAGAACAAGGCTCGGAACGGTGTTGAAGATAAGCTCCGCATTTTTCAGTGTCTCCGAATCCTTCAGCTCACGCATATGCACGATTTTGCAGCCGTAAATCTTCGCCCAGGCAAGGTCGGAATATTTGCGGGCGCACAGGGTAATATCCGCGCCGAAGCCCGACAGCACCCGTATAAGCGCCTTGGCTATCCTCCCCATTCCAAGAATAAGTATCCGCTGCCCCATTATCACACGGGGCTGCTCTTCAAGGGCTATCTGCACCGCACCCTCAGCAGTAGCCTCGGCGTTGAGCACCGAAAGCTCCTCACGCAGAAAATAGTCGGTAACGGAGAATCCCTTTTTGGCAAAAAGCTCCCTGACTTTATCGGTAACACGTCCGCCGAAAACAGTGCCGCCGTCCTTTACGCAGCCTATAAGTGCTTCAAGACCTATCGTCCCGCTGTAAAAGGGAGCGCAAAGGGTAACGCCGTCGTCGGAAACGGGCATTGGCAATATAAGTATATCCGCCCTTTCGGGGATGTTCATTACATCGACAGCAATTATTTTATCGCAGTTATCGCAGGACAGTGCGCTTCGGTCAAAGCCCGCAGCATAGACTTTCCTGCTTTCGGAAAGCTCGGCAGCCAGTGCTGCAAACCGCATATCTCCCCCTGCGACCAGTACGGTACCCGGTAATATATCGGACATTTCGCATATTCCTTTCTGTAGGTAAAAATGAGGCGGGCATTACCGCACCCTTTAATATGATATGCACACCGCTTCATTTTGTCACCCGTTTTCACAGTTCCGACCGTTTCCGATATTCGAGGGAATTATCGGAATAACAGGTTAAAATTAAATCCGAAATAAATATTGACAGTCCCCGGAATTTATGATATAATTTTAAAAATCTGAAAAAGCAAATGTTCGGAAAACCATGGAAAAAATACGATTTAAGGAAGTTATCAAATGGAAAATTTTGACATGATAAAAAAGCTTGTGGGCAGCAGCGTTACAGAAGAGGATCTGAAATTTACCGACTGCTTTGTGCGCCCGCAGCTGGGACTGTTTATCCCCGCAGCAGGGCCTTGCGGATATGCGCAAAAGGAAAATCACACTCACCCGTCCTATATGACCGTGATATATTTTGATGAAAAATCGGACGGACAATATCATTATCCCGCACAAATCACCTCGCCCGATATTTCACACAACGACAGCACGGGACGGCATTATTACTGCATTCTGACAGATAAGGATTATTTTGAAAAACGCTATAAAATGTATTCGGAAGCTGCCCCTGTCTACAAGGAACATTCCTTTGAAATATGCAGCGATATTTTAAAATCACTTAATCTTTTTGCCTTTGAATACAGCAAGCATATGACAAATTCCGATGTGACCCTTGACGCACAGGCCGAAATAATCACCCACTGGATAATACGCAGCATTTTCGGAGAATCCCTTGATATGCGGGCGGTTTCCGATGACTATTCAGTTGCAAGGGCGCAGCATTACATGGAGCGGCATTTTTCGGAAAATATTACCGTGGCTCAGCTGGCGGGGCTGGGATATATTTCACCCTCCTGCTTTGCCCGCAGATTCAAAAAGGAAACGGGGATAACTCCCATAGAATATCTTACCCGAATCAGGATAAACCGTGCAAAGCTTATGCTTAAAAGAAAAGAGCTTTCAATGACCGAAATTGCTTATCGGTGCGGCTTCGGAAGCAGCGCATATTTTTCCTCACGGTTTCAGAATATTCTGGGGACAACTCCCACGGAATACAGGGATAAATACATAGATTAACATTATTGCGAAAAAACCGTGCAGGATTGCGAAAGCACAAGATCATTCGGAGTGCTATAATTTTATTACGGGACTTGCCGTTCATGTCGGCATTTCCGTTATACATTATCACGAAAGGATGATCATTATGACTTCAGCGGAAATTTTCAAATTAATAAATGAAAATCCCGCATTTTACCTTGCAACTGCCGAGGGCGATCAGCCGAGAGTACGGGGAATGCTTTTGTACAGGGCGGACGAGAGAGGGATAATTTTTCACACTTCCTCCGTCAAGGATGTATTTGCACAAATTAAAGCAAATCCCAAGGCGGAGATGTGCTTCTCTGCGGGCGGCGTTCAGATAAGGGTAACAGGCGTTCTGGAGCAAATTCACGACGACGGACTCCGGGAGGAAATATTTGCCCACCCCTCGCGAAAATTTTTGCAGGCGTGGAAGGACAACGGCATTGACGGCACTCTGCAGATATTTGCAATGAAAAACTGCACTGCCGTTACCTGGACCATGGAGACGAATTTTGAGCCTAAAACGCCAATTAAGCTGTGTTGACCGAAAGTATACAAAAAAGCCCATTCCCTGCAAAAGCAGGCAGCCTAATTCCCATAACTTACAGCTTGAAATTTCCCAAAATGCGTGTTATAATATAATTAATCCCAAAGAAAAAAGCGCTTAAAAAGGGAAATAAATAAAGGAGGCTATCAATATGTGCGGTTTTAATTTCTGCAATCTTTCCGATCTTATTGAAATGCTCAAAAATTGCTTTAGCTGCTTCGGCTGCAATAAGTAATCCTGTTGCACGGTTACATAGTTCATTGTAACTTTTAAACTTTCACCGCCGCACTTTTCCTTTACAGGGGAAGTGCGGCGGGCTTTTGGATGCAGGAATTCAAGAGGCAGGATTTTTCCTGCTTTTATATGGGCTGAAATTTCCTTGAAATTTTTTGAAAACAAATATACCTGCATTTTCAAACTAATATAAAAAAGCGGTTGACTTTATTAAAATAATTTGCTATAATAGGTATATATGATCGTTTTTGTAAGAAATTTTAATGTGTGAGGGATATGTTATGTCTAAAAAATTAAGAAAGGCCGCCATTGCTCTGGCAGCTGTCATTACCGTTTCCGCAAACGGCATTACGGCAGGAGCGTTTGATTCGCCGTGGGCTAAGCCGACAGAAAAAAATACCGCTGCGGCGGACTCTGTTCAGACAAGCACGGCTTCCGAGGAATCAGGGATACACCTTTCCCGGAAAAGCGTGGAAATGACCAAGGGAGAAAAGGTTTCCATAAAGCTTACGGGAGCTGAGGGAACTGTCAAATGGACGGTTTCCGATAAGAATATTTTCACCTATTCGGGAGGTATTATCACTGCCAAGGGGGCAGGAAAAGGCACACTGACTGCTGAGTATAAAGGGAAAAAATACAAATGCACCGTTACCGTAAGCGAAAAGATCGACGACTTTGGGGCGGATATATACAGCCTCAAGCTGAAAAAGGGCGGCACAGGCACTGTGAAGATCAACACTGCGGGCAAGCAGGTCATGGTCATGAGCGACAATGCCAATGTTTGCAGCCTTAAATGCTCCGCTCTTATTGACGGGTGCTTTGATCTTACGGTGACTGCCAAGGCAAATGGCAGCTGCAATATCGTGGTGTATGATGTTAATAACACAAAGGACAAATTTACCGTTAAGCTGACTGTTTCGGAACAGACAGGCACCGATAAATCAAGACCCGATACAGCCAAAACGATCGGCGCTCAAATGGGCGCAAAGGCTCAGCAGAAAACAGAGACGGACGCTGACGACACTTCCGATTATATTGATGAGGTAATAAGGCTGTGCAACGAAGAAAGAGAGTCCGCAGGGCTTGCGCCTTTGAAAAAGAGCGATTCACTGACAGATTCTGCGGCAGTGCGGGTCGGAGAGATCCCGAACAAATTTTCCCATACCCGTCCCGACGGCAGCAGCTGTTTCACTGCAATTACCGAAAAAAGCAAGACATCCGGGGAAAATATAGCTGCGGGTCATGAAGATCCCGAGCAGGTAGTTGACGGCTGGATGAACTCCCCGGGGCACAGGGCAAATATCCTTAACCCCGATTTTACCGAAATCGGCGTAGGATATAACGAAAACGGCAACTACTGGGTACAGCTTTTCATCGGATAAATACATAAAATTTTTCGGATAACCGCGGGCAGCCGACACAATTGTACAGCGGGGGCGATCTGCTGCCGCTGCCCGAATAATCATAAAAAAACGTATCGGTCATTGCCGATCATTAACCGCCTTTGAAGGGGGAGCTTACGAAATGCTTACGATCAAAAGTATGTCAAAAAAAGAAAAGAAAAGCCTTGCGGGACTGGCACTGTGGCTTATTGCGGGGGTTGCCATGATAATAATGGGAATTTCCGCCGTGCTGAACCGTGACAAGGCCATATCTGCGGTATCGAATGTGCTGGGGATATGCGCCCTTATAACGGGGCTTATTACCTTGGCAGTGCGCATTGCAGCAACACGGCTCAGAGGTGCGGGCGGCTTCGACCTGGACTGGCTTATCTGGCTGACAGCGGCTTTTTTGCTTTTCAATACAAGTCTGCTGTCCAAGCTTGGGAAAATAGCTTTTGTTATCGGGGGCATAGCCATGCTGCTGGAGGGCGTGCGGTCGTTCCTTGCGGCAATGAAAGCGCGGTCGGAAAACGAATGGTATATCCCGCGTATAGTATTTTCGGTAATTTTTGCCGTGCTTGGCATAGGAATAATCATTAACGCACAGACTATTTTTGAAAGCATGATAGTGTTGGCTATAGGCATATATTTTATAGTTCACGGCACGGGGATCCTATACGACTGGCTGGGCAGGGTAAGATATTTCCGCAACTTCAGGGGGCTTGAAAAATGATAACGAGTTTTATGAAATATGCAAGATTTGCGGGATATATTTTCGATCTGGACGGCACCTTGGTGGACTCCAACGGCGTGTGGGAGAAAATCGACAGAAAGGTTCTGGAGAAAAATCACGTAAGAGCCACCGACAGCGAAATAAGGGCAGCCGCAGCCATGACATATGAAGAATGTTTGGAATTCTTTCATTCAAAGGGAATAAAATGCACCCTGGAGGAACTGAAGGAAGAATTCGACAGTATGGCGGAAAAGGAATACCGATATAATATTTTTCTGAAAGACGGCGTTCGGGAATTTCTTACGGGACTTAAAAATGCGGGCAAAAAGATAGCAATTGCCACTGCCTCACCGAAGCGGCTTTACGAGCCCGTACTGCGGCACAACTGCATTTACGGAATGTTTGACGCAATAGTCACCACCGACGAAGCGGGAGCTTCAAAGGATCATCCCGATGTTTATCTGCTGGCTGCCGAGCGGCTGGGAGTTTCACCGCAGAGCTGTGTGGTGTTCGAAGATGTGCTCAGGGGAATAGTCAGTGCGCAAAATGCGGGAATGTACACTGTGGCGGTTTATGACAAATATTCCGTCGGCGATGTGGTCACAATGCGGAATATTGCGGATGAATTTGTTATGGAACTGAGTTCCTTTAACAATTAACGGGTTTTTCCGGGATTTCCGAACATATTTTTCATTGTCTTAAAAAGGAGTTTACTTATGAAAAGATCGCAAAAAATAATGTCCCTTGCAGCGGCTGCTGTAATGGCATTTTCCTGTGCGCCGTCAATGGCTGTGGATACCTTTGCTCACGCGGACAGCACCGTTTACACCGCAGGAGGATTTTCCAAAAAGGAAATTACCCTGATGAACAAAATGAAAGAGCTTATTAAAAATTATGACGGCAGCGAGGTGAATATCGAAGATTACAACCTTAGCTGCGATGATCTGTGGACGCTTTACAATGCGGTCATTTACAACGAACCGTCCATGTATCAGGCGCACCCGGGAAGCATTTACGTGAATTACGAATCCGAGGATCATGTACAAAGCTTTGCCATTAATTTCCGCTATAATGAACGGCGAAAATCTGCCATGCAGGCGGAGATCGATGAGTTTGTCGACGCTCTTATGGCGGGAGTAAGGGACGAATGGACGGATGCGGAAAAAGTTCTGTATGTTCACGACTACATTGCCGCAGAATGCGATTATTACAGCGGCAAAAGCACTCTTAAGGGCAGAAATATCTATGAGGCATTTGTTAAGGGCAGCTCGGTTTGCGTTGGGTATGCTATGGGATTTCAGTACATAATGGATCTTATGGACATTCCATGTATGTGCGTTACCAGCGAGACCCATATCTGGAATATGGTAAAGCTCGGCGATAACTGGTATCACGTGGACGTTACCTGGGACGACCCCGAAAAGATCACGGAAAATCTCGTATTCCACGAAATGCTGCTGCTGAGCGAATATGCCCTGGATAATTACAGCGAGCCTCACGAGCCTTGGGATTACGGCATGACGGCGGATTCCAACAAATACGATAATTTTTTCTGGCTGGATTCCGCTTCCCAAATGACCTATTCCGACAATTACTGGTATTACACCAATTTGGGCGGGCTTTACCGCTACAGCTTCAAAACCGAAAAAGAGGAGCTTTTATACGAATTTTCCGAGGACGACGTTTGGAAAGCGGACACGGGAAAATATTGGAGCATAAGCTTCGGGCAGGTCTGCGAGTCAGGCGGCAAAATTTATTTTAACACTTCCGCAAAAATAAAATGCTATGATCCCAAAACGGGAAAAATTTCCATTGCCTGCGCTCCCAAGCTCCAAAAGGGTCAGCAGATATTCGATATTTCCCTGGAGGATAACAGACTGCTTATCTATGCAGGCACTGGACTTGATAATACGGCGGAAAAGACCTTTGCATTTGACATCGGCAAATAATTGTATTATGTTGCTTATGCGGAAAAGGTTTGATACTTAGGGAAATTTTATATCGGAACATTTTTCCCTTACGGCAGACAGAAGATGTCGTGAATAAATATTATCTGACATTTCGAACAGACGAATAAAATAAAAATTGAGAGTAGGTTTAAACAATATGGACAAACGATTTGCGGTGCTTATTGACGCGGACAATGTTTCGGGGAAATACGTAAAACCCATTTTGGATGAGCTTTCCAACGAGGGCACTATTACCTATAAGCGTATTTACGGCGACTGGACCCGCCCCGCTCTTGCCTCCTGGAAAAGCGTGCTGCTCAATTACAGCATTACTCCCATTCAGCAGTACAGCTACACCACAGGAAAAAACGCCACCGACTCCGCCATGATAATAGACGCCATGGATATTCTCTATTCGGGAAATGTGGACGGCTTCTGTCTTGTCTCCAGCGACAGCGACTTTACACGCCTTGCCGCCCGTCTGCGGGAATCGGGAATGTATATCATCGGCATGGGCGAAAAGAAAACACCCACTCCCTTTATTTCCGCCTGCAACAGATTTGTATATCTGGAGATACTTGAAAAAGGCGATAGTGCTGACAATGCTTACAGCGCCGAGCCGCAGGAAAAGGAGCGAACGGAAAGACATGACGGCGTTGAGCTTAAAACCGTAAAGGCAGCCATTTCCACCATTATCGAGGAGGTTTCCGACGACGACGGCTGGGCGTCCCTCAGTGAAGTGGGGAATATTCTCCTGAAACGCTACCCGTCCTTTGACGTGCGGAATTTCGGCTGCCAGAAGCTGACCCCATTTATAAAATCCCTGGGACTTTTTGAAATTTACTCCGTACCCTCGGAAAAGGGAAATGTAAAAGTAATGTATGTAAGAAACAGATAATAAAAAACTATGAGGTGAACTTATGAACTACACTATCAAATCGGAAAATTTTACAGCAGTTATCAGCAGTCTCGGAGCGGAGCTTTTCTCTGTTAAAGACAAAAACGGCAGCGAATATATCTGGACGGCAGAGGATGTCTGGAAGCGCCATGCGCCCCTGCTTTTCCCATTTGTCTGCAATACCGATTCAAAAAAATATACCGTGAACGGCAGTGAATATGCCCTTTCAAACCATGGCTTTGCCCGTGACAGCGAATTTGAATTAGCGGAAAACGGCGACGATCATGTTACCCTGAAGATCGCCTCCACTCCCGAAACCAAGAAAAAATATCCCTTTGATTTTGAGCTTGAGGCGGCTTATAAGATCACCGCAAATAAGCTGACCGTAAGACTTACCGTAAAAAATACGGGCGACGCTGTAATGCCCTTTTTTATAGGCGGACACCCGGGCTTCCTCTGCCCATTTACTGACGATAAGGGCGGAAAATTTGAGGATTACGATGTGGTTTACGAAAAGTCGGAAACTATCGTGCAAAAGCTTCCTCAAGGGGATAATACGGTTATCGAAAACGGAAACACCGTGCCTGTAACAAGGGAGCTTTTCAAAAATGATGTGTTTTTAAAGGATAAGCCGAATTCCTCATGGGTGGCTTTGGTAAACCGCAAAAACGGACGGTCGGTAAAGGTTTCCTACGATAATTCGGGCTGTATCGCTGTGTGGTCGCCCTATGACGACAGAGCAAATTTTGTCTGCCTCGAACCCTGGGCGGCAGCTCCCGTTTACTGCTGCGATACGGAGGAGCTTACAGAAATGCCCCATGCCAAGCGGATAAAGCCCGGTGAAAGCTTTGAATTCGGGTTTGATATAGAGATCAACTAAATAAAAATCTCCCGTTTTTCTGATGCGAAAAACGGGAGCTATTTTTTACTTACAGTCGTGCTTTAAAATCCTCATATCCGAATTTTTTATGCAAATGTGCTTCGCCCTTTTCGTCTATGCGATAAATGCTCGGCAGACCTATTCCGTTAAAGGTGTTGTTTTTGCACATGGTGTAAATAGCCATATCGGTAAGCACAAGCCTGTCGCCCTCGCAAAGAGGCTTATCAAATGAGTATTCCCCGATAATATCTCCCGCAAGGCAGGTGGGTGCGCCGATAATATAAGTATACGGCTTTTCGCCCGGCCGTCCGGCTTTACCGGACAATTCGCTTCCGATGATTTCGGGACGGTAGGGCATTTCCGTAACATCGGGCATATGACAGGCAGCCGAAGCGTCGATTATAGCATGGTTATTTCCGCCTGCACTCCGTACCTCCAAAACCTCCGTAATAAGGAAGCCCGCACGCAATGCACAAGCCTCTCCCGGCTCTAAGTAGACCTGTACGTCATACTTTTCACGAATGCGGTCGATCACTCTGCAAAGGCAGTCAAGGTCATATCCCTCGCGGGTGATATGGTGGCCGCCTCCCATGTTGAGCCATTTCATATTTTTGAGATAGCGCCCGAACCGCTTTTCAAAATGAGGGATAGTCCGCTCCAGCGCACCGCTGTCCTGCTCGCAGAGGGTGTGAAAATGCAGACCCTCTACACCCTCCAAGACCTCGTCATTCAGCTCGCTTTCATGCGCGCCAAGCCGTGAGCGGGGGGTGCAGGGGTTGTAAATTTCCGTTTCGATCTCGGAATATTCGGGATTTACCCTCATTCCCACGCTTATTTCCCTGCCCGACTTTCTCGCCCTTTCCACCTGCGGGAAAAAACGCTCTTTCTGCCTCGGGCTGTTAAAAATAATGTGTCCGCATATCCGGGTAATTTCCTCAAATTCATCGGGGCGGTAGGCGGGAGAGTAAATGTGAACTTCCCTGTCCGGCATTTCCTCGTATCCAAGCTTTGCCTCGTAAAGTCCGCTGGCGGCAGTCCCCGCCAAAAACTCGGACATCATCGGGTAAAGGCTGTACATTGAAAAGGCCTTCTGCGCCAGCAAAATTTTGCAGCCCGTTTTATCGGAAATACCTTTAAGTATTTCCATATTCCGCCTTATAAGCCGCTCGTCCACCGCATAGCAGGGCGTGGACAATGCCCCCGTGTCAAAATTCAGCATTTCGGTTATCCTTTAACAAATATTTTTTCGGTAGATACGACTGTCCTCGCCGTAAATATCAGTACGGTTTTCCATGTAAGAGAATCCGTATTTTTCGTACAATCCCACATGGTCAGTGCAGACATATACCGCAGGCACGCCGTTTTCTGCGGCAATTTCCTCACAGCGGCGGATAAGCTTTCCGACGTTTCTATGTCCCCGATATTCGGGGAACGTGTACACAAAGCCTATCCACGGAGAAAGTGCGTCATCGGCTATGCAGTCCTTTTGAGCAAATGTCACAAATGAAACAAGCCTGTTTCCCTCGGTAAGCAACAGCAGCGTACCC
>CAMWIR010000060.1 GCA_947174365.1 uncultured Ruminococcus sp. | reverse complement strand
ATTATTTAGAAAAAACAGTATATAATAAAATCATAGGAAATGAACAATCCTATACAAATGCTTACTATCCTCTCTTAAAATCTTTCCATAAAAGGCGGCGGCAGGTCATATTGCTGCCGCTTTTTATATTATTTCACGATTTGGTAAATGCAGTGTAAGTATTATCAAAAAAAATTTAAAAAACACTTGACAAATATTATACTATATAGTATAATTCTATATAGGAGGTTTTTATGAAAACGCAGGCGGGATTTCTTATTTCTCAGATAAAGCTTATAGGAGGGAGGGTATTTGAAAAAATTCTGGCAAAGGAAAATATAAGCGAATTCAACGGAGCGCAGGGGAAGATACTTTATGTGCTCTGGCAAAGGGATAAAATTTCCATAATTGAGCTGTCAAAGGCGGTGGGACTTGCCAACACAACGCTTACAAGTATGCTTGACAGAATGGAGGAGGCGGGGCTGATAAAAAGGTTTCCCGATCCCGGGGACAGGCGCAAGAATCTGATCGCTCTTACCGATAAGGCGAGAGGCTTGCGTGAAAAATACGAGCAGGTCTCGCAGGAAATGAACGAGGTGTATTATAAGGGGTTCAGCGAAGAGGAGATAACCCTGTTTGAGAGTTATCTTCAAAGGGTACTTAAAAATGTAAAGGAGAAAATTTAGTATGAGTAAAATTTCTGTTCCGATAACAAATGATTTTTGTCCGCAGACGCTGTTTTTATACGGCACATACGGGGAGGACGGAGCACCCGATTTCGGACTGTTCTGCTGGTTCAGCTACTGCTGGGATAAGGAGCTTGGGGTGATGATGTGCATAGGGGGAGAAAAGATGACCAAGGACAGGATATGTAAAAATAAAGTTTTTTCGGCAAATCTCGTGACGGAAAAAATGCTCCCTTTGGCAGACTATCTTGGGAATTTGAGCGGATATGACAAGAGCAAGATGGATCTTGAGCTTAAGGTGGAAAAGGGAGAGGTGCTGGATGTCCCGATACTGTCATGCAGTCCTGTGATATTTGAGCTTGAGGCGACAAGGTCTGTACCTTTGGATGACGGGGAGGTCTTTATCTGTAAGATAAGGAATGTGCTTATGGATGAAGAGCTTACGGACAGTGTAAAGGGTGCGGGAGAGCGGATAAGCTCTGCGGGCGGACAAATCGCAGGCCAAAAGAGCGTAGAGGAGCGTATACGCAGCATTGCACCTGTGCATACCACTTGCAGCACTTATTTTTCGTGGAACGGCGCAAGCCTTGGTGAATGGGGAAATGTGCGGCATTCCTTTGACCCGAAAAAATGCGAGCTTTAACAGAAACATTAACTGCACTTTAGTGCGCACATTAAAATGCAATTCGGCGGTACAGTGCTTTGTTAGCACTGTACCGCCGAATTTATTGCAGTCAGTTTTACTTCTGCTACTCCATAACGATCCTGTTTCTTCCCGACTGCTTGCCGTTATACAGCAGCTCATCTGCTCGGTTTATAGATTGCTCATAGGTTTCATGAGAGTCTCTTTGCACTCCGCCGAAGGTCATTGTTACCTTGATATCCTTACCTTCAAAGTGAAATTCCGCTGCACGTATCTGCTCTATAAGTACGTCAAGAATAGCTTTTGTCTGCGCAAGATCCTTTTCGGGCAGCACAAGTAAAAATTCCTCGCCGCCCCATCTGAACGCAAAACCGCTATTCTTGCGCACCTCGGCCAGCAAAATGGAGGTAACTCCCGTCAGCACCTCGTCACCTGCTGCGTGACCGTATGTATCGTTGATTTTCTTAAAAAAGTCTATATCCGCCATTACCACCGAAAAGATCTTGCTGCTTTTTACCATTTCATCCATCTTTTTCGAGCAGGTGCGGCGGTTGAGCAGCCCTGTCAGCGGGTCACGCTCGATAAGCCCCTGCAGCTGGCTGCACAGCTTCTGTGCGCTGCGAGCAATATCTCCTATTTCATCAAGGCGCTTTACGGTGGGATCATTCATTTCCGAATCAAAATTGCATTCGGCAATATTGGTCATATATCCCTTGATATCTCCCAAAGCCACTACCATTTTCCGTGAGTACAAAAATGTAACTATAAGGGCGACCACCAGAATAGCCCCGCAGATAAGGGCGAAAAACACTGTCATGGTATTGGTTGTGCGGGTGGCGCTTGAAAGAGGCTTGCCCGCAAAGACCATTCCCACAGCCTGTGCGCTGGAATTCATAATAGGGATATAGCAGCCTACATATTTTACATCATTTACCGAAACATCGCTGAAATAATACTCCAGCCCCTTGTTCAGCACCTGTTCGACCACTTCCTCGGACGCCTTTGTACCCACTGCCGGATTTCCGTTTTCGTCATGCAGTGTAGTGAGCATTCGGGTGTTTTCCCAGAAGATCGTAAAATCCATATCTCCCGCTTGACCTATATTTCGGATAATTTCCTTAAAATCATCTTCAGTCAGCTCTGCGCTGCCTTTTTTCAGCCCGTTGTCGTAATAATATTCACCGTGAAAATTATCGTTATACAAATTATAAAGCGTATGCGCTGCATACTGAACTTCGTTTTTTGCCCCAAGCTCATTTGCCAGATGTATCATATATGAGCCCACGCCCGTCACAGCAATGCATATAATAAATGCTGTCATACATACCATCATGATAACTCGCAAAACGAGGCTATCTTTTTTACTCATGGGTCTCCCCCTTGTTCTTTTGTAAAAATAAACACATTTTTATTATATCATGCCTTTATAAAAATTACAAGGGCATTCGTTGTTTTTTGTAATTTTAAATAATTATCCGATTATTGGACAATTAAAATTGTTGATTTTGTAAATGGGTGTGAACCGGCGCAGTGCGCGAAATTTGGTCAGGCAGAGGCTTCCTTGACCGTCAGCTCCCCCTTTTCTCTCTTACAAATGTCACCTCAAAAACCGTGCCCCGACCGGGTTTCGACTCCGCACGGATATTCCCGTTGTGCCTGTGGATAATGCTTCGGGAAATGGAAAGACCCAATCCCACGTTTTTTGCGCTCGTCCCTTTGGAGGACGGCTGTCCCTTGGGAGAAAGGCTGCAAAAGCGCTCAAATATCCTCGGCAGCAGCTCGGAAGGGATACCTGCGCCGTTGTCGCTTATGCGCACCATTGCCGTCAGCGGTGTTTCCGAGCCGTCAATCTCTATTTTGCCGCCCTCTGCCGTATGCTCTACGGAGTTCTTGATAATATTTCCGAATGCCTCGCAAAGCCAGCGGATGTCCATTTGCAGCAGCATTCCCTCGGGAGTGCGATCCTCTATCTCAATGTCCTTTTCCTCCGCTGCACGGCGGTTAAGCTCCACTGCCTCGGATATAGCCTCGCGCAGTTCATGGGGCTTCATATCAAATTCTATCGCTCCCGAATCCAGACGGGCGGATTTGAGCAGCCCTGCGATAAGCCAGTCCAATCTATCCAGCTGGATCATGCACCGATCAAGAAAATCCAGCCTCCGCCACGATTCCATTTCCGGTTCACGCTGCATTATCTCGCAGTTTATCATCAGCGCCGCCACGGGAGTCTTCATCTGGTGAGATATGTCGGAAATAAGTCCTCCCACATAATTTTCCTCCTTTTCGAGAGAGCTTTGCAGCTGCCCCGTATATCGGGAAATCCTCGCCATTGTCCCGCTGACATATCGTGGAACGCCCGTCAGCAGACCCTTTTCGCTGTAATTCCCTCCGGGAGTGGTGATAAGCTTCTCGGACTCGCTGCATATTGATATTATTTTCCTGCTGTTTATCCTTTCGTGTATCCCGAAAACTGCTGCTCCGATAATGAAAGCCGCTGTTCCGAGCGCCGCATACAGCCGCTCCGACCGCGTCCTCAGCGCTTCGAAATTCGCTGTATATCCCCGAGGCATATCAAGGGAATAACCGTATCTTTCCAGCATTTCCTGTCCTTTTGATATATCCTCATTGTCATACCGTCCCGCAAAGCACAGTGCCGCATCTTCCGAATATTCCTCGGGGATAGCATCGCACACAGCCCCGAACCGCCCCAGCATATCTGAAATATAGCTCTCCGCTGTTTTTTCCGCCGAGAACCTTCCCAAATATATTCCCATAAGAAATGTCAACGCAACGCAAACAGCCGTGATCCCAAAAAGCCTTGCCCCACCCTTTAATTTTGATGAAAAGTTGATTTTCGAGAGATTTTTAAAAGAAATTATTCTTCCCACCGATAGCCCACTCCTCTCACGGTTACGATTTTTTCCGCACCCACCTTTTCCCGCAGACGGCTGATGTGAACGGAAAGTGTGTTGTCGTCCACGAATTCACCCTTGTTGTCCCACAGCTTGTTGAGGATCTGCAAACGGGTGAGAGTTTGCCCCTTGTTTGCCCGCAGGAAACGCAGCAGGCGGCTTTCTATGGCTGTAAGACCCTCGGCATCCTCTGCAAAGCTTTCGGAAAATTCTGCGTCATTGTTTTCACTTTTCCGATACCGCCGCAGTACGGCATTTATCCGTGAAAGCAGTTCGCCAAGGCGAAAGGGCTTGCAGATGTAATCGTCAGCGCCCATGTCAAGACCTGTAATAACGTTCACCTCACTGTCGCAGGCAGTAAGAAAGATAACGGGCACGTCCCGCATTTTCCGCACATTTTTGCAAATATCGTAGCCGCTGCCGTCGGGCAGCATAATATCCAGCAGCAACAGGTCGATGCTGTCATCAAACAGCAGCTCCGCCGATTTTTTGCTGTCCGCCAGAATGACGGAAAAGCCCTCTTTTTCAAGGGAATATTTCAGTCCGAAGCCCAGTGATTCGTCGTCCTCGGCAAGTAATATCTTTGTCATTTTTACTCCTCATTTTTCTTATAACATACACACTGAAGCATTCAAGCGGAGTGAATGCGCTTGTTTTCTTTTACCGTTCCTGTTACTATTATTATACTCCCATTTTTCGCACATTTCAATACCCTGTGCCAAATCTTACGAAAATGTAAGAAAGTTCGTCACGAAAATGTAAGACTTGTGTGTTATAATTAAATCAATTAAAAAGCCAGATTGCAAGGAGTATCATTATGGAAAACACAGAACCTATCATCATTGCGAAAAACGTCACCAAAATCTACGGCAGCGGCGACACAACCGTTACCGCCCTTGACCATGTGGATTTTATTGCCCAAAAGGGCACATTCACCGCCGTTACGGGAACAAGTGGCAGCGGCAAATCCACTCTGCTCCACGTGCTGGGGGGAATGGACAGCCCCGATGAGGGAGAGATCACCGTTGCGGGAGTGGAGATATTCCCGAGGAAAAAGGGTTTGACAAGGCGGGCCGCACGGGCGGAGCTGGCGGTGTTCAGGCGGCAGAACATAGGATTTATTTTTCAGTCCTTTAACCTTGTCCCCGTTATGACCGTGCGGGAAAACCTTGCCGCTCCCATGATGCTTGACGGCAGGATCCCCGATAAGGACTATATGCAGGAGATCGCCGAAACATTCAGCCTTGCGGGGCGCATGGACAGCTACCCCTCTCAGCTTTCGGGCGGGCAGCAGCAAAGGTGCGCTATTGCAAGAGCGCTTATTGCAAAGCCTGCTGTAATATTAGCGGATGAGCCTACGGGAAATCTTGACACGAAAAACAGCCGTGAGATAATTTCACTTATGAAAAGCAGCGTGCGCAAGTTCGGGCAGACGCTGGTGCTTATAACCCACGACCCTGACATTGCAGCCGAGGCGGACAGAGCGGTATACCTTTCGGACGGCAAAATTTCCGAAATACAGGGGGGCTTCAGACATGAATAATTTAGGTGCGCTTGCCCTGCGGTATTTGAAAGTAAACAAGCGGCAGTCGGTTTTTATAGTGATTTGCGCTTCTCTGTCGGTGGCGCTGTGCGCATTCTTTTTGACGGCGTTTTCTTCGGGGTTTGCTACTGTGAGGGAGAATGTGTCGGAGCTTTACGGCAGCTGGCACGGTTTCGTAGGCGGACTTACAAAAAAGCAAGTGGATAATATTGCCGCAAATGCTGCATTTTCTCATGTACAGATCGAGGGGCAAATGCGGCGAAAGGCAGTAATCACTTTGAATGATTACGGCGGATATGACATTTCCTCGGAGGAATTCGGTGACGGACTGGAATATTTTCTCTACGCCTGCGGCTCGGGGGAGCTTATAGAATGGGACAGCATTTTCACTGCCGAAAATTTATCAGATCCTATTTACTCTCACGAGCTTGTCAGCGGAAAATTTCCCGAAAGCCCTTACGAAATAGTCATGCCGTGCTATGCCGATGTAAATTTGGGAGATAAGATAACGGTTACCGTTAAATCACACGAGCGGATTTACAGTATGTCCGGCTTGATAAGGCCGGGAAAGCTTGTGAAGAGCTATGAAAAGACCTACACCGTTTGCGGCCTTGCTAAAAACGAGGATTTTTCACACCGCACATATATTCACCCCGATGATGATTTTTTCTGCAAGGGCTTATATGAAATGAGCTACAATCTTTATGTACGCTTTGCGAATAAAAGGGACAATTACCGCACCTTGCTTTTAGATCTTTGCGGCAGGGAGGGCGTGCCTATAGTTGCGGTAAATAACAGAAGCGAACGCCCGCAGTATCTCATCAATTATTCCATAAACCTTAATGATGAGCTGCTTATGGCGGAGGCAGCAGGCAGTGAGGCAATTGTGGATATGACGACTGCCATTGCTCTGATGTGTGTTTTTTTAATGATAATCCTTGCCTTCGGGCGGGTGGTAATTGACTGCGAATTTGAGCAGATAGCCGCATCAAAGCAGCATGACATAGGCCTTTTGATGGCAATAGGAGCGACCGATAGGCAGCTTTACGCTGTAAGCATTTTTGAGGGACTGATCTTAGGGTCGCTTGCTGTGCCGACAGGGCTGATCTTAGGTGTTGGCCTGGCATGGCTGGCGGTGAAAATTATTAACGGTTTTTATTACATGAGGGATATTTTGCCCGCGCTGGCGGTTTTTGAGCTTGATCCGCTGCTTCTGCTTTTGGCGGCAGTGTTCGGCATAGGCTGGGTGTTCTTTTCAGCCTACGGGATAGGGGTAAATGTAAAAAAGGTAAACCCTGTGGAAGCAATATCGGGAGTGCGCAAAAGCGGGAGATCGCCATACCCGGAGCAGAATGCCAAAAATCCCGAGTTTTATAAAAAGCTTAACGCCGCGTTTATTCTGACCCCCGTGAAAAAAAACGCTAAGGGGGGCAATGAAAGAACCGTTCGTCGGGTAATTCTTACGCCCTTTGACAAGCTAAGCCCGGAAAATTTCCTGCAAAAGCTTTCTGCCGCTGTTGCAAGAATTGAGCGGAAACGCTTTTGGGCAGCCTCCGCTTCCATGGCTATGGGGATATTCCTGTTTAACGCAGTATTTTTCGGGATATGGACAGTAGAGCATGACCTGTTCAGAGAGATAGGATATTATCCCGTGACAGAAGAGGAGGCTGACGCGAACTTCAGCGGTGCGGTGGTAAAATATATGCCCTACGAAAGGGCTTCCGAATACTTTGACGAAAAAATCGAACAGGCGAAAGAGCATGGGATAATACTTACAAAAAACACATATTGGAATATCGGAGACGACAGGGACGTTTTTAATTTTGTCTGCACCGCAGGCGATAAGTACGGAAATTTTCAGTATTATGATGAAGCGTTTTTCAAACAGATACTGAATGACTGCGGAATTAGCTATGAGGAAGCGGAAGAGAAAAATTATGTTTTCATACAGCCCCAATATTCCGGCGGCAATACAGATTCCGATCCCACATACCCGCCTGTGATAACCGTAGAAGAAGCGGAACTGAATATTGAAGTATACCGCCTTGGGTGGTACGGAGAGGAAAACCAAATCTGGGGAATGCAGGACGAGGGCTATAAAGAAACGCCGCTACAAAGGAAGGTAACAGCGGTTTATATAAATAAAGGCGAGGGCGGGAAATTATCAAAATTCTACTCCGACGGCGTTTCGGAAGAAACACGCACCATGGAATCGGTAATAGTAAACGTTTCGAAAAAAATTTACGATGAAGTTTTAGAAGAAACAGTAAAGCTTATGCCCGAAAAAAAGAACTACAGCAGAGCTTATTCGTGTGATTTTAAATTATCCGAGGGTACAAACAGACAGGAAGCGGAAAACTGGCTGCGGGAAAATTTCGGCCGCTATGAGGTCACCCATTATTACGTCGCTCCTCTTGAATATGTGATCTTTGAGGCAGCAGGGATAATCCTTGCGGTAACAGCGGCACTTATTGCCTTTGCCAATGCGATAAATGTTACCATGTCGGGAATTCTGGAAAACAGGCGCGGCTTTGCTCTTATGCGAGCTGCGGGCATGACAGACAGACAGCTGGAAAGCTCCGCCCTGCGGCAGGCGGCAGAGCCTGTGATCTGGGCTGCGGTCATATCGTTTGTGCTGTTCTCGGTTTTTATGTTTAATATCTGGGCAGAGTTCTACGACTATTTTACGGCATTTAATATATTGGCCGGGTATGCGGCTTATGCTGCGGGCGTGGCGGTCACTCTCGGGGTTTCCCTGCTTGCCGCACTGCCTGCCATAAGGGAGATAGAGAATGAGGAAATCGCTGTGGGAGTCAAGCCTATGGTGGAATAAAATTTTTGCCCTTCCGCCAATTAGCTTCTTGACAAATTCGGTAAATGTGGTATAATAATATCAACGAGGATAGCATAGAAAACCAAATAGCATAAACGAATTTGAGGAGGTATTAAATATGGGAATGACCGATAAGCAATTCGACGCATATAATAGGCAGCTTATGAAGCGTATAAAACAAGTTTTGAAGCTGCTTGAAGAAACGGACAGCACAGAAGCCAAAAAAGAATTGGCGGACATTCTTGACGACCTGCAAAAATCCCTTGAAGACTGACCCATATGTAAAAAATGCGGGGAACGCTGAAATTTCCCCGCTATTTTTTTGAAAAAGCCATTTTCTTTTTCACATAATATTGACAGTCCGTGAAAAATATGGTAGAATAAATAAAAAAGATAAAAGCATATGCTAAGAAAACAACAAAATGAAAGAAGGATAAAAATGGCAACAAACATGAAGGACTGCCCGGACTATCTTCGAGAATATATTTTCTATATGCGGGTCATCAAGAACCGCTCGGAAAAAACGATCGAATCCTATTATATCGACCTGCGGCTTTTTCTGCGGTACGTAAAGGAGAATATTCTGGGAATGGATAACCCCGATATTATTGCGGACGTTCCCTTTTCCGCTGTGGAAAAAATAACGCTGGCGGATATTTACGAGTACCTGAACTTCTCCGCAGAGGAACTGAAAAACAACGACAAAACAAGGGCAAGGAAAATTTCCGCTCTCAAGAGCTTTTACAAGGCGGCAAGCAGCGGCAAGCTGTCAAGCTTTTCCCTTGCAAAAAATCCCCTGCTTAATCTTGACGTGCCCAGTCCCAAAAGAGCACAGCCAAAGTATATGAATCTTGACGAGGGCAGACGGCTGCTTTCCTCGGTAAGCCGTGAGGATGATTTCTATGAACGAGATTTTTGTATGCTCATGCTGTTTCTCAACTGCGGTATGCGTCTTTCCGAGCTGGTGGGGATAAATCTTAACGACATTGACCTTAATGACCGCACTCTGCGGCTTCTGGGCAAGGGCAACAAGGAACGCACCATTCACATAAACGGCGGCTGCGCCGAGGCCATTGCCGCCTGCATTGCAGCCCGTCCCGAAACCGATGAACAGGCGTTGTTCCTTTCCAAGCGTAAAACACGGATAACGGGCAGACGTGTGGAGCAAATTGTCACTGCTGCCATTGACCGTATAGGGCTTTCGGGCAGAGGACTTTCCACCCATAAGCTGCGGCACACTGCGGCTACTCTTATGTATCAATACGGCAACGTCGATCCTATGGTGCTGAAGGAAATTCTGGGACACGCCAATGTGTCCACTACGGAAATTTATACTCATCTTACCAATGAGAATGTCCGTGATGCTTTGGACTCCAATCCTCTGGCAGATGTAATGCCCGGATAGAGGCAAGAAAATCAGAGGCAAGAGGCAAGAAGAATTACCGAAAATATTTTTGATTTATCTGCATTTTATATTGAACTTTAAGGAGGCATTTTATGAATTATACAAAAACTACAGGCTCGTTTCCCAGCTCAAACAGGGCGGATAATATTGCTTATTATGTTTACAGACCCGAAGGCGAGGCAAAGGCGCTTATTCAGCTTTCCCATGGTATGTGCGAATATATCGCAAGATACGAGGAATTTATAGATTTTCTTTGCGGCAACGGCTTTGCAGTGATCGCAAACGACCACCTGGGGCACGGAAATTCCGCTGCCTGCAAGGACGATCTGGGCTACTTTGCGGTGAGGGGCGGCTGGATATATCTGATAAACGATCTTCACAGAACGTCGGTCATAGGGCGGAGGCTTTTTAAGGGACTGCCGCATTATGTTATCGGTCATTCCATGGGCTCGCTGATACTGCGGTGCTATCTGGCAAAATATTCATCGGAGATCGACGGGGCGGTCATTGTGGGTACGGTAGGGCCGAATCCGGCGCTTCCTGCGGCAAAGCTTCTGGCAGATTCGGAGATCGTTCTTCACGGTGTAAAAAGCCGCTCCCAGAAAATAAACAATCTTATGTTCGGATATGCCTGCTCACGGATCAAGAATAATATAACCGATTTTGACTGGCTGACAAGGGATGAAGCTGTTGTTGACAAATATGTAAATGATGAAAAGTGCAATTTCGTATTCACAGCCTCTGCGTTCAGGGATCTGTTTATGCTTTTGGATTACTGCTCGGACAGATCTTGGTACAAAAAGGTGCGCAAGGACATTCCCTTAATGCTTTTGGCGGGAGGGGAAGATCCCATAGGAGGTTACGGCAAGGGCGTTATGCAGGTATTCAAGGGGCTAACGGCGCACGGATTTTCCGATGTGGAAATAAAAATATGCGAGGGCTGCCGCCATGAGGTATTCAATGAGTTAAACAAAAAAGAGACATACGGCGAGGTTCTTCACTGGCTTGATGTAAGGCTGAAAAGGCAGCAGAAAAACAAGGGGAAATGCTGATGTTTGCCAAGGTAAACGGACTGGGGCTTTTCGGACTGAACGCCTTCGGTGTAACGGTGGAGGCGGAGATAAGCAAGGGACTCCCCATGTTTGACATAGTGGGACTGGGAGACACTGCCATTAAAGAAAGCAGAGAACGGGTCAAGGCAGCATTCCGAAGCTGCGGAGCGGAATTTCCCAAGGGACACTTAGTTGTGAACCTTGCCCCTGCGGACACAAAAAAATCGGGCAGTATGCACGACCTGCCCATATTTGCCGCCATAATGAAAGCACTGGGATATATTGAGGACGATCTTGAAAAGACTGCATTTATAGGAGAACTTGCGCTGGACGGCAGCGTAAGACCTGTAAACGGCGTGCTGCCTATGGTGCTCAAAGCCCTTGAAATAGGCTTTGACACAGTGTTCGTTCCCGAGGAAAACGCTTTTGAAGCAAGCGTTGTGGAGGGTATCGCTGTTTACGGAGTGGAGAATGTTTCACAGGTACTTGCCCATTTTGACAGGCGTGAGATCTTGCTGCCGCAGCCCAAATACGTTCAAGCAAAGCGGGAGCATTTCGAGGGGTTGGACTTTGCAGACGTAAAGGGACAGCAGATGGCGAAAAAAGCCCTGGAATATGCGGCGGCAGGAGGACATAACATTCTTATGATAGGCCCTCCCGGCAGCGGCAAATCCATGCTTGCAAAGCGTCTGCCTACCATAATGCCGGAAATGAGCTTTAAGGAATCCATTGAAACAACGCGGGTGCACTCGGTATGCGGACTTGTCACAAAGGAAAATCCCCTTGTTACATGGCGGCCGTTCCGTTCGCCTCACCACACCATTTCCCCTGCGGGGCTTTCGGGGGGAGGGTCTGTGCCGAAACCCGGGGAGATCTCCCTTGCCCATAACGGGGTGCTTTTTCTGGACGAGCTGCCCGAATTTACAAGGCAGTCTCTGGAGATCCTCCGGCAGCCTCTGGAGGATAAGCAGGTGACTATTTCAAGGGCTTCGGGAACTGTCACCTATCCGTGCAGCTTTATGCTGGTGGGGGCTATGAATCCCTGCCCCTGCGGCTACAGGGGTCACCCCACACGCAAATGCATATGCCCCGCAAAGACCGCCCACAGCTACATAAGCAGGATATCGGGGCCGCTGCTGGACAGGTTTGATATCCATGTGGAGGTAGCCCCCGTGGAATACGAACACCTTGCCTCCGGGGAAAAGTCCGAAAGCTCCGCTGCCATAAGAAAGCGGATAGAAGCAGTGCGTGAAATTCAGGCAAGGCGTTTTGCAGGCACGGACATTACCTGCAATGCTATGATAACCGCCGACATACTCCACAAGGTCTGCCCCGTAACGGACGAAGCGTCAAAAACGCTCAAGGGCGTGTTTGAGCGAATGGGATTATCTGCACGGGCGTATGAACGTATAATAAAGGTAGCCCGCACGGCAGCGGATATGGACGGCGAAGAGGTAATAGGCAAAAAGCACATCAGCAGGGCGGTGCAGTACAGAAGCCTTGACAAAAAGTATTGGACTGAGGAAGATTAAATATTTAAATAATTCGGGCGGCTTACCTGTTTGAAAGATAAGCCGCCCGAATTTTTTTCATATGGTCAGCCCAAATCGGGAGTATCGGTCAAATTTATTTTATCCGTGCTTTTGCCCTCGGTCTCAAAGATCACCAGTGTGTTTCTGCCCACCTTCAGCAAAGGCCCGGGGATATACAGCCGTTTCTGAGGGCCTGTTTCCCAGAAACGCCCCAGATTAAAGCCGTTTATAAATGCGCAGCCCTTGCCGAAGCCCCAGGTATCGAGAAATGTGTCGCAAAGGTCGTCCGCGTCAAATTCAAATCTGTAAAAGGCAGGGCGGTTTTCCGAAAATCCCTCGGTAAAGCTTACAGCAGCTATGTCCTCAGCTTCAAGAGGCAATGGGAATATTTCATAGCCGAAGCAGCGGTGGTCGTTTATCTTCACGCCTCCCAAAATGCCCTTGCGCTGGTTTTCCAGACCCGTGCCGAAATTTTCCCTGCCGATATTTTCGCAAAGCAGGTCGATGTGGCTGCCTCCGCACTTCTGCTCGGGCTCAAATTTTTCATGAATATTTTCTCCGAAAGCCGTGTACAGAAATTCCCCGTCCCTGTAGCACTGCACCCTGTCCGCCGCACTTTCAAGACGAATTTCGTTTAACGGCTCGCCCTTTTTCATATTAATGCGGTAGAGTATATATCCGTAATTCTGCCCTATTTCCTCCATAGTCAGAGGATAGACCGAATGCACGGGGATCGATATTTTGGGGAGAACCGAAAAAAGATCCGTTTTTCCCGAGCAGGTTATCTCACCGTAAGCTTTCCGTTTGATATTTGTTGTAAGAGGAACTTCCCGAACAGGGGCATATTTTGAGATAATATCTTTGAAAAGTCTGTATTTTTCGGTTACCTGCCCGTCCTCAGTAAGAGGAGCGTCGTAATCGTAGGAGGTAACGTCGGCAGTTTCCTTGCCGCTGTTACGCCCGCTCATAAATCCGAAATTCGTGCCGCCCTCAAACATATAGAAATTAAGGCTGCCCAGCTTTAAAAGCTCCTCCAGTTCCTCGGCTGCTTTTTGAGGGGCTGTGGTGTGATGTTCCTCGCCCCATGCATCAAACCAGCCGTTCCAGAATTCCATGCACATAAGGGGTTTATTATCGCCTATGAACTTTTTCATCTGCCCGAACTGCCACTGTGCCGCCGAGCCGAAATTTCCCGTGGGCAGCGCACCGTCCACCATTCCCGATTTGAATATAGGCTCGCTCCAGGGGCCGTCGGAGGTAACAAAGGGGACGGTCATTCCCATTTCCCGCATATTGTCCCGCAGAAATTCAAGATAGGCAGTGTCATTGCCGTAGTAGCCGTATTCGTTTTCTATCTGCACCATGATGATATTGCCGCCCCTGTCTATCTGGTGAGGGACAAGCCTCGGCATAAGCTCGCTGTAATATTCCCTTATCGCTTCAAGATAGGGCTTATACGAACACCGCAGCCGCATATTTTTATCCGCCAGCAGCCATGCAGGCAGCCCGCCGAACTCCCATTCGGCGCATATGTAAGGGGACGGGCGGATTATCATGTAAAGTCCCAGTTCACCCGCGGTCTCGATAAATTTTTCAATATCCCTGCCGCCCTGCCAAAGGAATTTGCCTTTTTCAGGTTCGTGGAAATTCCATGGGATATAGGTCTCTACCGTATTGCAGCCCATATTCACCAGCTTTTCCAAACGGTCACGCCAGTATTCGGGCACGGTTCGGAAATAGTGTATCGCCCCCGAAATAATTTTAAAGGGTTTGCCGCTTATGTAAAAATCTTCTTTGATCTCAAATGTTCCCTGCATAATTTTACCGCCTTTATGTTTTTTAAAATTATAACATTTTTTGCAGACGATTGCAATGATTTATTTTAAATTCGGTGAAATTATTCTTAAAGTTGCGGTCGAGGGAAATTTATAAAGCCTCTTGAATTTATGAAAAAAGTATGCTATAATTATTTTAATAAATCAAAATTTCCAAAAAGGAGATTGATATAATGGTAGACACTTACATTGCCGCATTGGTGAATTACGGCGTTAAAACAGGAATGACAGACCCCGGGGACAGGATCTACTGCATAAACCGTCTGCTGGAGGTTCTTCAAAGGGACGAATTTACCGCTCCCGAAAATGTGCTTGAAAGCAAGCTGCCCGAAATGGAATTGCCCGAGATATTGTCGGGGCTGCTGGAGTATGCCTGCGAAAAGGGACTTTGCGAGGACAGCGTTACTTATAAAGACCTTTTTGATACAAAGCTAATGGGCTGCATTACGCCGCCGCCCTCCGTTGTAAGTGCGAAATTTGCCGAGCTTTATGCCAAGTCACCCGAAGCGGCAACGGACTTTTACTATGATTTCAGCCGCAATACCAATTATATCCGCCGTGACAGGATCGCCAAGGATATCAAATGGAAAGCAGGGACAGAATACGGCGAACTCGACATTACAATAAATCTATCCAAGCCCGAAAAAGACCCCAAGGCGATCGCCGCCGCCAAAAACGCCCCCCAGAGCGGATATCCCAAGTGCCTTTTGTGTGCGGAAAATGAGGGCTATGCGGGACGGGTGAACCACCCCGCAAGGCAGAACCACAGAGTGATACCCGTGGAAATAGGCGGCGCAAAATGGGGACTGCAATACTCCCCCTATGTATATTACAACGAACACTGCATACTCTTCAACACCGCCCATACCCCCATGGTGATTGACAAAGCGGCTTTCGGGAAGCTGTTTGACTTTGTGGCGCAGTTCCCCCATTATATGATCGGGTCAAATGCAGACCTGCCCATAGTAGGCGGCTCTATACTCTCCCACGAGCATTTCCAGGGGGGACGGTATACATTCCCTATGGCAGTTGCTCCCGTTGAAAAGGAATATACCCTCAAGGGCTTTGAGGATGTGAAAGTCGGCAGGGTGAAATGGCCCATGTCGGTCATCCGCATATCCTCTCCCGACAGCTCAAGACTTGTGGAGCTTGCGGATAAGATACTCACTGTATGGCGGGGGTATACAGACGAAGCAGCCTTCATCTACGCCGAAACCGACGGCGAGCCGCATAATACGATCACACCGATTGCCCGCAAAAACGGGGATAATTTCGAGCTGGACTTAGTTCTGCGCAATAACATCACCACTCCCGAACATCCTCTTGGCGTATACCACCCTCATGCCGAGCTGCATCATATCAAAAAGGAAAATATCGGGCTTATTGAGGTTATGGGACTGGCAGTGCTGCCCGCAAGGCTGAAAGATGAGACCGAGCATCTGGCGCAAACGCTGGTAACAGGGGGAGTTGACGCAGTGCGAAGCGACCCCGAGCTTAACAAGCACGCCGACTGGACGGAGGAATTTGCCGCACAGCGTGAGATTACAGCGGAAAATGTTCACGACATTATCAAGGAAGAAATAGGCAAAGTGTTTGCCAAAGTTCTGGAGCACGCAGGAGTGTATAAGCGCACTCCCGAGGGAATGGCGGCATTTGACAAGTTTATGGAGATATTTGCACGGTAACATTTTTTTATGATGTCTGCCGCATAATAAAAAGCCGTACCGAAACACGGGTACTCATAAAGAAGTTTTCGCCATGGCACTTATGATTTTCAGCCAAAAGCGCTATGGCGTTTCTATTGACAATGTAACGGCTTTGATGTATAATTATTACTAAGATAAATCGGAATTTGCAATGATAGTTTTCTGTTATGACAGACAGACAATCAGCAATATTCATAGAGAAAAAGGAAGGATTAGTTATGAAAATAGCAGTATTCTCAGATGTTCATGGAAATCTTAAAGCATTA
>CAMWIR010000059.1 GCA_947174365.1 uncultured Ruminococcus sp. | reverse complement strand
CCCTGCGATATCGTGGCAAAGCCGCATGACCGAGGCGTGGGAAAGCTGCTGACCAAGATAATCCCGTCTCAGGTCGCAGTGTGCGTCAAACTGAATAACATAAACGTCATTGCCGTATTTTTCACACACGGCTTTGAATGCACCGAGGGTCACAAGGTGTTCCCCTCCCAGCATTACAGGCAGCTTATCCGCCGACAGAATTTCCGCCGTCCGCTCCCTTATCGCCTCGATAACGGGCACGGGGTCGCCGAAGGGAAGCTCGATATCCCCCGAGTCGAAAACCTTTATATCCGAAAGGTCTTTATCCTGATAATGGGAATAGGTCTCAATGCCGTAGCTCTCGTTTCTTATGGCAGAGGGGGCAAATCTTGCGCCGGGACGGTAGGAAGCGGTGCAGTCATAGGGTGCGCCGAAGATAACGGCGGCAGCCTCCTCAAAGCTGCAATCGCAGCCGATAAATGACTTTATCTCAGGTCGCATTAGTGAGAAGCTCCTTTACATAGTTTGGTATGGCAAAGCACCCTGTATGCAGGTCGGTGTTATAATAGCGGGTCTTTATCCCAAGCCCGTTCCACCAGTCCTTATGGGGCTTCAGAGGATCTATAGTTTTGGAGGCAAAGCCGAAAAGCCAGTGCCCCGAGGGATATGTGGGTATATGCACCTGATAGACACGGCATATATCGAAAAATTCCCTTATCCTTTTATGCGCCCGCTGCATTGCCTTTGCGTCCTCGGTGTAATAGGGGCTTTCGTGCTGATTTACAAGAATGCCGTTGGCGGTCAGGGCATTAAAGCAGTTGCCGTAAAATTCGCTGGTGAAAAGCCCCTCTCCGGGTCCGAACGGGTCGGTGCTGTCGACGATTATAAGGTCGTATTCGTTTTCACGTGTGCGGACGAACCGCAGGCCGTCCTCAAAGTGAAGATGAACTCTCGGGTCGTCCAGCTTGCAGGCGGTCTGCGGCAGATATTCCCTGCACACCCGCACAACTTCCTCGTCTATCTCCACCATGTCGATATATTCGACAGTGTCATAACGTGTAAGCTCACGAACCGTGCCGCCGTCTCCTGCACCTATTACAAGCACCTTTTTTATATCGGGGTTTGAGGCGACAGCCACGTGGGTTATCATCTCGTGATACATAAACTCGTCCTTTTCGGTAAGCATCATCAGCCCGTCAAGGGTGAGAAATCTCCCGAACTCGGGACTTTCAAACACGTCTATCCGCTGAAATTCGCTTTGTCCGCTGTAAAGCTGCTTATTTACTCTTATGGACATTTTAGCGTCCTTTGAATGATATTCGCTGAACCACAGTTCCATATATTAACACCTTTCATGATCGGAAGCCGATCAAATTTCTTCCTTGTCGCCAAGATACCAGTAATCGCAGTATTCACTGCCGTCGGCCACCGTATGCTCCCTGACAAGACGGGCGTGCATCAGGGCGGCGGTTATATAATCGAATTCGCACAGCACGGGCATTATTTCCATATAGCTGTGACTTTTGGCAAAATCCGCAAGAGGGCAGCCGATAAAATCGAACGCCACGCCCTTTTCCCTGCCGTGGGGATTAATCTCCACACGCCAGCTGTTGCCCCACTGCCCACTGCCAAACTTCTCATCGGAAAGAGCCTTGTATTTTTCAAAGCGCAGCCGTATTTTTTCCTGATTTTTCGGCTTGTTGAAGTCTATAATGCTGCTGACAACCGGTAGGCTTTTCGGCATATACTCCGTCATCATTTTCTTCATATCCTCGGGTGTTATTTTTTTCTCCGCAGTCTCATAAAAGGCGAACACTGCCAACGCCATATAAAGATTATTGCTCAGCTTATTTTCCTTGCCGCCTATATCGGGGGCTTCTTCCGCAAAACGGCCGTATAATTCAAGGGTCTTGTTCATAAGCTGCCCCGCCTTGTCTCTGCCGTATTCCTTTGAAAAATATTTCATTGCCGCCGCCCTTATAAAAGACGGAAACGGGCTGTACTGTGCCATTCAGAACACTCCTTATCAAAGGCAAGAGGCAGGAAGCAATAGACAGATATTGTCTGCAAGAATACCTTTTGCACCCGAACGGCTTGCCGTTTTAATTTTAGTATTCGATAAGTGCACTGCTGGGCTTTGGGGTATACATTGATGTTTCCCGAAAAGCTTTTTTGGTCGCTGCTTTGCGGCAAATGCTGTGCATAAGCATACCCCCGAATATCCAGGAGGGCAGAACCGCTGCAAAAATATGAAGAAAATTCATAATACCCACAAAGGAATGCACGCTGTCATGTGACAGATCGTAAAAGTCATAAAAACCATATAGGTGCAACTCCGAATCATATTCGTTGTCATCAAGTGCAGCCGACATGACCTTTCCATTGTATACCGTCAGATAAAGGGGCGGCTTATTTTTCAAATCAAGAAAATTCTCCGCAAAATCCAATTCCTGCCCCCTGCATCTGCATATCCACCACTGCGCCGAATCAATATAGTATCCGGGTATCGTATAATTTTCGCCGCTTTTTTGTCAAATATACATATGCCCCGCCGATACAAGTTTGAACTGTACTCCTTTGTATAATAATAATCCGTAACGACCGTATCTTTACAGTCCGTCCGGTCAATATATACGGGAGTCATACAAAAAATATACAGCCATACCATTGCAACAAAAACAGCGATCAATATGAAATTACGGCTGTATTCACGGGAATTTTCAAAGCTGTTTTCTTTGGGCGGCTGCCATGAAGCACATCGCCTGCCGTGCTTAAAAACATTATTGCTTATCATTCCTTTATCACCTTTATCCTCTCGATATTCATATCCTCGGTGCCTGTCATAAAGCAGCCCCGCTTTTTGCTGTAATCGATATTTTCGAGGATTTCCTCCGTCAGAAGCTCGCCCGGGGCGATTATGGGAATGCCGGGAGGATAGCACATTACAAACTCGCAGGATATCCGCCCCGCGCTTTCCATTATGGGCAGCACCTCCTGCTCCCCGTAAAAGGCTGCTTTCGGACTGAGCACGATCTTCGGGTTTATATACTCGTGATCCACATTGCCTGCGCTGTCTCTGCCGAACCTCCGCTTTATCTCCGAAAGGGCGGAGACCAGCCTCTCTATGTCTTTCCAGCGGTCGCCCGGGGACATTATGGCAAGCACGTTCCCTATATCTCCAAGCTCCATTTGTATATCGTAGCCGTCCCGCAGGCGGTCGTAGACTTCGATCCCTGCAAGCCCTATGTCACGGGTATATATTGACAGCTTTGTCTTGTCAAAGGCGTAGATATCCCTGCCGTTGACAAGTTCCTCCGAATAGGCGTAATAGCCGCCTATTTTGTTTATCTCGCTGCGGGCATACTCCGCCGATTCCACCACCTGTGCGCAAAGCTCTTTTCCCTTTGTGGCATAATATTTCCTTGCAATATCAAGGCTGGAGAGCAGCAGATACGAGCCGCTGGTGGTCTGGGTAAGGTTTATGACCGAGCGGACGTGTCCCTCGGATATTCCTGCATTTTTGCTAACAAGCAGAAAGCTGCTTTGGGTAAGCGAGCCGCCTGTTTTATGCATGGAGACTGCCGCCATATCCGCTCCCGCAGCCATGGCGGATATGGGCATATTTTCCCCGAAATAAAGGTGAGTGCCGTGAGCCTCGTCCGCAAGGACCTTCATGCCGGCTTCATGGGCTGCCTCGACGATACCTTTCAGATTGGAGCATATGCCGTAATAGGTGGGGTTGTTCACGAAAACCGCTTTGGCGTCGGGGTTTTCGGAAATGGCTTTTTTAACGTCCTCCAAGTCCATACCCAAGGGGATACCTAAGCGGCGGTTTATGCCGGGGCTTACGTATACGGGGATAACGCCGCTGATGATAAGGGCGTTTATGGCGCTGCGGTGGACGTTTCGGGGAATGATTATCTTATCCCCCTCTTTGCACACCGATAAGATCATGGACTGGACGGAGGAGGTCGTGCCGTTGACCATAAAAAAACAGTGCCCTGCCCCGAAAGCCTCCGCCGCCAATGTTTCCGATTCACGTATCACGGAGACGGGGTGGCAAAGATTGTCGAGAGGCTTCATGGAGTTTACGTCCACGTTCATACAGGTCTGACCCAGAAAATCCGTAAGCATAGGGTTTCCCTTTCCGTGCTTATGCCCGGGCACGTCAAAGGGCACGACTCTGTTTTCGTTGTATTTTACAAGCGCCTCGTAAATGGGCGCACGGTTTTGCGAATGCTCCATATTAAAATTCACTTCCTTTAAAGGAATTTCCGGTCGGTTTTACCCCGGTGCGCCGCTTTGCAGTTAAGCGGTATTATGAACCGCTCCTGCCGTCCTCATAAACCTGCCGCAGCTTTGCAAGCACCTTTGCATTGCAGTAGCCGTTTTCGTAATATCCATAGCGCATGAGCCGCTCGGCTTCTTCAAAATCACCGTTTTTGGCAATAATAAAAGCCTTGACATAATTTTCCTTCCTCATAAAAGGCGACGGATAAGAAAGCAGCCTGTCAAGATGCGCTATAATGTCCCGGTCGGTTTTTGTTCGCTCGAAAAACTCCTTTATAAACGGGGCATTCCGCCCGCACACCGTTTTCATATGAGCTCTTGCGACCTCGGCATTGTTAGTCCATATCGGAAGGGCGTACTTTTCATACAGCTCAAGCGTGTTCCTTAAACCCTCTTTAATGCAACTGGTGTGATACCCATAAGTATCCCATACGTCAATGCAAAAAGCCTTTTCTGTGCGGGCATATTTCAGCGTGTCTCTGTTTGTCGTATAAGCTATGTAATTATAATTCCAGCCCCATAAGATATCTCTTTCCGTTCCCTTGTTGTTGTCGATAGTTATGACCTTTCTTCTGTCCCCCTCCCATTCGCCGTACCACCACCTGCCCTTGTCGCTGTACTTCATACCATACAGCTCCGCTGCCATTTCGCTGACTGCTTCGATCATAAAGGGCAGAGCCGAAATTTTTTCGCCGTCAAGAAAATATTTGTTCCATTCTTTTCCCATAAGTTCCATATTATTACCTGCCTTCCGAGGTTCGACCAAACAGATGATGACCGGGATTTAATTTTGCTTTGCATATATGTTTCCCCTGCCGTAAACAGGGGAAAATCTTTCACTCGAAAATATTCATGCCGCTGAATATCTCTATCATTTCACGCCGCAGAAGATCGTTTATTTCAAGCCTCCGCTTGGGGGCAAGCTCGTATGTGTCGGTGTTGAAAAGATAATTTTGCAGGAAAATTTCCTTTATCATCATCTTGGTGTGGAATATGTTCGACTGGTAGACGTTCACATCAATGGCGTCATACCGCTCCAGGGTCTCTGCGGCAATGTAATCCTGAATGGAGGTTATCTTGTGGTCGGCAAAAAGCTTTTTGCCCTTTTCGTCACGGGTAAAGCCGCGCACTCTGTAATCTATGGTGATTATATCCGAATCAAAGCTGCCGATAAGATAATCAAGGGATTTTAAGGGAGTTATCTCTCCGCAGGTAGAAACATCTATATCCACTCTGAATGTGGCAATGGCGTTGTCCGGGTGGAATTCGGGATAGGTGTGAACGGTAAGGTGGCTTTTATCAAGATGACCCGCTATGTCCTGCCCCCGGCTGCGGATATTCCGCATATTGCAGGATTCGTCCATATCCTCGTCGCTGACGTGATCCTCGGAGACAAGCAGAGTTACGGAAGCCCCCTGAGGCTCGTAGTCCTGCTTGGATATGTTCAGCACGTGCGCCCCTATGGTCTCGGTAACGTCGCAGAGAATTTTCGTCAGCCTCTCGGAATTGTACTGCTCGTCTATATATTTGATATAATCCTGCTGCTCCCTGGCGCTTTTGGCATAGCAGATATCGTAAATATTGAAGCTTAAAGTTTTGGTCAGGTTGTTAAACCCGTATAGCCTGAGCTTTTCGTTCAACCCTATCATCACGATCCTTCCTGTAAATACAGGCAAAAACGGACGGGAAATTCCGGAAATCTTCCGGGAATCTTCCCATTGCCCTTTATTGCCGTAATTTTTTATTTTTTATGAAATTCCGGGGCAAGTCAGCTCAAATAAGCAAAGTTACCCGCAGACATATTAATTCCATTATACATATAATAATATTTATCGGCGAAAATGTCAATAGAATTACAAAAAATAAATTTCAAAAATGCCCTTAAATTCATAAATTCACAAAAAATATACATAAAATTTACATTTGAATCCATTTAAAATAATCCGAGCAGACTTTGTGTTTTTTAATGTTCAAATTACCTTTATATCATTGACAAAAGGGAAATAGTATGGTATACTTATATAAAGAAAGAGCATTATTTTACGTCTTTTTAAGAGGGCAGAGGCTCGGACAAAAGGAAAAAGTCAAATAAGAAATGCAAATGATCGGCAGCTTAATTCGGAAAGGACATATTTACCATGAAAACAGCTAAAAAAGCAGCAATAATATTATCTGCAGCGGTATCCGCAATGGCGGCGCTGTCGGCGGTGACTGCATTATCCACAGGGGCAAGTGCGGAGTGGGTGGAAACCGAAGAGGGCTTTTGCTATACGGACAACTACACGGACGAAAGGCTTACCGGGTGGCAGACTATCGGCAACGGCGAATATTATTATGACGGAAAATGGCACGCTCTCGGAAAAAGAAAATATTACTTTGATAAAAATGGAGTCGCTCTTACGGGCTGGCAGGAAATTGACGGCAATACATATTTTTTCAACGGTGAAAAAAAGGGGCGAATGGTCACCTCGTGGGTAAACAGTGCAAACGGGCGGTATTATTTCGGTGAGGACGGCGTTATGCGCAGGGGGTGGAAGCTCATAGGGGAGGACGTTTACTTCTTCGGTGACGACGGGATAGCAAGCACGGGAGAGCAGACGATAGGCGGTGATGTTTACACCTTTGACGGTGAGGGCAGGCTTATTGACCCTGCACCCGGGAAAATTACCCTAAACGATATTTTACAGGGCATTTCCTTTGGCATGACAAAGGCTGAGGCAAGGACAAATTCGATCCTTGATCTGAATGAACGCCGTGAAGACAGTTTTGTTTTCACCTCAGTCTTATCGGAGGACGAGTGCTGTATGCTGTTTGATGAGGATGGGCGGCTGACGAAAATAGAACTATATTACCCGTATTCGGATATAGAGGCGCTTTTTGCAGATTCGGAATGGAAATTTGAAGATGATCTCTTCATAGAATATCCTCATGCTGTGGATTCTGAAGAGTTGTATCTGTCCGAGGACGGCTCTGCGGGGGCAATAGTGGATTATTGTTATTATGGTTTTTATTACGGCGATTGGACTAAAATTTACATTGAGATCTATTCCCGTGATGAAGCCGAGGATATATGGCAAAGACACAAGTATTATTAAACGGAAATACCAATCACGCGGAGTTTTCCGATAATAAGCAAGACCGGGGCTTTGCCGGATAAAAAAGCAAGCGAATGTCGAATTTTAATAATAAAAACATATTTGAAAGGAATCGATTACCATGAAAAAAATGAAGAAAACAGCAGCAGTGATCTTATCCGCAGCTATGGCGTTATCCGCAGTTTCGGCCACGTCTGTCGGCGTAAGTGCGGAGTGGGTTAAGTCCAAATCGGGCTACAGCTACAAGGACGACGCTACGGGCAAGAAGCTTACGGGCTGGCAGACCATAAGCGGCAGCAAGTATTACTTTGACAAAAACGGTATCGCTCTTACGGGGTGGAAAATAATAAACGGCGACACCTATTATTTCAACGGCTCGAAGAAAGGCAAAATGCTCACGGGCTGGGCTAAGATAAGCGGCAAGCAGTATTACTTCGGCTCGGACGGCGTTATGCGCAAGGGCTGGATAAAGATCAAGGGGAACACCTATTATTTCGGGTCGGACGGCGTTATGCTCACGGGTACATACAAGATCAGCGGCAAGGTCTACACATTCGGCGAGGACGGCAAGCTTACCGCCACTGCCAAGGACACAAGCTTTGCCATTGATTCCCTTATGGACGGGCTGGAGTTCGGCATGACCAAAAACCAGGTGAAAAAGAATATGCCCTATTCGGGCAACTATACCTTCTCAGCAACCGGTCTGCTTATGGTGGATCTTGACAGCGACGATTATGTAGGTGCGTATGTATTTGACGCTGACGGCGAGCTTTGCTGCTATGCGGTGATGTTTACGGGAGATGCAGACGTTTCCGACGCCGAGGTGCTTTTTGACAATGCAGGCTGGGAGGACATGGGCGAATCCGGCAGCGGCAGGATATATGCTTCTCCTGATTATTCCGCATTCGGTGTTGCGGCAAAGGATAACGGCACAACGGCGGCCATGGTTTATTCCTTTGACATACTGGAGGAATTCATGTCCGGCAATGATGACGCACTGGCGCACCTGGGAACCTGATCGCTTTTGCGGCGGCAGTAAAATGCTAAAATGCAATTTATTCCATATTCTCTGAAGGGAGAAAGCTTATAATGAAAAGATCTAAAAGGGTCTTATCAAAGTTCTTTGATAAGACATTGTCGCTCATAATGTCCGCTGTTTTGTCCCTGTCGGCTGTATGCATGACAGCTCCCGAGGCAAGCGCTGCCTGGACAAAGTCAAAATCCGGCTACAGCTACCGTGATGATGAATCGGGAAAAAAGCTGACCGGCTGGCAGACCATTGACGGAGAGCTTTACTGCTTTAACAAAGAGGGCTTCGCTCTTACGGGCTGGAACAAGGTGAACGGCAAAACCTACTACTTCAACGGCGCAAAGCGGGGCAGAGTAGTGAAAAGCTGGGCAAAGATAAAGGGCAAGCAGTATTACTTCGGCACGGACGGCGTTATGCGCACGGGCTGGGTCAAAATAAACGGCAAGACCTATTATTTCGGCTCGGACGGGGTCATGCTGTCGTCGGGCACTTACAGGATAAGCGGAAAGATATGCACTTTCGGCGCTGACGGTGTGCTCCGGGAGCCTTTGCAATCCGATTCCTTTATCACAGACCCTTTTAAGGGGCTTATATGGGGACAGACAAAGGATCAGGTGACCGCAAAGCTTGACACGGAAAATTACATAATCTCGGGAAATATGATAATCGTCTGCGACGCCGAGCCTTTCCGCTATTATATCGTTAGCGACAGTTTGGGGCTGTGCGCTTACGGGTATATACAGACTTTCAGTGCGGCAGCGGTAAACGAGTTCAACAGCAGATTCCAGACAGAGGGCTGGAAATATGAATCCACCGAAAGCGGCGCAGGGGGCGAGTCGGTTTATCTGTACACCTCCGAGCGCAGCTGCGGGGCTGTGGTCAGCAATGGCAAAAGCTGCATGACCATGGTCATGTCCGACGCCCTTGCCGCTGATATCGGCAATGGGAATGTGACGGATATTGTTAATGTTTAATAAAATGTGAGTATAAAAAGCCGCAGGCTGTGATATTTTCACAGCCTGCGTTTTTTATGCAAGCTCGTTTCTGAGTCCGTCAAGGATCTTTTTCTCCCGTCTTGAGACCTGTACCTGGGTCATGCCGAGAACAGATGCAGCAGCGCTTTGGGTCATTCCCCTGAAATACCGCAGATATATCAGCCTCCTGTCCCCTGCCGCCAACCGCCCCAGCGCTTCACGGAGAGCTATGCTTTCGTAAATATCCGATTCCTTAAAGGGGGAGGGTATATCCTGCTCCTCTCCGTCCTCTTCCCCTCTGGTGAGGGATATGCAGGGCAGGGCTGCTGCCAGCGCTTCCGCCACGTCCTCGGGAGAACTGTCCAAAATTTCCGCCAGCTCTCCCACAGACGGCTCACGTCCTGTTTTCGCCATAAATTCCGACCGCTCCCGCCCTGCTTTAAGGGAAAGCTCCTTTAAACTTCGGCTTACCTTTACCGTGCCGCCGTCTCTGAAAAGCCGCTTTATCTCTCCCAGGATAACGGGAACGGCATAGGTGGAAAATTTTACCCCTCTGCCCTCGTCAAAGGCTGCTGCTGCCTTTACTATCCCGATACAGCCTGCGCTGTACAGCTCCTCATATTCCAGACCCTTTCCGCGAAAACGGTTGGCGCACAGGTGAACAAGCCCCAGATTTTCCGTTACCAGCTTGTCCCGCCGCTCCTTTTCGCAGGACAGTTCTGTAACCTTGGGGGATATTTCCACAGGCATTTTACCCATTGTCCGCACCTGCTTTCAGCAGCTCACGGGACATTATTCTCTTTTTCATAGTCACGCTTGTACCCTTTCCGAGTGCGCTGCGCACAGCTACGCTGTCCATAAAGCTTTCCATGACCGCAAAGCCCAGTCCCGCCCGCTCTTCTTCGGGAGCAGTGGTGAAAAGCGGCTCCATGGCTTGCTTTACATTGGCTATGCCGCAGCCCTTGTCCTTGATCCTTATGTAAAAATCTCCCCCCTCTCCCAGCCTGCAAAGTATCTCAATTTTGTCCCTGCTGCTGTGAACGCCCCGATAAGCGTGCACAATGCAATTTGTCACTGCCTCGGAAACGGCGGTTTTCACATCTGCAAGCTCCCCCGCCGTAGGGTCTGCCTGCATAAGAAACGCTGTGACCACGCTTCTTGCTACCGCTTCATTGCAGCTTATGGGATCAAGAAGGACCTTCATTTCATTTTTTATTCGTTCCATTTTTTTATTTTTATCCTTTCGTTGTTGTATATCGGGAGGCTTTTTTTAACTTATCTGCGCAAAGCGGTCCATTCCCGCCAGCCGCATGACCTTTTTGATATGGGCGGGGGTGTTTTTGAGAACCACGTGCCCGCCTATATCTTTCATCACCTTGTACCGACCCATTACAAGCCCCAGCCCGCTGCTGTCCATAAAGGTGACCTCGCCGAAGTCGATTATAAGGGTCTCCGGGGTATTGTTTCCCACGGCAAGATCTATTTCGTCCCGTATCTGCCCCGCTGCATGGTGGTCAAGCTCGCCGTCCAGATATGCCTTGACTGCGCTGTCGGCGGTTTCTATTTTAACTCCCATTATATGCTCGTCCTTTCTTTTTTATTTAAATATATCACACCATGTGAAGCGGATTTTGTCGAATAAGGCAATCCGCTTTTTATTTATTCCTTTAATTTTAATTTTTGTCAGTATTTACTAAAATAATTTTGCATTTATTGTTACATCTTATAAATTATTCCGAATATAAAATTTTTTCTCCAAAAACTATTGACAAGTATGTCACGGTGTGATATACTCAAATCACGATATAAGTCACGACGTGACATATCGAGATACGACAGTGTCAACGTGTGACGTAACACACAATATGTGACAATTCACACGGCGACGGCAATCGATCACCTTGCCCGCCCGGGCAATACAAATTTTTTAAACGGAGGAATTTATTATGGAAAACAAGGTTCAGTGCAAAGCAGCGATCGTTCTGGGAATACTGGGTATAATAGCGGGGCTGTTCATTCCCATTATCGGCGTAGGCCTTGGAGTTGCGGGGATAATCGTGAATGTGAGGAAAAAGGAGATCTGCAAGCTTTCCGCAGGGGTCACCCTTTCGGTAATAGGCACGGTAACATCCATAGCCAGCTGGATATTCAGCGCAATGATGATCTACCAGCAGATGGGCGGTATGATGCCCCAGTAAGCGGAACATTATCCAAAAGCCGCTGCGAATAAACGATTTGCAGACCTTGTCTCTTGCTTCGTTGGCGCAGCTAAAAAAATTCCGCCCAACCAAAGACAAGACAGCAAAATATCCTGCCTCTAACTTCTCTGCAGAGCGAAAATAATCCTTGCAATTAAAGGAAAAACATGGTATAATAAAAATACATAACCATGTAAATTACAGTAGAGGTGGTAGCTACAATTTTGGAAGATATTGAAAAAATCAAAAAAACTTATCTGCCTATGACGGAAACCGCTTTTTATATCCTGCTGGCGCTTACCGAACCCCGCCACGGCTACGGCATTTCAAAATTTGTGAGCGAGCTGACGGGCGGACGGATAAAGCTCGGCTCGGGCACTATTTACGGCACGCTCACAAAAATGCAGAGAGATAAAATAATCGCCGTCTTTGACGACAGCGACAAGCGGATAATATACGAAATAACCGACCTTGGCAGGACGGTGCTGGGCGCCGAGGCAGAGCGGATATCCCTGCTGCACAGAGATGTGACTGCTGTTTTGGGCAGGGAAAAATAAGGAGTTTGATAACTTATGAAACACCCCCTTTCATATTCGGAGGATACAAGGCTTTACATACTTATGAGCCTTCGCTGTCCCCGCCGCTGTCACGGAATTTCCGATTATATCGAGCAGGCTACGGGCGGAAAGGTAAAGCCCGGAGCGGGCACGGTCTACAATGCTGTTTCCCAAATGCGCAGGCGAAATATCATAACCGTTTACGACAACAGGGACTGCGGCACGGTATATGAGCTTACAGACCTTGGTCGCAGCATTCTGCACCGAGAGGCAGAGCGGATCTCCCGCCTGCACAGCTTTATGGGATTGGAGAGTTAAAAAGATGGCAATAAAGAAATATATGCCTTTATGGTTTCTTGACGTTATAGCTGCGGAGGAAAAGCTGCAAAAGCTTTCGGCAGAGGGTCTGATCGTCACGGACTTTTCCCCTGTGGACGGCGTCCTCACTCTGGAGGAGGGAGAGAAAAAGCCTCTGCGCTATCGGATATGTCATGGTAATGCCGCACCAAGGGGGCTGCTTGCCTCGGGCTGGCGGCAGGTATGGGCGGGGAAAAAATATTACATAGCCGCCCACGACGACCCCGAAGTTGAAGCAGTTCCCGACTACCGCAGCTGGAAAACCGCCAACAGACTGACAATGATGATATTCTTCTTCATCTTCTGCTGTACTTTCGGTTTCTGCATAGGTGCATTGGGCGGCTCGGACGGTGCTGTGCTGGAAAGCTTCCCTCCCTTTTTTACCTCTATGATGATCCTCAGCAGTATCTCGCTTATAGCTATGATCTACTTTTTCACCGTCAACAGGAAGCTGGCGAAATACAATAAAGATCTGAACCTTACGGGTGCAGGTGCGATAAAGACCATTCCAAAGGAAAATTTCACCTACACTCCCGAAGAGGAAAAGCAAATGCTTAAATCGGGAAAGATGATAAAAAAGTCACCATTGGGCTGGTTCTACGCTCCCGACGACGCGGAGGAAATGGTGGAAAAAATGGCGGCGGAGGGCTGGCGGTTCTACAGATTCAACCCCTTAGGCACGACCTTTTACTTTATAAAGTCCGACCCATGCAAGCTGCGTTTCGTGGTGGATTTTCAGAACGAGGCCACCGACGAATATTTCACAGCTGCCGCAGACGACGGCTGGAAGCTGGAGTTCACCTCCGCCATGCGCATGGGAAGCTTTATAGTATGGTCAAAGGAATATGATGAAGAAAAGCCCGAGTTTTACTCGGACAGCAGCGACACCATAAAACGCGCCCGCAGAACGGCGCTGATAATGGGCTTGCCCATGGTATTATTTGCAATATTCTGCGTGGTGTTCATAGCAGTTGTTTTTCTGGTAGATCAGGAAGATTTCTATGAGGCTTTATTCCTTGCAATTCTGTACTTCATTATAGGCATTGAATACTCGGTTTTCGGAGTAAAAGCCATAGGCTATTATTTCAGGATCAAAGAAAAATTCAAGGATAAGTTTTAAGCGGCGGCTTTTTGTCGTGCCGACAAGCTGCCGCAGAACATTAACGCATTTTCGCAAATAAAAAATAAAATTTAAAAGGAGAGAATCAGACAATGAACGAACAATTCAGCGATAACAAGGAAACAGTAAGTGCGCCCCAATACACCTACAGCCCCGAACCGCAGACCGATGATAACGACCCTGTAATGCTGCGGCGGAAGATAAAAAAGGGATACGGCTGGGCAAGCCTTTCTATGATACTCCAGTATGTTTTTATCAATGTAGCGGTGGTCATATGCAGCGTCGCTTATTCCGCTTTCAAGACTACCGAATTTATGGCGGCTAATCCCAACGCTACTCAGCCGGAGCTTGCAAAGTTCACTGCGGAGCTGAGCGGCAGTATGATGAGCAATATGCTTTTCCTGTTGGTTGCGACAGTCATTGGTTACCTTATCGGCAATATCTGCTCGACCTTAATTGCAACAAGCACTGTCAGGGCTTTTAAGGTAAAGGAATTTTTCGGTAAGATCAAGGTAAGCGGGTCGAGCGTGTTCCTGGCTGCCCTTGTTATATTGGGACTGCAAGCCCTGTCCATGTTTGCGCAAGTGATAATATCTCACCTTACGGGCTACACAGGCGTGAACGAAGCCACAAATGCGCTCCTCAGCTTTTCGGATAATATGACCACAAACATACTTTTAGTGGCTTACACCGTTATCATAGCTCCCATTACCGAGGAGCTGCTTATGAGAGGATTTATTTTAAACTCCCTCTCCCCCGTGAACAGGAATTTCGGCATAATCGCCTCCTCTCTGCTTTTCGGGCTTATGCACGGCAATTTCAATCAGATACTCAACGGTTTTCTGCTGGGTCTGCTGCTGGCATATATTGCAATGAAAAGCGGCTCCATAAAAGCGTCCATTATCTGCCACATGGCGGCAAACTTCAATGCTATGTTCTGCGGAGCTTTTTATGAATACTATCTTTTGAACGAAAGAGGCGAGGATGCCGCCGAAAAAGCGGAAATAATACACTTTGCGGTGCTGCTTGTATTGGGCATTATCGCAGCGGTGCTGCTGCTGAAGCGCCACGGCAAGGTAACGCAAAACGACTGCATTGTGAAAAACTACTCCTTTACTCTTGACAAAGCGGAGGAAAAGAAGCTTACCTGGAAGCTGCTGCTTACACGTCCAAGCTTCTGGATAATCACAGCGATATATTTGATTACGGCGGTTTCTTCAATTACGGCGATAGGCGGCTGATAATATAACAAGGGTGTGTTGATACTAACCGTAAAGTATCAACACACCCGATTTTTTATTTGATGTTATGTTACACACTCCCAAGCATTACATCCGACAGGGAGATCCTGTCAAGAATGAAGAATCTCAGCATGGAGAATGCTTTGACTACGGGCAGCTCCGATCTTGCAGCAGAGCTGATATCGGCATAGCTGCATTTAAGGCGGTTCGCCATTTCTTCAAGTGCGCTGTTAAGCTTTGCAGCTGCGGACTGCTCCCCGGGGACTGTCTTGCTGTCTGTGCAAACGGAGATGACTACTATTTTGCAGCGCTTATTGTAGGTGCGGATATTTCCGATAAGACTTTCATAGGCTACGATTATTTCGGGTATGGTCTTATAGCCTCTTTCCAGATCGGTCTCGCCCAGGTCAAGCAGAATTTTCTTGGGGTTAAGATCACTCAGGCACTCGGACAGCAGCTCGGGTGCGTCAAAAACGGAAAGGTCGGTATAGCTGCGGTTGTAAACGTCACATTCCAGATTGAACGCCTGCTTTAATTCGCAAACGGGTATATCCTTGGCAAAGCTTGAGCCGAAGAGCACAACTCCGTTCGGGCGGGCAATGCTGTTAAGACGACGATAGTTCTTTTCTTCTCTTTCGTAGATGTTCATATTAATTCTTCCTTTCATTGGTTTGATAAGCGGGTTTTCAGTGTGTGCTTGTTACGGGCTTCAGGGAGCCGGTGCGGGAGGTGCTGCGGCCGTCTATAAGCTTATTGCGGAAATAGATCCCTATGCCTATAGTGACCATTATCACATTGACAACGTAGAAGAACATCACGTACCAGTGGACGGTCTCATACCAGGGGTTGGGGGCGTTGTTATATATGTTCACAAACTTTCCGGTCATGGCGAACACATAGCCTATCCAGATAAACATATAAAACAGCAGGCTTGTTCCCTTGGCGGTTCTGGCCTTCCATGCCTTAACAATATTCAGCGGCCAGGATATGCCGAAGCATACCACCATCATCATTTCCATAATGCTTGCAAAAGTTTCCATTTTTATCAGAACTCCTTTTTGAATTTTCTTTGATTTTATTATAATACGGCTTTGGAGAAAAGGCAATAATTCTTAATTTAGAAATCTTTTTTATCTTATGTCCGCGTTTTTTACTTTCAAAAGTTTTTTTATGTTCAAAAGAATTTTCAAAAGGACGGAAATGTGGTATAATTACGTTAATGTTAAGATTAAAAACCTATGTCAATAGGTTTTAAGCAACATCCGATTAAAGCTTTACCCCGCCTGTGGTGTGAAAAAAATCTCTGCACACAGCTGAATTTTTTGATTTTTTTGTTTTTTTTTTAATTTTTGTCCGTAAAGTAAAGTGTTTTTACCCTAACTTATTTTACATAAGTGTAACACAATCGGTAAGTCCTTTGCCAGTACAGAACGTGATACACTGTAATCATCATTGACATATTCTAAAATAACCCCTGCTTGCAGACTGAGCGTTGGGTCGGGGGGAGGGGTGAGATGAGGAAAGGGGTTTGCAAAGGGGGAAACCTAAAGAGAGGGGAGGG
>CAMWIR010000058.1 GCA_947174365.1 uncultured Ruminococcus sp. | reverse complement strand
CCCAGCGCGGCCGCCCTCAACGACATGCCCGCCCACGATCATTCCCGTGTAGCCCTCCGCCTTCTATTTCTCCCCCATTTCCGCCCCGCCCGACTGCGCGCAGGCCAGTGCCTGCGCTCAGTCGGGCGGGGCGGAAATGGCCGATAAATACAAGGCGGAGGGCTACACGGGAATGATCGTTACCGACCATTTCTTTAATGGCAACAGCGCAGTCCCGCGCGAACTGCCCTGGGCAGAGCGGATAGAACTTTTCTGCAAAGGGTATGAGCACGCCTTTGAGCGCGGACGGGAAATAGGTCTGGACGTTTTTTTCGGCTTCGAGTACGGGGACGGCGGTTCGGATTTCCTTGTATACGGGCTGGACAAGGCATGGCTTCTTGAAAACGATTTTATCCTTGATATGGAACTGACCCGATTTCTGGAGTATGCCCGCTCCTGCGGCGGCATGATCGTGCAGGCGCACCCTTTCAGAGACTATGAATATATCCGCTCCACCACACACGCCCCCCATTTTGTAGACGCCGTGGAAACGGTGAATATGTCCAACAAGCCCGAATTCAACCAGCGTGCGGAAATATATGCAGGCTGGTACGGTCTCCCCCGCACAGGCGGCTCCGACTCCCATAACACCACCTTCCGATGGTACGGCGGAGGGGTTCTTTCGGAGCGGAAATTCGAGAGCGCTCTTGATTATGCAAAAGCTGCCGTCAATGGGGAGATCGCCCTTATTGAGCAGCGTTCGGACGCTTCGGGAATGAATGTGTAAGATTATTTTTGTGCACTGCCGAAAATAATTGTCGAACAATAATACATATTCCAAAATGCATAAGCATAATAACAACTGTGCAAGCACAAAGCAAATTGATTTTTTCGCAGATTTCAATCATTAAAATTATGAGGCTTTTCTCACGTATTGCGGGAAAAGCCTCCTCTTGTTGCTCAAAGCCATTCACTGTGCTCAATATAAGTGCTGTGTATTCGGCACCTTTTATCTCTCTTTTAATTGTCAACTTCTCTTGTTTTCCTAATTTCGGGAAATGTCACCGAAAATTTTAACGAAATAAAAATTTTTTGCCAGACCTTGACAACCGCCTCTCTTCTGTTATATACTTATATTATAGGGTAAATTTTACAGCATTTTTGCGGTATAAAGTGTGAAAATCGACAAACATAAAATTTACACAAATTTTTATTTAAGTTTGCTTAATATTTACAATAAATTTACAAAATATAATATGAGAGGAGGGAACATTTCCCGAAAAATAATTTTGGATATGTTCGACCGCGAAACTGTCAAGAGCATTGCAAAATGCAACAGAATAGGCGTGGTTATCCAATGATACCGAGGAAATGTTCAAAAAAAACATGAAAAAACTTTTGGAAAATCTCTATTACGTCGGGGCGGCAAACCCCGACCTGCGAATATTCGATATAATAATCCCCGCCGACCGGGGCACCACATATAACGCCTACCTGCTGCGCGGAGAGAAGACCGCCCTTATTGAAACGGTTCAGGACAGCTTTGCTCCCACGCTTCTGGAAAATATCCGTGAGATCTGCGACCCTGCCGAAATTGACTATATCATCTGCAATCACACCGAGCCCGATCACAGCGGAGCATTGGCCGAGATACTTAAAAGCTGCCCCAACGCCGTTGTTTACGGTTCTTTTGCAGCTATAAAAAATCTGAAAAATATTCTCAATACCGAATTCAAGAGCGTTGCAGCCCGAAACAAGACTTCCTTGGATCTGGGCGGATATACTTTGGAGTTTATTTCCGCACCCAACCTTCACTGGCCCGATTCCATGTTTACATATTGTCCGGAGCTTCAAACCGTGTTCACCTGCGATTTTCTGGGGGCGCACTTCAGCGGAGCGGTCACAGACGAGGAAATTACCGATGTATCGGGATATGACGAGGAGCTGGCAAAGTACAACAAATACATATTCGGTCCTTTCGGCGAGGCTGTGAAAAGCGGTGCGCAAATTCTGCGGGGACTGGATATCCAAATGGCTTGTCCCTCCCACGGACCTGTGCTCAGATCAATGCTTCAAAGCGTTATAGACCGCTATGACAAGTGGGCGGACAGCACCGAAGTGCCCGGCAAGATCGCTGTTTTCTATGTTTCCGCCTACGGTTACACCAAGGCAATGGCAGAGGCGCTTGCAAGAGGTGCGGAAAAAGGCGGCGCACAGGTAAGTCTTTACAACGTGACGGAAACCGCCCCGGAAGTATTGGCGGAAGCTGTGGAAACCTCCACGGGTTATATGTTCGGCTCGCCTACCCTTAACCGTGACGCTCTTCCACCGATATGGAATGTGATGAATATGATAAGCGCTGTATCATGCAGAGGCAGAAAAGCCTTTATCTTCGGCTCTTACGGCTGGAGCGGCGAGGCCTGCGGCAACCTTGTGCAAAGGGCTGAGGGACTGGGGTTGAAAATATTCGGAGAACCTGCAAAAATATGCTTCAAGCCCACATCTGAGGATATTGCAGGCTTGGAAAAAACAGGCGAGGAGTTTGCGGCGGCAGAATAATTGTCCGGTGCAGCAAACAGCCTTGTAAAATTATTAATTTTCACTTTGGAATTGTATCATTTCATCTAAGAAAATACAGCAATATTTTTGCTTAAAAGTTATAGCAAGCGGCAACCGCATAGGTTTTTATCTGTAAGCTTTTACGTATTTTTTCAAAGCTGCTTGCTGTATCTGTTCGTTATGATCGGGCGGACAGATTTTTTACCCCCTATAATTCTTTTTTTTGCAAAGCGGTAATTTTATTTTCACAAATCGCAAGTTTTTCTTGCAGGGCAATGTATATGCCTGCTCTGTTTGTGAAAAATCAACGGAAATCTCTGACCATGAAAGGCATATTTTGACTTCGTAACCGAATTGTTATTTTTTGCGGAAAATTGTTGCCGTTTTGTTGTTGAAAAAACGGGGGAAATGTGGTATAATAATATTATCTGAATTAATAAGGAATGTGTGACATTGGTATTCTCCGATATTTTTTTCCTGTTTGAGTTTCTGCCTATTTTTCTTGTATGTTATTTTGCAGCAAGCAAAACCCCTGCCAAAAATATTGTTCTCATCTGCTTCTCCCTTTTTTTCTATTCCTGGGGAGAGCCTGTTTGGGTATGCCTGCTGCTTTTCAGTTCGGTTTTTGACTATTTCAACGGGCGTTTCATAGCCGAGCACAAGGATGAAAAAAAAGCTGTGCTTGGTGTTATTGCATCATGCACAGTAAATCTTTCCATTCTGGCGGTCTTTAAATACAGCGGGATGCTCGTTACGGGGATAAACGGGCTTTTGTCCCTGTCGCTTCCTGTGCCCGATTTTCATATGCCCATAGGCATTTCCTTTTACACCTTTCAGTCCATAACCTATGTGGTGGACGTTTACAGAGGACAAGCCCGTGCGCAGAAAAAGTATCTCGGATATCTGCTGTATTTGTCTATGTTTTTTCAGCTGGTGGCAGGACCTATTGTACGATACAGCGCCGTTTCCAGGGAAATCGAGAACCGCTCGGTAAAGATCGCCGAATTCAGCGACGGAATCACACGACTGATAATGGGTCTCGGAAAAAAAGTGCTTCTTGCAAATTCCATGGGCGCAATTGCAGATGAACTGCTGGGCTTTGACGGTATGCCCTCTTCGGTGCTGGCGGCTTGGGCAGGGGTAATACTTTACTCGCTCCAGCTTTACTTTGACTTCTCGGGCTACTCGGATATGGCTATCGGCATGGGGCTAATGTGCGGCTTCCACTTCCCCGAAAATTTCAACTACCCATATATTTCCCGCTCCGCAACGGAGTTCTGGCGCAGATGGCACATTTCTCTGGGCAGCTTTTTCCGGGACTACCTCTACATTCCTTTGGGGGGCAACCGCAGGCACCAGCTGCTTAATCTGGCAATAGTCTGGTTTTGCACAGGTCTTTGGCACGGAGCAAGCACAAACTTTATCCTTTGGGGGCTGTATTTCGGAGTTCTGCTGATAATAGAAAAGAAGTTTCTGCTCAAAGTTCTGGAGAGTCTGCCAAAGTTTGTAGGGCACTTATACCTTATCATTGCAGTGATCTTCGGGTGGATGATATTCTATTTTACGGATATGTCCCGTATGGGGGCATGCTTCAGCGCTATGCTCGGCAAGAACGGGACAGAGCTTACCGACCTGCTTACACAGTCAAAGCTTCAAAGCAGCCTTTGGCTTATTATGGCAGCAATTCTCCTTTGTACGCCTGTTTACAAAGCTGTTTCGGATTTTGGTCACCGCATTGCCAAAAATACCAAAGGGGGCTTTGCAGTTGTCAGCGCTGTGAAAATGATTTTTCTTTTAGGCGTTCTCTTCCTTTCCTTTGTTTCCCTCAGCGCAGGAAATTATAATGCTTTCCTGTACTTCCGCTTTTGACGGATTTCCGTTTTACGGGGATCGCGTCAAATGCAGATCGGCAAAAATTCATAAAAAAATTTATATAAATGTTTATTAACATTTTTTCGGGTAATATAATTTAATGAAGTGAATTGTAACGCGGATAATTTACGATATTTCGGAAAATTACAAAATATTGTTCATATAAAGGAATGTAGAACTTATGAAAAAAAGCAAAAAAAGACTTCTTGCCGAAAAGGAACAGGCAGCGGAAAAAGTTTACCAAAAGCGCCATGCGGTTTATCAGCGGGTGTGGATAGTGATGTTCCTGTCGGTGATCTTCTTTACGGGGCTTTGCCTTGCTCTGCTGAACCGCCCCACCGTTTCAGAGAGGGAGAACAGAACGCTGACCGAAAAGCCCGAACTGACGGCAGAAAACTACATCAGCGGCGAATTTGCCGACCAATATACAAAATATTTTTCCGACACAATTCCTTTCAGGGATACTTTGCTTAATCTGTCCTCTGCATTTAACAAGCTGAAAGGCATTGACTCCCCCACCTTTTACGGAAATGTGGCTGTGGTTGCAGACGACCAGGGAAATTCCGTTGAAACGAATATCCCCGTGACCGGAACCGAACCTACAGGCACAGATCCTCTTGTGATAACCCGTCCCGAAGATGATAATGCTGTTACCGAACCACCTGTTACCGAAACGGTCACGGAAACCGAGGAGGAGGAAGAGGTCAAGGACATTGCCGAATTCTCACACAACGGCATTGTGGTGGACAGCGTTAAAATGTACGGCGATAATGCGGGAGTAATGCTTTTCGGCGGCAGCAAGACCTGCGGCACACGGTACGCCGAGCTTATCAGCGACTACAAGACTGCTCTCGGAGACGAAGTGAATGTTTACAATATGGTAGTGCCCACCTCAGCGGAGTTCTATCTGCCGAAGAAATTCCGGCGGTTCAGCGCCTCGGAAAAGGACTCTATCGATCATATCTACAGCAGCTATACAGCGGACGTTATCCCCATTGACGCTTACTCGGAGATATCCGCTCACACAGATGAATATATCTATCTGCGCACCGATCACCACTGGTCACAGAGGGGGGCTTACTATGCTTATGCTGCCTTGTGCAAGGCCATTGGGCAGACTCCCCCGGATATTGACAGCGATTACGAGACACTTACCAAGGAGGGCTTTGTAGGCTCTCTTTACACCTACACCAACGACATTACTCTTAAAAACAGCCCCGAGATTTTCACCTATTACAAGCCAAAATCCGAGTACACCACCTATTACTACGATTATAAGACCCTTGAATCAAAGGGCACGGGGCCGCTTTTCTATGAAAATGTCAGCGGCGGCAACTGTTACGGAATGTTCCTGGGGGCGGACGCACTGCACACAAAAATAGTCACAGAGCTGAATACGGGCAGAAAGATCTGTGTATTTAAGGAATCCTACGGCAATGCTTTTATACCCTTTTTAGTGGACAGCTTTGACGAAATTTACGTTATCGACATAAGATATTTCGGGCGGAATGCTGTGGAATATATCAAGGAAATGGGGATAACAGATGTACTTTTCCTTAACAACGCCTTTGCAGCCAATACCAATTCCCTTATTGACGGCATAGAATATATGTACACCTACGATTACGGCACGCTGGATTCGGAGGAGGTCGCAGAGGTAAGGCAGTATATGGCAACAATGACCACAGCTGCGGAAACGACTGACAATGCCGACAACAGCGTATCGCAATAAGGAGGATGTGATGATGTACGCCGACTGCCATGTTCACAGCGAATTTTCCGGGGACAGCGACACACCTATGAAAGCTCAGCTTGACAGGGCGGTCTCCCTTGGCATGGAACAGATATGCATTACCGATCACAACGATCATGATGTGGTTTCAGATATTGATTTTAACCTTGATTTCACGGGATATTTTAAGGAAATTGCACGGCTACAAGCCGAATACTCGCCGAAAATAACGGTTCTGACAGGGGTGGAGCAGGGCTTGCAGGAGCATTTGGGGGATTATCTTGAACAAATTTCCCGAAAATATCCATTTGATTTTATAATAGGCTCGGTGCACTTTATTGACGGACTTGACCCCTATTATCCCGAATATTTCGAGAAATTTGGGAAAGACGCTTACAGGCGTTATTTTGAACAAACTCTTTCCTGCGTTAAAGAAATAAATTCCTTTGACAGTCTGGGTCATTTGGATTACATAGTAAGATACGGGGCGGACAAGGGGCTCAGCTATTCCTACAGGGAGTATGCCGATCAGATTGATGAAATTCTCAAAGCGTTGATCGCAAAAGGCAAGGCGCTGGAATGCAACACGTCTCCTTATGCAAGAGGGGGAAATGAGCCGAACCCCTGCAAGGATGTGCTGAAGCGTTACCGTGAGCTGGGCGGGGAGCTTATTACCGTAGGGTCGGACGCTCATTCGGAAAATAACCTCGGCAAAGGCTTTGACAAGGCAGGAGCGCTGCTTAAAGGCTGCGGCTTTGAATATTATGCGGTTTACAAAGAGCGCAGACCGATAATGCAAAGGCTTTAAAAAAAGTAAAGCAAGGAGGCAGGGCAGCTTGCCTCCGATAATTTATGTTTCTTATAACGGAGGTGACCAACCGAAATGATAACTAAAGAGGAAAAACGACGCCAGATGCTGGAAAACCCGGTGGAGAAGCTGGTTTGCACTATGGCAGTACCCACGATCATCACAATGATGATAACCGCCCTGTACAACATGGCGGACACTTATTTTGTAGGGCAGCTGGACACGATCTCCACGGCGGCTGTGGGACTGGCGCTGCCGCTTATGAATGTGGTGCAGGCGCTTGGGTTCTTTTTCGGTCACGGCTCGGGCAACTATATGTCCGCAAAGCTTGGGGCGGGCGACAGCAAGGCGGCGGACACTATGGGAGATACGGCGGCGGTGCTGTCCCTTATTTCGGGAGGCATTATTGCCGGGGCGGGTCTGCTTTTAATTCATCCGATGTGCATTTTGCTTGGCGCAACTGAACTGCTGATAGAAAAAACTACAGAGTACATTTCGGTGCTGCTTATAGGCGTGCCCTTTATGATGAGCTCATTTACCATGAACAATCAGCTGCGGTTTCAGGGCAGCGCTTTTCTGGGAATGATTGGCATGGGTGTGGGGTCGGTGCTGAATGTGGGGCTTGACCCTTTGTTTATCTATGTTTTTGATATGGGGGTAAGCGGTGCGGCTCTGGCAACGGTGGTAAGCCAGATAATTTCCTTTGTGATACTGCTTAAAATGAGCGGCAGACTGCCCTTGCGGGGGCCCTTTTTCAAACTGACGGGGGAGATCGCTCTGAGCATTCTGAAATTCGGCACGCCGTCTTTAGCACGCCAGGGAATAATGAGTGTAGCTGCGATATATCTGAACAATGCTGCGGGAGCTTACAGCGAGGCGGTCATTGCAGCGGTTTCGGTAGTGAACAGGATAGTTATGCTGGGGGCTTCGGTGATAATAGGCTTAGGGCAGGGATTTCAGCCTGTATGCGGCTTCAACAGCGGGGCGGAGCGGTATGACAGGGTCAAAAGGGCGTATATGTTTTGCCTAAGGCTGTCAACGGGATTTATGGCGGCGTTCGGGCTGCTGTCATTTATATTTGCGCCATCGCTGGTGGCATTTTTCCGTGACGACCCGGAGGTAATTGCGGCGGGCACTCCCCTGCTGCGGTATCAATGCGTTACCTCTGTTTTTCAGGGAATTATCGTAATGACAAACATGATCCTGCAAAATATGGGCAAGACTGTCAGGGCAAGTATTTTGGCTGTGGCACGGCAGGGGTTGTTCTTTATTCCTTTGCTGCATATTCTTACGAAATATTGGGGGATTCAGGGACTTACTCTCACCCAGTCTGCGGCTGATTTTCTCACGGCAGTAATCACTCTGCCCATGATGATCGTAACCCTAAGAGACCTTAAGCGAAAGCAGCTTACCGCTTCACCGACGTAAATCCCGATTTATTGTTAGATAACTGTATGACCGTTGCAAAAATTACGGGAAATGTTCCGGCGTGAAAGCTTGCAGTCTGCAATGTGATAATAAAGGAAACGCAATATTATCGGTGTTTCATTAATGGATAGAGGCGGTTTTTCAAAAAATCGCCTCTGATGTCTTTTACTTAAAAAATTTCCTGACGGATAAATCGTAAAATGCTATAATTATTCAAAGAATAAAACATTGGAGGAACAAACATATGTATAATTTCCCTAAAAATCTTTTTACGGATGTAAGGATCGAAAGACACAGTTTCATGGATTTCAGTATAAAAGACGGCGAAGCCACAAGAAGCGGCAAATATGATGAAAACGGCGCATTCATAAAGATTTTCGACGGTGAAATGCAGTACACCACCTGCACAAACGATCTCCAAAATATTCAGCGTGAGATAGATAATTTAGCGGCGCTGGCAAAGGAAAACAAGGACATCTACAGCGACCCCGTTATCAAAAATTTCGGGGACAGCAAGGCGGAAATTTTAAAATACGATGGAGATGAGGATATAAGAAAAATATCCCCGGAGCAGGCAGAGGCTTTGGTCCGAGGATATATTGATTCCTGTTACGACAGCAGGGTAACGGAGATAAAAAGCTGCTGTGCGGGCTACTCGGCGCAGCATACAATAAAGGAATATTATTCCAGCAAGGGAGCGTCCGTCAAGCAGGATATGCAGCGGTGCAAGGTATATATGAGCTTTGATTTTTCGGTAAAGGATACTCCCTCATCGGTGTGGAAAACATTGCAGGGAATGACCTTTGACAGCCTTTTGAATAGGGAAAAGGAAATAACCCTTGAACGGGACAGGTATCTTGATTATGCAAGGAATGCAGTGGACGTTGCCCCGGGCGAATACACCTGCGTTTTAGCCCCTTCGGTCACAGCACTGTTCACCCATGAAAGCTTCGGGCATAAAAGCGAATCGGATTATATGATGAATGACAAGACCTTGCAGCAGGAATGGGAAATGGGCAAAAAGGTTGGCAGCGAAAAGGTCACCATATGCGATAACGGCCTGCTTGACAATAACGGTTATGTCCCCTTTGATGATGAGGGAAACAGGGCTGAGGCAACATATCTGATAAAAAACGGCGTGCTTACGGGCAGGCTTCACGACAGCAAGTCTGCTACTGCTTTGGGAGAAAAGGTCACGGGAAATTCACGGTCGCAAAGCTATGAATATTCTCCCATGGTGCGAATGACAAACACATTCATGGAAAAGGGCAGCGACAGCCCGGAGGATATAATAAAAGGGGTCAAAGACGGCATTTATGTTTACGGCGTGAACTACGGCACGGGCTGCGGAACATTTACCATGCAGCCCTATTTATGCTATCGCATAAGGGACGGAAAAATCGCCGAGCCTGTGCGGGTGAATGTTATTACGGGGAGCGTTTTCAAGGCTCTTTTTGACATTGACGCTGTGGGGGATGATTTCGAGATATTCGATGCATTCACCTGCGGCAAGGGCGGTCAGACGGTACACGTTTCGACGGGAGGAGCTACCATAAGAGTCAAAAGCCTGACGGTAAATTAAGGAGGAAATATGAGAGAAAAATTTATTTACAAAGCCCGTAATTCAACAGTAAAGATTGAGGAAAACAAGATAACTGCCTTTGAAAAGAAAGACCTTGACGATTATTCTTACCGTGTTTTAAGGGATGGGTATGTGGGGGCATATTACTGCAGGGAGAAAATTGACGATGATGAGGGTTACAGGCGTGCGGAGGAAAATCTGCGATTCAAAAGGCCTTACAAATTTGAGCTTGAAACGGGAGTGCGGTACAGGGACCAAACCGAAAAAGTACTCACCGACAGCGAGCTTATGGCGCTGGCAAAGGAGGCTCTGGAGCATATAAATAATAAGCATCCGGAATATATCCTGAGCGGCAGCCTCAGCGTATGCCGCACAAAGCAGGGACAGGTGAACGACAAGGGACTTGACCTGTGGAACTCGGACTGCACGGTAAATTCGGGATTTTCTTTTAAGCATAAGGACAGCAAGGATATTTTCGACGGATATTTCGGCTTAGGGCAGCGGGATTTCAAGCCGGGCAAGCTTTACGATATGACGGAAAATTTCTTGGGAAATTACAGCACACGGGCGGATGTTCCCGGTGAAATTATTGTGCAGATGCCGTATTACGGATTGCTGGATATGCTGTACGGCTGCCTTAACGGAGAAAATATTGCGTTGGGAACGTCACTGTTATCGGGGAGGATAGGCGAGAAAATTTTCTCGGAGGATTTTACTCTGCTTCATGATGTTTCCGACGGGGAAGCGTGGCACACGAGATTTTTTGACAGGGAGGGTGTGACCCTGCCAGGGGACAAGCTTGCCTATATAGAAAACGGCGTTTTGCTTCGTGGATATGCAGACAAGAAAACAGCGGAAAAATACGGTATTGAGCATACAGGCAGCGCATATTGCTCGTTTAATGATATTCCCGAAAACGGCTTTGTAAATCTGAGGATAAAGCAGAGCGGCAGAACAGTGAAGGAGCTGCTGGACGGCAGGCTTTCGGTAGTTCCCGTGGCATACGGGGGAGGCGGCTTCAACGAAAAGGGAGATTACACCATGCCTGTGAGGCTTGCGTATTTAAGCGATGGGGAAAGGTTTCTGGAAAGGCTGCCCGAGTTTACTCTTGTGAGCAATATGTTTGATATGTTCGGCAAGGATTTTATCGGAGTGGGAAGCGACTATCCGATCTTTAACGACAAGTCCGTTTTGGTAAGGCTGAAAACAAGCGTGCAGTGAAATTTCTAAGGTCTGCCCGATAAAAATTTCCAAAGCTATTGCTTTTTAAGGAAAAATTTGCTATAATGTTTATTAAGGTATTATTCGTGACATTTGAAATATTGTGATATTGAAAGGAAATTTTATATGAGCAAGATAATTTTAAAAGCGGAAAATCTGGTCAAGACCTACGGCAAGGGCGAGGCGGCAGTCCATGCGCTGAATGATGTGAGCCTTGAGGTTAAAAAAGGAGAATTTCTGGCGGTAGTGGGTCAGAGCGGAAGCGGCAAGTCCACGCTGCTGCATATTCTGGGGGCAATGGATATTCCCGATTCGGGCAAGCTGACGGTGGACGGAGAGGATGTTTTTTCCTACAATGACGACAAGCTTGCCGAATACCGCAGGAGAAAGGCGGGGTTTGTATTCCAGTTTTTCAACCTTTTGCCTGTGATGACCGCAAAGGAGAATATTCTTATACCGCTGTCGCTGGACGGCAAAAAGGCGGATGAAGAATATCTGGAAGATCTGACCCGCACCATGGGCATTGACGACAGACTTTCCCACTACCCTCATCAGCTTTCGGGCGGGCAGCAGCAGAGAGTGGCAATTGCCCGTGCTATGATCGCAAAGCCTGCCGTTATACTGGCAGACGAGCCTACGGGAAATCTTGACTCCGCTTCGGGTGCGGAGATACTTTCGCTTTTAAAGTCCACCATGAAAAAATACGGGCAGACTCTTATTCTCATAACTCACGATATGTCCATCGCAGCACAGGCGGACAGGACTGTGACTATCAAGGACGGAAAGATCGTCGGGTGACAGCGGAGGGCTGACGAATGAGCAATTTTCCTTCATATCCTTTTGTATGGAATATTATGCCGAACATATTTCAAAAACAGGGGTTTAGGTTTATGAGATATTCAAGAGTGAAAAGCTGCAGCAACAGGTGCAAGCTTCGGAGATGACGAAACGGGACTTTACGGCAATTGGCGGAAAGCTCGGATATATCGGCGCTTTTTGTAACAGTTATTCATTATTCACTTATCTGACGAAAAAGTTTGTGCAATGTGCATAAAAATTTGTAACTATTTTGTAATTTCAATTTTAAAAAATAATTGACAAAGGACTAAAAATATGTTATAATATTAATTAGCAATATGTTTGCCTTCTCAAAGTAAATTTCCTTATAGATTGGAGTAATGATGACAATGAGCAATCAATCCGTTTCAAACATCGCCAATGAAAAGCAGATAGCCGCTTATACGTCCGAATTCAGAGAAAACAGACTGGCAAAGCCTGTGGATATTTCTCTGACCGTAACTGCCGGTCATCTCCACGGACGAGCCTATATATGGGAAAGGGAAGGCACTAAGGAGGGCGACGCCGAATATCAGCGTTTCGTTTGTCCTTTAGAGGAGGTTACCAAGGTTTACATAAATGACAACGTTAAGGCAAGCCCCCTGTACATTCAGTGTGATTCTCATGTAAATAAGGTCTTTCACAGAAAGACGATAGTTGTTCCCTGTCTTGAAAATGTTGCCGCCATAGCGGATCAGATAAACGAGCTGCATCAAAAATTCATGGAAAAATACGAGGCAAAGCAGCAGCAGGAAATGGAAAGAAAGCGCGAGGCGCTGGCTGCTGAGCGGCAGAAGGAGCTTGCCGAGGCTGAGAATAAGTCACCCATTCCGCCGCTTCCTGCGGTGAAAGCTCCCGACATAAAGCTGCCTGAGCCTCCCAAGGCTGCGGAAAGGCCCTCCGCCAATGCTTCGGTACTGACAGGAGATGTGGCCGAATCCTTAAAGGCGCTGGAGAAGCTGGAGAGCATTGATATACCCAAAAAGCCCGAGCTTGATCTTGACAGCATTTCCAACAAAAAAGAAAGCGCTCCTGTGAAGCCTGCTCCTGTACCTGTTCCCGCTCCTGCTCCCGTAATCAACGAGCTGCCCCCTGTGCCCGAGATTGGGGAGGATCTGGATCTTAACGCCATTGCTCCCAAGAAAAGCGAAGAGGCAAAGGAAGCTCCCGCGGTTGCCGAAGCGGCAGCCGAATCGGCTTCCGAACCTGCGAAGGCGGCTCCTGCTGTCACTGCGCCTGTTCCCGCACCGGAGCCTTCGGAGGGATTGGACGGCTTCGAAAAGGCTGTGAAGGCGCTTAAAGCAAGGCTTGACGGCGGCGAAATTTCCGCAGAGGATTTCAAGGCTGAGAGGAAAAAGCTTATTGCAGCGCTGTATTAATGGGCGTATCCCATTATGTTGATAATGATCGTTTTTTATGTATTTCTCCCTTGAGATAATAGGGGGAAATACTTGTTTATCGGGATATTTCGGAAAGTCGAGGGCAGTTATCCGCAATGCGAAGCTGCTCTTTATGTTTGGATAGACACGTGAGACTGCTCAAAGCATATTATTGGTTGACATTTACAGGGTACAGTGGAGGAAATATTAAAATTTCCGAAGTTTTTTAATCTTCGGGGCAAAAATTTTAATCAACTTTTAATCTTAATTAAAGTACAATTTAATGTTCGTGTGCTATAATGTAAATAACCTCAAAAAACACAGCAAAAATCAAGGAAAAATTTTGCGGAAAGGAAATCTTACCATGAGTGAATATGAATCTGTAAGCGAGCTTGTGAACAAGACGGGAGCTACTTACAATGAAGCCAAATACGCATATGAAGCCTGCGGCGGCGATATGCTTGCGGCAGTGATAATGCTGGAAAAGGCAAAGGGAATTAAACCGGAGAAACCCGAGTCGGGAAATTCAAATACTGCAAGTAAAGAAAGCTTTGCAAATACGGGCAGTGAAGCCATTAACAACGGGGTCAAGAAGGCGGGAAAAGCATTTGGACGAGCCTGCGGCAAGCGGGTGCGGGTAACGGGAAACAGAGATTTTTTTGATATGCCCCTGCCTGCGTTCGTGGTAATATTTGCGGCGGCTTGGGAATTTTCAATGCCTGCGTTTATCATTTCGCTTATTTGCGGAGTAAAATACACCCTTTCGGGAGAGGATGCGGAGGATGTGGTTATTTCCTTGGGCCGCAAGCAGCGGCAGGCAGCCGAAAATCCTGCAAACGGTTCTGTAAATCATTCGGGCGGTTTTACTCCCCCGCCCGAGTACGGTCAGTATTGGAACGGCGGTCAAACGGCAAACACACAGGCTTCAAATCAATCGCCAAAAAATCCCGTGCCGCAGAATCCCTCGGTACAGATACCACGTCCCGTACAAAATCAGCGGCCTATGGAATATGCCGGCGGCAATCCGCTGGATTCGGAGGATAAGGGATTTTTTAATTAGAGGCGAAACGGGCAGAGGCAAGAGGCAAGAAAATTCTGCGGCGGCTTTTGAGAAGATGAAAATTCACTTATAATGATTTATATAATTTTTAAAGTTAAAATTACCCGAAAGGAGTATGCCTATGGATAAGCTGGAAATGGCGGAAAAGCTTGTGGAAAAATGCGGTATCAGCTACGAGGAAGCGGGCGAGGTGCTGCGTGAGGCTGATTTTGACCTGCTGGAGGCTATGATAATCCTTGAAAAGCGAGGCAAGACAGGAGACGCACGGAATTCGTTCTCCACGGGAATCCCCAAGACGGAACAACGGCAAAGCAAGACGGCAGCGGACGCAGAAAGCTTTGGAGAATTTATCGGGATAGCTTTCAGGGCGATAGGCGATCGGTTAAGGGACATTTTTAAATATCAGGTGTTCGTTACCAAAGAGGGTCGGGATGTCTTGAAAATGCCATTGATAGTGGGTCTTATCATCATATGCTTCTCGGCGGGACTGGCTTTTGCTGCCATGCTTATTTCCGTTGCGGCGGGGTGCAGCTACACGGTGAAAAAGGCGGAATAAACAATAATAAAGGAAAGGGATGAGCAATAATATGTCAAAAATACTGATAATAGAGGATGAACCTCAACTGGCGAGATTTGTTCAATTGGAGCTGGAGCATGAGGAATATGAAACGGTCATTTCGGGGGACGGCAGAGAGGGTCTGGCATTAGCCGAAGAGGGGGACTTTGATGTTATACTGCTGGACATAATGCTGCCGGGGCTGAACGGGCTGGAGGTGCTGAGGCGGCTGCGCAAGTCGGAAAATGCGGCGCCGGTGATAATGCTGACGGCAAGGGATTCGGTAATGGATAAGGTTTCGGGGCTGGACATGGGGGCGGACGATTACATCACCAAGCCCTTTGCAATAGAAGAATTGCTGGCGAGGATAAGGGCGGCTTTGCGCAAAAGATCAAGCCCTGAAAGCGTTCCCGAGGACTCCCCTATCATCACTGTGGGCGAGCTGGAACTGGACACGGCAAAGCACACCATAAGCTGCTGCGGTCAGCTGATGGATCTTACGGTAAAGGAATTCGGACTGCTTCAGGCGCTTATGGAAAACGCTCCCTCGGTTATGACCAGAGAACAGCTTCTTGAAATGGTATGGGGGTACAATTATTTCGGAGAGACCAATGTGGTCGATGTTTACATACGCTATCTGCGGGGGAAGTTGGAGGAATATTCAAAGGTGAAATATGTTCAGACCGTAAGGGGTGTGGGGTATGCGCTGAAAGATCCTGAGACAGAGGATTAAGGCAGCAGCTGTGTAGTTTATAAAATTATTTCATTTGAAATTTTCGGGCGATGTTTTTCCGAAAAAACTGCCCGATATATTTTTATTTATAAAGCAGATCAAATTATCCGGAACATTAATTAAGGGAGCATGAGTAATATGCCGCTTAAATATCCGATACTTTTAGCCCATGGAATGGGGTTCAGGGACGATAGACCGATAGGCTACTGGGGGCGTATTCCCGGGGCGCTGGAGGCAAGGGGAGAACGTATCTTCTACAGCCGCAGCGACGGCAACGGCAGCATTGAGGGAAATGCACGTCAGATGAGGGCAAGCCTTGAAAAGCTGATACGTGAAACGGGTGCGGAAAAGGTGAATATTATCGCTCACTCAAAGGGCGGTCTGGAGGCAAGGTATCTTATTTCCACATTGGGATACGGAGACAGGGTGGCTTCTCTTACCACCCTGTCCACTCCACACAACGGTTCGGTAACGGTCGACAGGCTTATGAAAAGGCTGCGGCCTGCCATTCGTCTGGGGTGCAAGGCGACTGACTTTTTTATGAAGATAGGCGGGGACAAAAGTCCCGACACTTACGGTGCGGTATGCGCTTTTGAAACGGCGAATGCGGAGAGATTCAACAGGGAAAATCCCGATATTGAAGGAGTATACTATCAGAGCTACGCATTCGTGATGAACGGCCCCGGGGCGCATTTGTTTATGAGCATTCCCATGATGACGGTGAGGCACTTCGAGGGTGAGAATGACGGCTTGCTTGCCCCCTCGCAGGTTTGCCGCGGGGATTTCAAGGGGATATACACTGGCAGCGGCATTAGGGGGATATCCCATTGCGATGAGGTGGATATGCGGCGGGCGAAAATTTCCATTGCCAAAAAGAATGAGGGCGAATGCGGGGATATTATAGGGCTGTATATCAAGATCACGGAGGATCTGGAGGCAATGGGATTTTAAGC
>CAMWIR010000057.1 GCA_947174365.1 uncultured Ruminococcus sp. | reverse complement strand
TCCGCTGAAATCAATAGTATGTAAATTATAATAGGGTTCATCAGTCTCGCTCCAAGAACCGTATGTAACATAGAAAATATTATTGTTGTAAACAGCCATTTTACTGATCTCGTACCAGCCCAACCAGTTATGGGGTACATATTCTTTAATCACTTCTGCCTTTTTATCGGCAATGTCAACTCTAATGATCTTGCTGTTGCCATAACTGCCCTCAATGAAAAAGACATATCTTTCGTTGACGCAGATATCCCTTACCCCTCGAAAGGAATAATCGGTGATATCTTCCGAAATACTTCCGTCTGTTTTTGTTCGTTATATTTTTGCTTTCTCTTTCTCATCATTGTATTCGTAAGCATAGACCCAATCCCCCTGCACGTTTGACGCATAAAGACTATATGTATAAATATCCGCCGCTTCGGACATTTTCCCAAAAGAACCGTCGTTAAATTTTGCTGCCACCGAATATGTATATTTCGTATTTGGAGTAAGATTTATGTCTTTGCATGATGTGCCCTCAATTTCTCCGTATTCCTCAAATTCCCCCGTCTGTTCATTGAGGATATAAAGCATATAAGTCTGTGCGCCTTCTACCGCTGTCCATGACATATCATTTGTTTTATAATCTATATTTGATACAGTCAGAACAGGCGGAGTAGTTTTATCATAAACAAGCTCGGTTTCGATTAGAGATGTTAATGTTTCGGTTTGGGATGTTACGGTTTCGATTTGAGATGTTGCAGTTTCGGTTTGAGAAGTTATGCTTTCGGCAGATGTTGTTATTTCCGTTTTGGCGGACTCTGTCACTGTGACAGAAACGGTTTCTGTCGATTGAGTATTTGCCGTGATTTCCGCTGTGGTCTCAGTTTCGGGAGGCAAAGAAGGTTGAGTATCACAGGAAGAAAGCATAAGGGATAAAATAATGATTGACACGTAAATAATTTTGTTTTTCATAGCTTTCACCTCATATTTTTTTCATTTGCATGACCGTAATAAACCGTTTTGGGAGCATAGCTTTTAATAAGCTCCCAATCATTTTTCAACGGAATATTTTCCTTATAAGCCTCAAGAAATTCCATCGGCTCAAGGTCGCCCACGAAACATTCTCCGCTGTCAAGAATTACCGAGATACTGTCGCTGCTGTGAGAGGGAGTGGATATTATTTCTCCGCCAATTCCGAGGCCTTGCAGAAATTCACGGCTTTCCGGGCAGGAGACCACTACAGCCTCGGATTCATTTATAGGGGTGTAAATTATCTTTGCTTTTCCGAAAATCTCATCGGAAAAGTGAACATATTCATACTGCGTATCTGCCAGCAGCAGCTTAACACCAAGCTCCGTAAGCTCGCTTACAAGCCCCATATGGTCGGGGTGATAATGAGTTGCGATAACATATGAAATATCGGAAACTTTCAAATTGTTTTTCCCAAGCTCACGGAAAAACAGGGACAGCGTACCGGCAAAATCCGTGTCTATAAGCAGGCTGCCCCTGCTGCCGTGAACTAAAAATGTGTTGGTGTTGCCGTATTTTAGCTTTGTTATCATTTACACACTCCGTTTCACAAGCTGTGTATCATTTTTTATTGATCGTTTTCATCTATGATTTGCTTCATTTCGGAAACTATCATATCTACACTTTTATTATCCGTATCAATTACATGATCGCCTTGACAGGGCTTTAAATGCAGCCAGAAAAAAGAGCATTTATTTTCATCCCCTCTCTTTTTATGACGTTCAAGCAAGGTGTCCTCCGAACAGATCAATGTAAAGCCTATGATCGAAAAATCCTTAGCTGTTATACCCCTTAAAATATTCTCACGAATGGTTTTATCCACAGCGACCACAGATGAAAAAAACACATAATCAAAGTCCGAATCCAGATAGTTTGACAATGCAAAGGACATAGTTTTATCACCGTTCCGCAGCCTCGGGTCATCAAGGGAAAACGGATTAACGCACCATGCCCAGTCACCGTCAAAAAAGGCGCTGTTTTCATAAGAATTAAATAGCTTATCTGTCACAGTCGTTTTGCCAACACATGGAGAACCTGTTATAATGATCAGCTTTTGCCGGGTTTTTTGGGACATAATTTTTCACCCTTTCTTACAGATTATCCTTTTCCAGCACGTCCAGATCCGCCACATATTCCGTTTCCGAAGCAAGCCTCTTTTCCGCCTGCTTGGTGTACTTATCCACCATAGCCGTAGCCTTGTTTACTGCGCACATTGTCCCTGCTCCCGCAACGCAGCCGCCCGGGCAGCCCATACCCTCCAGAAGATAGCCCTCATATTTTTTTGCCCGTGCAAGAGTCAGCATTTTTTTACACTCATGCAGACCCTGAGCAGAGGCAATTTTCACCTCTCTGTCGGGGGCTATGCGGCGTATTTCGTCCGCAACAGCGTTTGCCACTCCCCCGCTTACCGCAAAGCCTCTGCCTGCGGCTGTGCCCTCGTTCAGGGGAACATTCTCGCTGTCGGGAATATTGTCAAGATCAACCTCCTTTGCCGCAAACATTCCCATAAGCTCCTCAAAGGTAAGCACAAAGTCCACATGGCTTCGTATAGTACGTCTGCTTGCCTCCAGCTTTTTTGCGGAGCAGGGACCTATAAAGGCAATGCGGCAGTCGGGGTCTTTTTTCTTTTCAAGTCTTGCCGTAAGCACCATTGGAGTAAGCGCCATAGAGATATTTTTTGCAAGATCGGGAAACAGCTTTTTCGCCATTACCGACCAGGCAGGACAGCAGGAGGTTGCAAGGAATCCCAGCTTATCGGGCACATTCTCTACAAAATCCTTAGCTTCTTCTATTGTGCAAAGGTCAGCTCCCACAGCCACCTCTACCACACTGTCAAAGCCCAGCTGCTTCATTGCATATGTAAGCTTTTCGGGGGTCACTCCTGCGCCGAACTGCCCGTAAAATGCAGGAGCAACAATAGCAACAACTCTCTTCCCCGTTTTAATGGCATGAATAAGTTGGAATATCTGCCCCTTGTCCGCAATCGCACCGAAAGGACAGTTTACAAGGCACATTCCGCAAGAAACGCATTTGTCGTAATCTATCTTAGCCCTGCCGTGCTCATCGCTGCCTATAGCGTCCATGCCGCAAGCCTTGGCGCAGGGACGCTCCACCTTTAAAATTGCATGGTAGGGGCAAACGTCCTTGCACCTGCCGCATTTAACGCATTTTTCCTGATCTATACGGGATTTTCCGTGACGAATGGAGATAGCTCCCTTTGGGCAGACCTCCTTACAAGGGTTTTCAAAGCACCCCTGGCAAACCTCGGTAACATGGTAATGAGTATCGGGGCAGGCGTTGCAGGCAAAGCTGATTATATTTATAAGTGGGGGGTCATAATATTTTTCCGCAATGGCGCTTTCATTCACTCCCTTTGAAACAGGGGCGTGCTCGGAAACGCTCCGCAGAGGCAGTCCCATAGCAAGCCGCAGACGCTCTTCCACAATAGCTCTCTCCAGAAATATGGATTCCCTGTGAATAGCCACATCTCCGGGAACTATCTTATAGGGCAGATCCTCCATTCTCGAATAATCCCCGCCCTCATATGCAAGTCTTGCCACCTCGGTAAAGACTTTGCGGCGCATATCTGTTACAGATGAATAAATTCCTCTCATTTTCTCTCGTCCTTTCCATTTATTTTACTGCTGAACTGCCGAAACGGTCTGTCTGAAATCATATATTTATTTTACAGCAAATTCGGATAAATGTCAAGAACGGATTTGTGTAAAGTTATTCATTCATGATTTGTTTGCAATTATCTCATTTTGCCTTTATAATATAGACAAATTTTTAATTCATATAATTTTATCAATAAAATTGATTTAGCGTATCACGCCCTGCGGCGACAGTGAAACATCCAAAAAAAGCTTATATAAAATTGCGGATAATTATTATTTGTTCTGGTATAGGTTTATTTTTTCCAATATGAGTTATTATGAGCTTTTGAACGCTTTAGAGGCGGCGGAAGAAATTACAAGCGAGCTTTCGGGATATATGGGCGGGATATTTGAAAATATTTGCTGTCAGTATATGCTAAGGCTTGCCAAAAGGAAAAGGCTGCCATTTGTTCCGCACAGTATCGGCAGATGATGGGGAACAAATCCAAAAACAAAAAAGCAGGATGATATAGATATTTTTGGCACTTAATAAAAACGGTGACTCGGCAATTTTCTGTGAGTGCAAATTCAAGAATTCTACTTTTGATATGAAAGAATATGATGATTTGATATGCGCTTCACAAATATTCACAAAACCCGAAAAAAGATATTATTATCTGTTCAGCAAGGGCGGCTATACTAAGGCTGTGCGTGAAAGAGCGGAAAAAGACGGCGCTGTACTGGTTTCTATTGATGATTTGTTTGATGATATTTAACTTACGATCAATATAAAAAATTTCTCCAACCTTAGCAAAGCAGAGCTTTTCCGATACCTAAGCTGCAAAAAATCTTTAAAATATTTAGGAATCTAATCCTCAAATCTCCTGGCATTCTGAATTTTTAGGATTATAATATATAATAGTGAAGGAGGCTGATGAAGTGAATGCTTTAATTGAAAGGACCGAATATCTTGAATGGCTGAAAACATGGCGTGAAAAACAGATAATTAAAATAGTTTCGGAAGTCAGACGATGCGGGAAGTCAACACTGTTTGAAATATACAGAAATTGCCGTTTTCAGAGGACGAAATATCGCAGCTCCGTGCAATCGCTGACACAGAATCCTATGCAGATATTATCCTCATACTGATATACACAGGCTGGCGAATAGGTGAACTGCTGGCAATGGATTGCTCAGATATTGACACAATTGAATGGACGATGAAAGGCGGTTCAAAGACCGAGGCAGGAAAGAACCGCGTTGTCCCCGTGCACGAAAGCATTAAGCCCTATATAGAGAGATATGTTGCAGGCAAAAAAAGCGGTAAGCTTTTCTTGGGAATGCCATATTATAAATTCAGCGAAATTTTTAAAGGTATTTGTACTCGCTGCGGAATGAGCCACACCATACACGACACCCGTCACACTTTCGCCACCCGTGCGGATAATTACGGCATGAATAAAGTCTGCATTCAACGCTTAATGGGGCACGCTTCAAGGGATGTGACCGATAAGGTTTACACTCATAAAGACCTTGAACAGCTCCGAAAAGCCATAAACTTACTGCCTTAATTTGTTGGCTACTTGTTACCTATAGAGCAAAATACAGCCATATGCTGTGCAATTTTCACAACACGCAAAACCCACCAACCTACGATAAATCGGCGTAGATTGGCGGGTTTTGATATGTTTAACACGCTGTTCAAAAATCCGTAGACGGAAACAATTCAGGGAACAGCAGAAACGGCTATGGCAAAAAGACTATCGGCAGCGATTACGGCGACTGCGAAATAGCAGTACCTCGTGACAGGAACGGCGCATTTGAGCCGAGAGTAATTGAAAAAAGACAGACTCGTACCGATGAAATTGAGCATAAAATTACAGCGATAATTTATTTGCGCCGCTAAAGTTTTTATCCTATTATATAGTTTATGGATATCAACTATGTAATTTGGGTTCATACAAATGTTGTATGAACCCAAAATTAATTTTAGAATCGGTCTTCACAAAGGGTGTGTACGGATTTGTGGCAAGATTTTACCGATGACAAGGCAAAAAATCGCAGGAATACTTTACGTATTTCAAGGCTTTGGGGCGCTGTCAGCGGTGAGAAAGATTGCCGCAAAGACGTGCGCGGACCTTGTGAAGACAGGTTCTCATATCTTATTAAAGAAATCCTCGTCAAAATGTTCCCTGTCATCATCGTTGAGGTCGCCTTTTGCTCTTTTATAGGCGGTGATACCGAGAAAAGCGGCAGCTTCCAATAACAGCAGAAAAACCTCTCCTATTATCAGCAGTATCCCCAGCATAGACGTCTGAAACAAAATTGACACAAGGATCATAAGTACCCATATCGTCATCAGATACTGCACTCTGTAAAACATAGCGATAATAACCCTTATCACATCGGGCTTTTTTTCATAGAAAACGTGATATGCGATAATATATATCACAAGCGTCATAAGAAACGCCATGCACGGTAAAAGCACATACGCCAGCGGCAGCATACCGACCCTGCCTGCCGCATACATTCCCAGAAGCTGTACAATGATGATAAGCTGCAGGGGAAAATATCTCATCATTCCCATTTCCTCTTTAAGCTGTCTGAAAAATCTTTTTGCAAGGCTGTCATATACGTCAAAGCGCTTGTATATTACATCTTTTCCCACAAGAAACGCCGATGTCAGCGCAGGAAGTGTCAATATCCCCAATGTGAGGTATATTGTTCCGAAGCATACTGCGCTGAGCACGGCTATAAGGTGAATTGCAGATGTTAAAGCTCTCCAGTCGAACCCTTTTTTCTTCATTTTCCTCTCCGGTCCTCTTACATTTTAACAGATCCTGCAAGACCGTTGTAGATGTACTTCTGTAAAAAAATGAATACAATAATTATCGGTATCATACCGATGATTATCGCCGCCGCCACTATCTCAAATGGCGTAGCCATTGAGCCGAAGAACTTGTAAAGCGCAACGGTGAATGTCTGGACGTCTCTGTTAAGATAAAGATTGGGAATATAGAAATCATTGTAAAGTCCAATGCCGTTTATGATTATCATAGTAGTGCAGGCAGGCTTCATCAGCGGGAAGATGATTCTTGCAAAGGTGTAAAAATAACCTGCGCCGTCTATATACGCCGCTTCGTCTATTTCTTTTGAAATGCCGTCAAGCTGATTGAGCATGATATATATCCCGACGATACCAACACCTGAATAAAGAAGGATAACGCTCCACATCGTATTTACAAGACCCACCGCATACATCATTCTGAAGATCAGGTTCTGCGTGGCAACTACAGGTATGAACATGGTCAGTGTAAACATGATCTTAACGACTTTTTTAAACATAAAATCAAAGCGGTGAAGAACATATGCTACCATACAGGTCAAAGTTACCTGTATGATCAGCGAGATAGTAAGTATTATCGCCGTATTAAGGAATGCCTTGCCAAGATTGCCGACTCTGATAGCATACTTGAAGTTATAAGTATTCAGAAAATTCTTAGGCGGCTCAAGAACACTGGTTGAGGAATATTCAGCACCCGTTTTGAATGCCATAAAAATCAGCGGAACAAGCGGGATAATTACAAATATGCATGCTCCTATGAGAAATAAATATCTGATGACCTTGTAAAGCTTTGTTTCATTTGTCATAAGCTTAGTCCTCCTTCACAAACAGCTTCTGGATTCCCACAACTATCAGCACGATAATAAATACCATTACCGAAAGCGCAGCCGCAAAGCCGACTCTGTTGGTGGACATACTCTGCTGTATCATGATAACGGGTGTACCTGTTCCGTTTGAACCGTTCATCATGATATAAGGTATCTCGAATACCTGTATCGAGCCTGAAACGCTGAGAAGTATGTTGATGAACAATACCTTTTTAATAGCAGGAATAGAAATGTATATGATCTCCTGCCATTTGTTGCAGCCGTCAAGGGTCGCTGCCTCGTAGATATCTGTAGGTATAGACTGCAAAGCGCCGAGGAACATTATGAAATTCATTCCGTAGTATCTCCATATACTTATGGAGGCTATAGCCGGATTCACGAGCTTAAGATCCTGCAGCCATTGATGCTTCAGGTAGTCAAGATGCAGCCATTCAAGTATTGTGTTAAGGCTGCCCGTATTGTTGAAGAAAATTATGAATATAGTCGAAATGATTACACCGTTCAGAAGATATGGAATAATAAGTATTCCCTTGAATATGTTCAGTCCCCTGAATTTGCCGTTTATTACCACTGCCAGCAGCAGCGCAAAAACAAGCTGCGGGATAGCGACCAAAAAGTACCAGCCGCAGTTTTTGAACATCGAAATATATTCGGTGTTGGTAAACATTCTCTGATAGTTTCTCCACCCGATAAATACTATATCGCCAAAGCCCTTCCAGTTAGTAAAGCTAAGCACAAAATTGCCTATGATAGGCACATATGAAAAAATTATCAGGTGAATAAGCGGGATTATCAGAAAAAGAAATATAAAGGCCGATCTGCCCTTGCTTTTCATATGATCCACTCCGTAAATTTAGATTAAAGGGCGATATACATAAATATATCGCCCTTACTCAATTGCTTGATTATAAACAATAATCGCTTTTGTCTTACAGAATTATTCCCAACTGTAGCCCAGGTAATCTCTTGCCTCAACGTATGCTGCATTCTGCTTCTCAACCTGAGCGTCATAAGCAGCCCAGTCGGGTTCCTTGGTAACATCAATGCTGTCAAAGAGGTTGCCGGCATACTTATAATCTTCACGCAGAGCAGCCTCGGTGAGAATCTCCTCATTATTCATATAGTTGTTGTCTGTTGCATAACGGAACAGAATCTTGCAGGTACCTGCCTCAACAGCGTCGTCAATGATCTTGTAGAGATCGGGAACGATAGGCTCAACGCCCTTCTTCATAGCGATATAGCCGCTGTCTGCCAGGTACTGAGCGTCCTCTGAGATATACTCGATAAACAGCCTTGCAGCTTCCTTATCGTCGGAGCCCTTTGAAATAGCATAGCTGTCGGCAGCGGCAGCCATTACATACTGACCGTTTCCAAAATCGGGAGCGGGAGCAAACTTGATGACATTGGGATCAACGCCCTCGGGAACACGGCCCTGTATCTGAGGAACTACCCATGCGCCGAACAGCATCATTGCTGCCTTACCGTTTCCTACAGAGTCCATAGCCACACCGAAGTCCGTGTAAATATCGGACTCGAAGAAGCCGCGGGATTTCCAATCGGTGTACATTCTTATAGTCTTGCCCATAGGCTCGTTCTCGCTGAAAGGAGTATCGCTCTTGAGCATACCGGGGTAAGCGTCGTTAGCGCCTGCAACATAATTTGCAAAATCATTGATAGTAGCCATAGGCCAGTTCTCGATCCTGTGCATTGCGATAGGATCAATGCCCATCTCTCTCAGATTCTCGCAAAGCCGCTCGAACTCAGCCTGAGTTGTGGGGATAGAATCATAACCTGCCAGCTTGATAGTCTCCTCATTGTAAACCACCGCATTGTCATAGGTCTTAGCGGGCATGAGAGCATAGACATAAGTGCCGTCATTATACATTGTAGCTGCATAATCGCCGTACAGTTCCTTTGCCTCATCAAGTGTGCAGTAAGGCTCGGCATACGTCTGCCATTCTTCAATAGTCCAGTTGGGAGAAGTGTAAATGTCAATGGAAGGATCCTGAGTCTGAAGAAGAGGTCTGATGTCGTCCTCGGTAGAGTTTACCTGCAGGTCAACGTGAATGCCGTACTCCTCCTCAAATTTCTCGGCAAGATGCTTGAGATATGCATAGGATTCATCTCTGTAGGTGTTTCCGTTCTCGTCCTTCTTCTCCTCGCCGAGAACTCTGTTTCCGCCGTGGGTGTAGAGCGTTATCGTCTTGCCTTTGAGAGAATCGGCGTCGACCGCCTCGGTACTCTGAACAGCATCGCCGTTTCCGGCGTTGTCGTTGCCGCCTGCGTTGCTGTCGGAACCGCTGTCATTACTTCCGCTGCAGGCAGTAAATGTACCGGCAGCCATTATAATGCTCAATGCAAGTGCAGAAAGCTTTTTGGTTTTCATAATAATATCCTCCTAAAAATTTTAATTGATTATTTTATATGAAAATCTTAACAATAAAATTATACAATAATTTTATATAAAAGTCAAGCTTTTTCATAATTTTAGTAAATTTTTCTATTTTTTGCCAAAATGACAGGAACGTTATTATTCACATCTGACAAATGACAAATCAAGCAATATTGCATAAGCTTTCTAAGCACTCCGTGTTATATACCATTATATCTTATACTAATCCTCCATTGAATTATGAACAATCTCTCGCCGTAAAACATATATATTAAAGCTTATGCGGCGAGAGATTGTTCATAATTCCAATGAGTGTTATATCATACGATAAATCAAGCTCTTGTTAATGATCACAAAAAAATTTTTTCCGAATAAATGTTTTTAGTTAATCTAACAAAAAAGTTCTACAAAATCGACTTTTAGTCTGTTTTCTCTTGACAAGGTATTTTGGGTGTGATATAATAAAAATGCAGGAACCGACTAATAGTCGGTTATAATACTGCAGGAGGTAAGAATGAAAGGCAAAAAGGGTGAAAAACGGAAGCAGGAGCTTCTGAAGATCGCATATCGTATGTTTATCAGCAAAGGATATGAGGAAACAAGCATAGACGAAATTATTGCGGAAGCTCATATTGCAAAAGGAACTTACTATTATCATTTTTCCAGCAAGGAAGAGCTTCTTGAAGAGGTCATCAGTATGATGATAAGTGAGGAGGTCAGGCGTGCAAGGGAAGTTTTAGCTGCTCCTTTACCTGTTCCTCAGAAGCTGGTGGGTGTTATTGTAGCCCTTCGTCCGGTCGGGGATGAAAGCAATATTGCTGACGCACTGAATCAGAAAGAAAATATCATCATGCATGAAAAAATCTCAAGACGTGTAGTTGAGGAAGCCGTCCCGCTTCTTGGAGAGGTGGTGTCGGAGGGAATAGAGCAGGGAATGTTCACCTGCGACCATATTCCCGAACGTGTCAGAATGATACTGATAATGAGTCAGCATCTGTTTGACAGCGGAAATTTTACTCAGGGTGACATTGAGGTATTCATTGACATGGTGGAAAAAACACTGGGCGCCCCGCAGGGTACGCTTGGATTTATCCGCCGGCTGGTAAGCCGGAAAGAACAATAATCGGAGGGCTGTATTTATGGAAAAAGAGGTCATTATTTCTGCAAAGCATCTGAAAAAGGTATTCGGCTCCGGGGAGAGCGAGCAGGTCATTTATTCGGATTTTGACATTGATATTTATAAGGGGGACTTTACTGTAATTATGGGAGCTTCGGGCGCAGGGAAATCCACGCTTATGTATTCCCTTTCGGGAATGGATACTCCCAACGCAGGCACGATCGAATTCTGCGGAAGCACCATTACGGGAATGACAAGCGACGAGCTTGCGGTGTTCAGAAGAAAAAACTGCGGATTTGTTTTTCAGCAGATATATCTCATAGATAAAATGAATCTGATAGACAACGTTATTACCGCAGGAAGTCTTACAAGCAAAAACAAGGCTGACATTGTGGAAAGAGCAAACAGTCTTTTTGATATGGTTAACATCCCTCCCGCAACAAGAAAGAAGCTTCCGTCCCTTATTTCGGGCGGCGAGGCTCAGAGAGCGGGTATCGTAAGAGCCGCTATCAATCAGCCGTCGGCAATTTTTGCCGACGAGCCTACGGGAGCTCTGAACTCCAATAATTCCGATGCGGTGCTGGACGTTTTTTCAAAGCTTAATGCCACGGGACAAAGCATTATCATGGTAACTCACGACAAGAAGTCTGCGCTTCGGGGCAACAGAGTAGTGTACATAAAGGACGGCACTATTTTCGGTGACTGCGACCTTGGAACATACTCCGCAGATGATAAGAACAGGACAAAGAAGCTGGAAGATTTTCTGAAGGAGATGGGGTGGTAATATGGGAAAGCTTATTCTCCACAATATAAAAAAAGCAAGGGGACAGTTCATATCCTTTGGCATTGTTATGCTTATCACTGCGGTCATACTGAATACCTCCCTTGTGCTTCTGTTTCAGACAGGAAATGCTTATGACTCACTTTTTGATGAGCTTGATACCGCAGATATCAGCGTTACTGTGCCGCAGATGCTGTCCTCAGACGAGCTTGCGGACGGCCTTTCGGAAGTGAGCGGCGTTGCGGCAATAAATGAGAATGAAGCTCTTTTTGCCGCTGCTGCCGTGCAGGAATTTCAGGGCTCTGAATTTACGATGAATACATATTTCTACCGTCTTGAGGATGAGCGTGAACTGACAAAGCACACGGTCAGCGGAGAGATCGCTGCGGACGATAATATGAAAGCATATATCCCCCTGTATCTTTCCGGGTTTGGATATAAGCCAGGCGAAAAAATAAGATTTATCATTGACGGAAAAGAGTACAGCTTTACGATCGGCGGCGTGGTAAATGAAATGCAGTACGGAAATTACGGCACATGCTTTATCGGCTGGTATCTTTCGGAGGAAGCTTACGACGCACTTTCGGAGGACGAAAATTTCACCTCTGTCACCGAGTATCTGATAAAAGCAGTGAACGGCTTTGAAACGTCTGCGGTGAAGAAAAATGTAAGCGGTCTGCTTAAAGATAAAAATATCCCCACAATAACTCTTCTTGACCGTGAGACAACAAAGGGCAGCAGGACTATGGTTTCCGATACAATAGTTCTGTTCCTTGCGGTGTTCGCTCTGCTGGTGCTTATAGTCAGCATATTTCTTGCACGGTTCAGGATAAAGAACACCATTGATGAAGAGATCAACGAAATGGGTGTGTTAAAGGGCATAGGCTACACAAGCAGTATGCTTATGTTCAGTCAGGTCATACCTTATCTTCTGGTATGCGGTATCGGTCTGATAACGGGCGTGGCTGTTTCCTACGGGCTTATCCCTGTTGTTGCGAATGTGCTTGCGGTGCAATCGGGATTTTCCTATGCCCCGGTATTTGATATTTCCGCCGCCTGCATTTCCGTTATAGTTATCCTTGCGGCAGTATTTTTATTTACTGTGCTGGCAGCCAAAAAAATAAAGCGGCTTGAACCTATCAACGCCATAAGAGGAATTGACCCCTTAAAGCCTGCCGTAAAAAATCATTTTCCTCTGGACACCTCAAAGGGAGCTATAGGATTTAATCTGATACTCAAGCAGACAAGTGTATCTATGGGTCGGAATATCCTTTTGTTTGCAGTCACATTTGTAATGATGATACTTCTGACATTTACGGGAGCGCTGCTTTTTAATGTAAATGTCCGTCCCTATAATTTTCTCACCACCCTTTCCGAGGAGCTGCCGGATATAAGGGTACAGTCGGACAAGAAGCATTTTGACGAGCTTAAAGACATTCTTGACAGGGAAAATGTCCGTCATGTAAATTACGGTATTTCCATGACAGAATATTCGGACGGAAGTATTCCCGTTATCGTCTGCGAGGATCATTCCCTCCTTGAAAACAATATAATTTACAGCGGACGTCATCCGCAGGCAGCAGATGAAATTGCAGTGGGCAGTGAATTTTCCGCTGACTATGCAATAGGCGATACATTCAGACTTTCCTTGGGTGAAAACAGTCATGACTACAAGGTGACAGGATATATCCAGAGCGTCAACAACAACGGTCTTATTGCAGAGATCACCGACGGGGGATATGAAAATTTATCCGACGCTCCCCTGTATTCCATGAATCTTTATATGAACGGGAGTGCAGATATTGAATCCTTTGTTGACAGGCTGAACAGCGACTATGACGAGTACACCGTCAGCGTCAGCAATGCCGCAAAGGAAACGGAAAGCATGCAGATGATGTATTCGTCCCTGATAACCGTTGTTGCAGCGGCACTATTTATTATAACAGTGCTTATCGTACTGCTGATACTCTATGTGATAATGAACTCAATGCTTACCGACTTGAAAACGGATTTCGGTATCTACAAGGCAATGGGATTTACAAGCTCCCAGCTTATTATCAGGACAGTGGGCAGCATTACTCCTGTGGTGCTGATCGGTGCGCTGTTTTCCGCAATACTTGGCATTGGTTATCTTCCTACTGTGTTTAACGGCATATTCGGCGTCATCGGTGCAATGAAAAATAATTTTGAGATACCCCTGTTAATGCTCATTGTCATGGCATTGATATTGACAGCTGCAAATATTTTTATCGGTGTGCTGCTGTGCCATCCTATCAGAAAGATCACTGCATATTCTCTTATCAAGGAATAATATTCGTTGTTATTGGCATCTTATGCATTTCGCTTCATTCTGAAAAGAATGAGGCGAAATTTTGTTGCAGAAATATGCCTGTGATTTGGGTGCTTATTTGTCCTAAAGCAAATTACTTTTTGTAACATAACATAACTTTCCGAAAAGCCCACTCATACTCCTTTTCTATGAAAAAACTTGCCTGTACCCCTTGACAAATCCTCCGAAATATGGTGTAATATAATAGTACGATTATGAAAAATTATTCGGAAGAAACGGAAGGCTTATATGAACTTTTGGAAAATTATCATTGACGCACTTATGGACTCGGTAAAAATGCTGCCCTTTTTGTATGCGGCATTTCTGCTTATGGAATATATAGAACATAAGGCGGGGGACAAGCTTGCGGCTGCCCTCGAAAAAGCGGGACACTCCACCCTTGCGGGCTCCGGACTTGGAGCGGCTCTCGGCTGCATTCCTCAGTGCGGCTTCTCCATTGCGGCGGCGAACCTGTATTCAAGCCGCATTATAGGCGCAGGAGCGCTTATGGCAGTGTTCATCTCCACCTCGGACGAGGCCGTGCCCGTGCTGCTTGCGCACCCGGATATGGCAGGCAAGCTGTGGGGGCTTATTGCCGTTAAAATAATCATTGCAATAATTATGGGCGGCCTTTTCGGCGTTATTATGAAGAAGCTTTTCAAGAACGACGACGACCCCTGCTTTGAGGAAATATGCACCGAATGCGGCTGCGGCGAGCATGGGATATGGTTTTCCTCTCTTAAACATACCGTAAAAATTTTCCTGTTTATTCTGCTGGTGAATCTTATTTTAGGCTTTGTTCTGGGGATAGCAGGGGAAGAACGGTTGAAGATATTCCTGGAGGGGCTTGGCATATTCCAACCCTTTGCGGCGGCCTTGGTGGGACTTATCCCCAACTGCGCCTCCTCGGTGGTGCTCACGGAACTGTACGCCTCGGGCGCTATCTCATTCGGCACGGCAGCGGGCGGACTTTGCTCGGGAGCGGGCATGGGGCTTGCGGTGCTCTTTAAAGCCAATAAAAACCTTAAAGAAAATTCAGCCTTTCTCCTGTACCTTCTTCTTACGGGAGGACTTGCGGGCGTCATTCTGAATATGATATTTTAATTGAAAGGGCTTCCGCAAGCGGGCGTTATTCTGAATACGATATTTTAACCGAAAGGGCTTCCGCAAGCGGGCGTGATTTTGAATATTTTGATCTAAACTTGAAAGGACTGCCGCAAAATGCCTGAAATAAAAAAATTCTTAAAAAAAGAAGCCGCCGCCGTTATATCCGTAATTGCGGCAGTTATATCATGCTTTCTCGTACCCGTGACGAATTACGGGGCATATGTGGACACGAAAATAATATCTCTCCTGTTCTGCCTTATGACAGTAGCGGCAGGGCTGCGCAGGGGAAATGTTTTCCGCAAAATAACGGGCTTTGTGACAAAAATTTCGGGAAACGCACGCAGGCTTGCATTCCTGCTGGTATTCTCCGCCTTTTTCAGCGCCATGCTTATAACCAACGATGTGGCGCTTATTACCTTTGTGCCCTTTACAGTAATGATCTATAAGGAGCTGAACCGCTCCCCTGTTTACACAATCGTCCTGCAAACCATAGCCGCAAATCTCGGCAGCGCATTCACCCCCATAGGCAACCCGCAGAATCTCTATCTGTTCACTCTTTCGGAAATGTCCCCCGGGGAATTTTTCGGCATAACCGCAAAGCCCACCGCCATAAGCATTATTTTGCTTATGGGCTGCCTTATCCCCATAAAGCCCGATAAAATAACCGAGGTAAAGACCCATAAGGTGCGGCTGAAAAATCCACGGTTCCTCATTATTTACGGCGTGCTTTTCATTCTTTGCATTCTCTCTGTTTTCGGACTGATTGATAACATTACCCTCTTTGCTTCGATCTGCATAGCAGCGGCTATCTTGGAGCCTGCCCTCTTCGGCGAAGTGGATTACGGCCTGCTGGTGACCTTTGCCGCATTTTTCATATTTGTGGGGAATATCAAAAACATTCCCGCAGTCACTTCATTTATGCAGTGGGTGATAACAGGCCGTGAGATCGAAACCGCGATACTGCTGAGCCAGGTGATCTCCAATGTTCCCGCAGCGGTAATGCTATCGGGCTTTACGGACAATATAAGAGCGCTTATCTTAGGCGTGAATATCGGCGGCATGGGAACGATCATTGCCTCCATGGCAAGCCTTATTTCCTTTAAAATATACACAGGAAGCAAGGGCGCAGACAGCAGAAAATACATGCTCTGCTTTACGCTTATGAATGTTCTGTTTCTGGCTGTGCTGTACATACTTTGCAAATAACCCCGACATCATTTTAAGGGAGAAGAAATAATGATAGCAAAGGATTCATTCAAACAAGAGTTTGCCGGCTTGATTGCAGACTACTCAAAGCATATTAAAAAATATATATCGGGAGACAAAACCGATTACATATTCTGCCCCGTAGAAGATAAAGAAAACGGGATATACGACAAAAACTATCTGAACCGCACACGGTTGTGCTATGCTCTTTTTTATGAGACTTACAAGACGGAAAACAAAGAGAACATAGTGAGGGAATTATTTATAGAAGAAGTCAAGGCACGTGAAAATGAATCCTATCAAATTATCGGCATTAATCTGGAGATACTCACAAGCCTGCTTTTATCCTATAAAAGAGAAACGGATAAGCCGCTTTTTGAACGTGCCAAAAATGCAAATTTTGACTGCTCCTGCGGCTATGAATTTTTAAAGCCTCGGCCGCTTTCGGAATTTTCACTGGAGGACTGCATAGGTGTGCTTGACAACCTTGGCGAAAAGGAAATGATGTTCCGCTTTGCCGATGAATTCAAAAGCAATATATCTAATCTGAC
>CAMWIR010000056.1 GCA_947174365.1 uncultured Ruminococcus sp. | reverse complement strand
AAACCGCTTTCAGATTTGAAGATACGATAGGTCCTGTATGGGAAAGAAAACCTCATTGGCTGCTTTGGTCGTATATGACTACTAACGGACTTGGTTTTCATGAATTTCTGCAATTTTGCGAGGACGCCAATATAGACGCTATGTATGTATTCAACTGCGGAATGACCTGTCAGGGAAGAAATCCCGATTATTTTAACGAGGATTTAATTAAGCAGTTTTACGAGGATACCGTTCACGCTGTTTTATATGCGACAGCTCCCGCAGATACCGAGTGGGGAGCAAAAAGAGCAGCTAACGGGCATACCGAACCTTTTACGGTACTGAAATATCTTGAAATAGGCAATGAAAACTGGGGCAGTGAGTACGGCAAGCGTTATGAATATTTTTATAACAGGCTGAAAAAGCAGTTTCCGCAGTTTATATATATTTCCACAGACCATACCGAACGAAGCGGACTTAAAACGGAAATGGTCGATGAGCATTTTTACTCCTCTCCCGTATTTTTTGCCGCTAATTCGGGAATGTATGATAATTTGGACAGACAAGGCGTTGACATATACTGCGGTGAATATGCGGCAACTATCGGCTGCAAGGAGGGTAATTTGTACGGCGCATTAGGCGAAGCGGCATTTCTGACAGGAATTGAAAGAAATCAGGACAAGGTTCGTATGACAAGTTATGCTCCCCTTTTTCAGAATATTGCATATAAGGCGTGGGAGCCTGATATGATAATTTTCAATAATCACGAGGATTACGCTATACCAAGCTATTATATGTTGAAAATGTTTGCGGAAAACCGTGGAAATTATGTCTGCGGATATGAAGTTAAAACAGAAACGGACAAGCAAATTGAAAGTGGCGCTTTCGCCGTCCTCTTTGAAAACGGGATAAGTGTTTCGGATATTTATATTGACGACAAGCCTTGCGAAAATGTTTGTGCTCTTGAGGGTGACATTAATTTAACAGATAATAAATCGTATACGGGTATTGGTGTAGGGCTTGCGGGTGATATTCAAAAAAATAAGCAAAGCTTTTCAGCCATAATAAAAACAGAGAACGAAAGAATACATATTCGTTTTTGGGACACGGGACTTAAAGGTGAGGATCAGAACCATTACGACTGGGTGATTGAAGAGGGCAAAAGTCGGGTTGTACACTACAACGGCTGGTCGAATGAAATAATATGTGATAATACGGATTGTACAGTAACCAAGGAGAATGACGTTAAGATAATTACTGATAATGACGAGTTTGAAATTACTCTGAACGGTAATGTTATACACCGCAAAGCTCTTGCGGAAATTCCGCATATAACGGCGGTCTGCACCTTTGACACAAAGACATCTGAGGTCATAACAAAGCTTGTGAATTTTTCCGAGAATGAAATAACCGTAAATATTTGCACTGACAAGAAAATGGACAATAAGGCCGCAATCACAACGCTTACCGGGGACAGCTATTATGCCAAAAATTCCTTTGAAGAAAAGGAGGCTGTATATCCCTATTCCGAAACGGTCAATGCAGATACTGATTATAATATTTTAATAAAGCCTCGCTCAATCAATGTGATACGTCAGCGGCTTGCTGATTAATTTATTTTATTTATCCCTAAATAAATATATATAAATAGCAGTACACTCATTTTGGCAGAGTGTAATGCTATTTTTTTGAATAACGCAAAATCGGCAGCTTTTTATAATTTGAGATTGTTGTTAAGGTGCGTCAATGGGAACTCCGAACAGTAAGCCTTTTTCATATACGCCTTTGCCCCGTCTTTTACTTGTCAAATTTCTTAACATTCTCTATGTCGCTTTGATTGTGATTTTCTTTGCGAATTTCCATAAAGCCGCTTTCGCAATGAAATTCTCTCATCTATGGAAACTACGGCTTCGCCTATTTCAGACAACACGTCCGATCAAGCCGAGTCCCATGCAGATCATCCAGATATAAGCCATGGTTTTGGGCATCATCAGCATTCCGACCATTGGCTTTTTCTTTGCCAAAAGCACCACAGGAAAATAACATGCAAAGCTGATGATGATTGCAACAGACATCATCCACAATCCGTATCCGCCTATGTTGCCGGAGATGAAAAACAGTATCACAAGGCACAGACCTGTCACGGCAAATGGCAGATTACGGTATATCCCCCATAACGGATTTCCCTCCGGACGGAGCCAGTTATTCTGAGGGAACAGGCAAAGCAGGATACGCAGTGCTGCGCTGCCCCATATAAGTACGGGCAAAACGGAGGGATAGGACACCGCAGGGAAAATGCTCTTCCAGATATAGAACAGCAGCACATAAAATACTGTCATAGTGATTGAGGAGACCATTAACCCCAGCCCCGACCACCATTCCACCTTGGGGGAATCACCGTGAAAAGCCTTGACGACCCTGGGAACCAAATGAAATGCGTCGCCTCCGCCGAGGACAAGCGTCAGCACGCCAAACAGCATAAGCACCCGGCTGCCGCCTGCGTTTGCAAAGAAAACAATGGCTGCGATAAGGTCAAACACCAGATAAGCTATACAGAATATCGCTTCGCCGATCTGCGGCATACGGGATTTTGTTTTTTCCTTTTTCATAATTTCCTCCATATTTGGCATCATAATATCGCCGATGATAAGGTCAATGTGCTATCTGCTCACAACTAATATGGTGAACATTTCCATTATACTTTCCAATATTTTTATTATATCACTCAAATGTGACTTTAATATGACCTTTGCACATACAATTGATGAAAACGGATTTTTATCTCTTTCGGTTATTTCTCTTCTATTGAAAACAGCAATATCCATTCATTCAAAAAAATGCTTGACATAATAAAATAAAAATGCTATAATATTATTAGCTAAATTAGCTAATAATATTACAGAGGTGATAATATGCAGGTCAATATGCTGGAAGCCAAATCCGATCTTTCAAAGCTTGTAAGAATGCTTGAATCAAAGGAAGAAGACGTTATATATATTGCAAGAAACGGCGTAAGCGTGGCACAGCTCACTCTTATCCCCAAAACCGATGTCAGCAAGCGTATAGGCATTGCAAAGGGGAAGATCAAGCTTTCCGAAGATTTCGACGTGGGTTTCGATTCACTTGATGAGGAGATAGCCGAGCTTTTTGAGAACGGCGGTGAATTATGAAAATACTCCTTGATACTCATATGATAATATGGGTGCTTACGGACAGCCCAAGGCTTCCTCAAAAAGCAAGAGAACTGATCCTGCAAAGCGATAACGAAATATATATCAGCGTTATCTCACTTTGGGAAATCGAAATAAAAAGGCTCTCAAAACCCGATAAAATTCCGTTTACAGCTCAGATCATTTCCGATTACTGCAAGGATTCGGGCTATAAGCTTATACAGTTAAGAGAGGACAGCATATACAGGCTGTCAGAGCTGTCACGTCCCAAAACCGAACCTGTTCACAAAGACCCCTTTGACAGAATGCTTATATGTCAGGCAATATCGGAGGATATGTCCCTGCTCACTCACGATTCTTTAATAAAGGGTTACGACAATAGCAATATATTATATGTCTGAATCAATAGTTTAACCGCCGTACAGACTGTATGTCACATCTGTACAGCGGTTTTTCCGGCGTTATTTTACGAGGCTGTCAAGCTGTTCGGACATTTTGCGGATATCCTTTACCATTTCGCCGAGAGTTGCTATGTCCTCACTGTTTTTCTGTATCGTTTCCGAAACAGAGGACACTGCCACATAGTTTCTTACAATATTTTCGCTTACTCCCGAAAGCCTGTCCGTGACCTCGTTCCCGCTTTTGGCAACCTGCGATATAACCTCCGTGATATGTCCGACATTTTGGGAAATTTCACTGTTGGAGATGTTTATCTTATCCGCCGAGGCTTTCATCAGCTTCATATTTTCCATGCCCTCCCGCGTGAGTGCGGAGTTCTGCTCCATTGCGGAAACTGCGGCTTTTATATTCTGCATGAAAAGTGAAATAATGTCGCCTATATCCTTTGCCGAACTTTTTGTCTTTGCCGAAAGCGTGCCTATTTCCTGGGAAACTACCGCAAAGCCTGCGCCTGCGCTTCCTGCATGAGCCGCCTCTATCTGGGCGTTTATGGAAAGAACATCTGTCTGAAGTGAAATGTCGTCGATCATTTCCACTATCTCGGCAATTCGTTTCGACTGCTCGGAAAGCTCCGAAATTATCTTCATGCTGTCGTCGGTGTGAGTGTATATCTGCTTCATTCCGTCCTCGGCACGAAGCAGCGAATTGTTGTTTTCGGCGGTTATCTCATCGGAATGCTTCAGGAGCTGCTCGATCTGGCGGCTCATATTATCGAGGTTGCGGAGATTTTCGGAGATCGTACTCATATTTTCCCCGATCAGGCGGATATGCTCGGAATTTTCCTCGCTGTCCCGCATGACGTTCTCCGACTGCTCCGCCATGTTCCTGCCCGATTCGGTGGAGTGCGCCGAAATATTCTCCATTTCCGTTACCGCCGTGACCAGTGTTTTTGATATTTCCGCCGACTCTTTTCGGAGCTGCTCCTGCTGCTCTGCGCCCATAAGATTCCCCAGCATTGCTGTTGTACGCTTGCAGAGCATTGTAAAGATCATCGAAATGGCAAAAAGTATCATAGCCCTCGGGAATATCCCGAAAAGGGTCACGCCCTTGAAATCGGTGGTATTGGCGTCCTTGTCGCAGGGTATGTAAAAGGAGACAAGCTGTGCGATAGATACCATTATAATGGTAAAAGTCGTTGAAAAGATATTCAGCTTGCTTGAAAAATAAAGGCTTGAAATGGCTATCGGATAAACATACAGCAAAATGACGTGTTTCGTAAGAATTGACGCAAGCACGCTTGTGAAAATCACCGCGCAGGAGGTGCAGACATATTTTACATATCCCTCACCGCTTTTTTTCATTATATCGCAGAGAACTGTGGGGATAAAAAGCATTATCATTCCCGCAATATAGGCGATTATCATCAGGGTCATATCAACGATAAAAATTCCGACCACATTCAGAAAAAATACCACCGTCAGCACGATCATACTGATACGCATGACCTTTGCCGCTGCCATATTTGCGCTTCTTTCGTTTTCTGCTAAAAGCTCCATATTGCAAAACTCCTTGCATTTCCAAAAATCATCTTAATTATAACATAATTCTTCCTATTTTTTAACAATATTCACTTAAAAGACAAAAAAATCACTTAATTGACATTGAATAATTACCGCAGGTATATAAAAATTCCTGCCGCACATTTGCACGGCAGGAGCATTTTTTATTTTACGCCGATTTTTCTTAAAACTTTCTTTGCAGCCATAATTGAATTTCCCAAAAAGAGCAATAAAATCACGATCAAAATATATTCCGTATTATTCCCCGGTTCATCATTCCCGTAAATTCCCATACTGTACATATTATGTCAAAACGAAAAAGGCAACTCTATGTGCTGCCGTACCGAAAACGGAACGCCGCACGCAGAATTGCCTTTGCAATGTGGATATATAAAAGGGGCTTTGCAGAAAACCCCCGAAAAAATGCTGCTGTCTCAAAAAATGAAATGTCCTTTGATTATATTATGTTGCAGCGGGTCTGTTCTTTTCGGCAAGTGCCTTTACTTCGTCAAGGGACAGATCGCAGCACTCTGCTATATCCTCAAGTGACATTTTGCCCCTTGCAATCATTCTAAGCGCAATTTCAATTGCCTGGGCTGCCGCTGCAGCCTTTATCCTATCCTCCATAGATTGACACATCATATGCTACACTCCTTTCAGGAAAAGCTGCTGCGGCAAATATATAGCCGAAGCAGCTTTTTATACAGATTATGTTGCAGCGGGTCTGTTCTTTTCGGCAAGCGACCTAATTTCATCAATGGGCAGTTTGCAGTACTCTGCTATTTCTTCAAGTGACAGTTTCCCTTTTAAAATCATTCCAAGCGCAATTTCAATAGCTTTAGCGGTAGCTGTAGCTGCCGTAGCTGCATTTATCCTATCCTCCATAGATTGACACATATGCTCCACTCCTTTCGGGTTTTCTTTATAATATCGTGCGGTTTCTGCCATAAGCGGCAGGTGCATATCATCGGGATTTTCACAGAGAAAATCATGGGCAAGTTCTGCAAGCTCGGAAGTCTCGCCCTCATTTTTATATGAGCTGTTCAGATAAATAATGTGTTCGCCGTCGTTAAACGGCTTGCCGATCGTCACATTCATTCGTTCGATTCGATAAACCAGCTTTCCCTCGCCGAAAATATCCGATTCGGTAATGAAGATAACGTATGATACAGGCAAGTCGGTAAACTCATCTCCCGCATTCAGCAGCTCCACGTCCATAGCAGAAGAAATATACCTCGAACGGTACGGACTCGCACCCTTATCAGACCTTTCGATCTCCATACTGTATCGGCGGTCTGCACTGTCCCTGCCATGCACGTCGATACGCAGGGAACGAGACCCTGCCAGCCTGTGCAGATCGTACTGGGTATGCACTTCCGTTATAACAAGGTCGGATATTTCCGTGATCGCCCGCAGGACAAATTCGGTAAGCTCTATGTTATTTCTGAACATTTCCCGCATAAAAATGTCGTCAATGGGACGAAGCCTTTTAAGCTGTTCTATACTTTCCCGACGTATCTGTTCGGGTGTTTTATACGACATCGGTATCACGCCCCTCTTAACTTATGTTCCGATTTTATTATATCACATATTTGCCGGACAGTCAAGAAGAAACAAAATTTTTTTACAAATAGCTATGGGCGGCGGTTTTTTCCTGTCGCCACGGGCATTTGTGTCCTCGGAGGAAAAGCCTTTGATCGGCAGTTCCTTAAATCTCCAGTACCGCATATGCAGAGCATACGCCGTCCTTTACGGTATAATCCAGACTGCCGTTATAGTGCCCGCAGGCGGAAATTATGCTTGAAATGCCTATCCCTCTTTTTTTCGGAAGACCGTCGTCCGATATTTCCGGCATATCCGAACAAGTATTGCTGCATACTATCAGAAGATTGCTGTCTTTTTCAAGGATATTTATTTCAATTTTCGGCTGTATGGGACTCGCTTCAAGCTCCTTGCAGCCGTTGAGGGCATTTTCAAGAAGATTTGCAAGAATAGCCACAAGATGAACGTCCTTTACAGGCAGGTCCGCAGCGGCGCTTGCTTTGCATATATACTCAACATTTGACGCATCTGTTTTTCTCTCATATGCAGAGAGGATATTGTTGATCGTGCGGTTGTCGCAGTACCGCTTTACAGCAGCCTCGGACAGCTCGCCGTCCCAGTCGTTAAGATAGCGCAGCGCTCCTTCCACGTCCCCCGCCCTTAAAAGCTCCGATGTGTTGACTATGTAATGTCGTATATCATGACGGAGTTTGCGGTTATTTTCCTCCGACTGCATAAGGCGGTCTATCTGCTCGGAAAGGAATTTCGTGTTCTGCTCCATAAGGCTTGCCTCGGCGGTTTTGTCCATATATGAGACCGTGCGGAAAACCGCAATGAATGTTGCAATGCCCTGAATAAATATAGCAACCAGCACAGGAGTGTAAGAAGCAGGCAGCAGCCATATCCTGTTGACCATCATTCCCTGTGTAATGTATATCACCGAAAAAAGCGCAGAAATAACGCTAAGATACCACCATTCGCTGTTTTGCCGCACCCTTACGCTGCGCAGCTTCGGGTCTATATATCTGAAATACAGCACATATGAAGCGAGCTGAATAATGTTCCTAACGATTATAGACAGTATCTGATACGGCTCGCTGTCGGGTTCATATATCATTGATGATAAAAGGAAGCCGCTCTGAAGCATCATAAAAAAGAAATTGTAATACGTTACCACAATGAAAATCTTTTTCGGTACAGGGTCGGAACAGGTCTTGAAGAATACAGCAAGCAAAACGATCATTGCAGCAACAGTCAGTATCGGTGCGCCCTTGCTCATTCCCACAGTATACATCAGTATGTAGCCCGTTATAAGCAAAGCCGCCATACCGGCCGACCATATCACCGTCATTTTTTTGCGGGGATAGATCGGTTCTCCAAGCTTTGACATAAAGAGAATGTGCCAGAAAAATATCAGAAAAAGTCCTATAAGCGCTGTTCTTTCGGTCATTCGCTCATAACCTCCTTTTGATTTTTATAATCTCTGGGACTGCACCCGTAAATATCCTTGAAGGATTTTGAAAAATAGCTGTGATCGTCAAAACCGCAAAGCTCACAGATCGTATTGATCGAGTATGAGGTGTTCTGTATCATATATACCGCATTGCGAAGCCGATAGTTTTTCAGATACCCCATAGGCGACTGACCTATAATATTCTTAAAACATCTCAGCACTTCACTTTTGCTGATAAATGCAGCAGCTGCAATATCATCAAGAGTGATTTTTTCGGCGTAATGACTGTGCATAAAGTTCAGCATATCACGAAGCCTTGTTTCCTGCGTGACGCTTGCTGCGGGACAGGAAGGCATATCATTTTCCGATAAATGAATAAGTATCTGAAAAAACAAGGAAAGCTCATTTCTTACAATAAGCTCACAATCCGTGATCTCCAGATTTACCGCATTCCAGATGTTTGTAAGCAGACTGTAAATTTTCGAGTAGTTTCTGTCTTTGACGGTTATTATAAGTTCACGCAAATTACTGTTTTTAAGTATAGGCAGAATATATTTCCTGTGATAAATGCTGTCCTCTTTACCGCCGATTATCGAGCTGTGCACTACAATGGAACGGACTACACTTTTGGGCTCTGCGGCGCATCTGAACAGAGCGTGAAGAGTGTTGGAGCCCAGAAAATAAATATCTCCTTTATTAAGCGTAAATTTTTCGTTTCCGCACTCCATTAATACGCTGCCTTCCACAACAAAGCCCATTTCAAATTCTTCATGCCAATGCCAGCTTACAAAATTATTTGTAACATCAGCGTGATAAACTGCGATCGGAAATTCAGCTTTTCCATGTAAACCTGTTTCATCCGATTTAAACGGAGGATTCAATCCATAATTCGGATTATTATTTATAACATTATAATCTACAATAGACATTTTCTTCACCTTTTGACGATATTTTCATAGTTTCAGAGGATTTTATTATATTTTATTTTCTTATTTGATGTTATAATTATACTATAAAATTGACGTGCAGTCAATACCAATTTATATCGGAGGTATTAAGTTTGAAAGTCAGAGGTAAACCCCTAAGTTTCAGCGTACCTTTGGTGCGCACATCAAATCAGCGGGAGGTAAAAAGATGATAAGATTTTTTGAAGAAAACGGCGCTCTTATTGCACGTTTGAGAAACGAAACTATTAGAATTGAGGGTTGGGGCAAAAATGCTCTTAGAGTAAGAACAACTCTTCTGAAAAAAATGCCCGAGGACGAGCATGCTTTGACCGAAAATGTCCGGCATAACGCAGTTGTTACTATCAATAACGAGGCAGAAACAGCCGAGATCGTAAACGGCAAGATCAAGGCTACGATAAACCTTGTCGGAATTCTCACATTCTATAAGGATGACGAGCTTATTCTTCAGGAATACTACAGCTATTATCACGGCTCGATCCGCAAGGAGGCTATCTGCTACAAGACAAAATCAAGAGAGTACAAGGGACTTTCTTCGGACGGATTTAAGATCACGGCACGCTTTGAGTCTGACCCGGAAGAAAAGCTTTTTGGCATGGGACAGTACCAGATGCCTATTCTTAACCTTAAAGGCTCCGTTCTTCCTCTTGAACAGAGAAACTCACAGGTAAGTGTTCCTTTTGTTATTTCAAGCAAGGGTTACGGTATGCTCTGGAACAATCCCGCAACAGGAGAAGCGGCATTTGGTACAAATATTACCAAGTGGATCGCTGACGAAAGCGATATGGTGGATTACTGGATCACTGCCGATGACACTCCTGCCGAGATCGTAACAAACTACACCGAGTGCGTTGGCCGTGCTCCCGTTATGAGCAAGGATTATCTCGGTTTATGGCAGTGCAAGCTCCGTTACCGTACACCCGATGAGGTGCTTGAGGTCGCAAGAAGATACAAGGAGCTTGGCATAAAGCTTGATGTTATCGTTATTGACTTTTTCCATTGGCCGTATCAGGGCGACTGGAAATTTGACGAAAAATATTGGAGCAAAGACGCTGTAAAGGCTATGACAGACGAGCTTCACTCGATGGGAACAAAGGTCATGGTTTCCGTATGGCCTTCCGTAGACAAGAGAAGCGAAAACTACTACGAAATGGAGCAGAAGGCTCTTATAAGCACAACCGATGTAGGCTCTATCCAGACCTATGATTATGAAGGCGACTGCGGAACTGTTGACTTCTTCAATCCCGAGGCACAGGAATTTGTATGGGGTAAGTGCAAGAAGAATTACCGTGACTGGGGCATTGACCTTTTCTGGCTTGACAATGCAGAGCCTGACAGCACAAAATATGATTTCGACAACTACCGTTACTATACAGGCAGAGGTTCTAAGGTTGGCTGTGAGTATCCTAAAAAGTATGCCCAGGCTTTCTGGAACGGACAGGAAGCAATGGGCGATCACGAAGCTGTAAACCTTTGCCGTTCAGCATGGGTAGGCAGCCAGAAGTATAGGATTCTCGTATGGACAGGCGATGTTCAGTCGAATTTTGAGTCTTTCAAGGATCAGGTAATTGCAGGTCAGAATATGGGTCTTGCAGGTATTCCCTGGTGGACGACCGACATAGGCGGCTTTATGACAGAGGAACACGACGATCCCGATTTTATTGAGCTGCTTATCCGCTGGTATCAGTACGGCGTATTTTGTCCTATTCTCCGTATGCACGGCAATCGTGGTCCTGACTGGGATATTCCGAAGCTTGACGACAGAAACTTCGGCGGCGGTTATCTTTACACAGGTCATCCTAACGAGCTGTGGAGCTATGGCGACAAGGCCTACGAAATTATGAAGAAATGGCTTGACATTCGTCTTTCTATGAAGGACTATATTGCAGGACTTATGGAGGAAACTTCAAAAACAGGTGCGCCTCTTATAAGGACAATGTTCTTTGAATTCCCCGAAGATGAAAAGTGCTGGAATCTTCCCGAGCAGTATATGTTCGGCAGCGATTATCTTGTTGCTCCCGTTCTGAGGCTTGGCGCAAGAGAAATCGATGTTTATCTTCCAGAAGGAAAATGGGAAAATATCAACGATAAGGCTGTTTACGAGGGAAAGCAGACCGTTACCGTCGCTGCTCCTCTTGACGCTATGCCTGTATTCAGAAAGATTGGCTGATTTTCAAAAGATTATGTAATGTAAAAATACTTTCGCACGCAAAAAATCCTCCGAACTTCAAAAAAGAAGTTGGAGGATTTTTTACACTGAAATTTTATTTGCCAAATTTTTTTATTGGGTAAAGTCAAAAAAATGGAAATGGGTATTGACTTTTGGGATTTTTTGTATTATAATATATAATGTTCATCGGAGGGTGTATCATTCAGGGAAATGATAGGCTGGATAAGATGGCAGATGGAATTTCTGCTCTTATCCGGCTTTTTTATGTGAAAGGAGTAGAAAATGAAGAAACTTAATTTTACAGAGGGAGCGATTATTTCGCCTCTGTTACGTTTTATGCTGCCTATACTGTTTGCTATGTTTTTACAAGCTATGTATGGTGCTGTTGATCTGCTGGTAGTCGGACGATTTGCAACAAATGCCGATGTTTCGGGTGTATCGACAGGTTCTCAGATCGTGATTACTCTCACAAATCTGATCGTCAGCTTTGCAATGGGAATAACTGTTACCGTGGGGCAGAAGATTGGGCAAAAGCGTCCGGAAGAAGCATCAAATGTTGTCGGCACAGGAATAATGATATTCACGGTTATTGGACTTGTGTTTACTCTGATAAGTGTTGCGCTTGCAAGTCCGCTTGCAGCTGTGATGAATGCTCCCGAAGAAGCCTTTGACATTACCGTGAAATATATCCGTATATGTGGAGGAGGTTTTCTTGTAATAACCGCATATAATCTGCTCGGAAGTATTTTCCGTGGACTTGGAGATTCCCAAACTCCGCTGATAGCTGTCGGAATAGCCTGTGCGGTCAATATTATTAGTGATCTGCTGTTTGTTGCGGTATTCAGGCTTGGTGCAGCAGGAGCTGCAATGGCAACTGTTTTAGCGCAGATTGTAAGTGTTGTTATCTCGCTGCACATCATCGTAAAAAAAAGCGGTATGCCTTTTAAGCTGAACAAAGCTGATCTAAGATTTGATAAGCCCTCGGTCAATAGGATATTTAGGATAGGCACTCCTATCGCTTTGCAGGACTTTCTTGTAGGAATATCTTTTCTCGTCCTGCTTGCTATCGTTAATGATATTAGCGTTGAAACATCGGCAGGAGTGGGAGTTGCCGAAAAGGTCTGTGCATTTATAATGCTTGTACCGAGTGCATTTATGCAGTCGATGTCCTCATTCGTGGCTCAGAATATAGGTGCAGGAAAGCCCGACAGAGCAAAGAAAGCACTCTTTTGCGGAATATCAGTATCGTTCGTATTTGGTATTGTGATGTTCCTGTTGACATTCTTCTACGGAGACTCGATGGCAGCAATCTTCTCAAAAGATCAAGCTGCCGTAATGAACGCTTTTGATTACCTTAAAGCCTATGCGATAGATTGTATGCTGACCTGTTTCCTATTCTGCTTCATCGGGTATTTCAACGGTCTCGGAAAAACGGCTTTCGTTATGATACAAGGCATTGTCGGAGCTTTCTGCATTAGGATACCCGTGGCATTTCTAATGAGTTATATTGGTAACAACTCGCTGTTCCTGATCGGACTTGCAATACCTTGTTCAACTGTAGTGCAGATCATAATGTGCTTTGTGATGTATGCGGTACTGAAAAGAAAGTCTATAGCTAAACTCATATAAGCATAAAGTGAAAGGTAGGATTTAATCTTTCCTAATGTTACTGTGGGGACGCTGCTCCTCTTGACGTTATGCCTGTATTCAGAAAGATTGGCTGATATTCAAAAGGTTATGTAATGTAAAAATACTTTCGCACACAAAAAATCCTCCAAACTTCAAAAACGAAGTTGGAGGATTTTTCTGTATGTGGATATTTTATTTTCGGGATAAAAACTGCCATTCATCAAAAAGCATACCGCTGCCTGAAATTACAAAATAAAGGTCGTGTACACCTTCGACTTGTTTTATATCATTGGAATAAACATTTTTAAATTCATCACAGTCAAATTCAACTGCGGCAAGATATTCTCCGTCAATGCTGTCGGCATATACCTCTATCCTGCCCTTGCCATTTACCCTTGCGGCAAACGAGGAGGTTTTTTCGGAGAAGTCCACTCCCCTGACATATGTCCATGAACCGCTGTTTCCGCCGATAAACATATTTCCGTTTTCCTCGGAATCCGAGTATAAAATATCCGAAGCGGTAAAAAAAGTTTCAGCCTGATTTACCTTGTATGGGTCTACATTCTTTATTTGCTCGACGCCCTTTTTTGTACCCGAGCCTTTTAATATTTCCACCGTTTCCTCATTAATGATGATCTCATTCACACACAGACTGCGGAATCCGCCTTCAGTTCCGAGAGCCTTTTGCGGGAAAAGCGCATGATAGAATAAATAATATTTGTCCGAGTACTTTTGCAGATGAGTATGGTTGTTGCTGTAATCAAGTCCCTGCTCTCCCGGATTTTTAAAATAATCACCGCTGTATTTCCAACTATCAGTATCAAGGGGCGTTTTGGTCGTCATATACGCCATGCTGCAGGCGGCAGGCCTCGAAAAATCCTTGTATTCCCATTGGAGGCGTTTATCCCAACTGTTGTTGTAGGTATAGACGTAAGTGCCGTTTATATAATTCAGCTCGCTTGCTTCAAAGAAATACGGAGCGGGAATTTCGGCAAATTCGCTTGCAAATGATATCATATCCTCCCCAAGCTGAACTATTCTCGTTGAACCGGGCATATATTCACTGCCGCCGGGAGCTTTTCCTCCGCCGAACGTAAGCCAGCCTGTGCCGTTTTCATCAATGCAAACTCCCGGGTCAAAGGGATTGGGGCAGCCTTTAAGTCCCTTTGTTGAGGTGGACACCAGCGGTTCGCCGAGAGGGTCTGTCCAAGGTCCGAGAGGATTTTCGGCTGTTATTACTCCAACGCCGCAGCCGCTGTTGGAGTAATACAAATAAAAATGAGTTTTACCGTCCTCCTCGACCCGTGATGTTACCGACGGCGCCCATGAAGCGATAGCCCATGGAGATATTTTCTCAATGTCTATTATTCCGTGATAAGTCCAATTCACCATATCGTCGGTGGAAAGCATGACTATAGACTTTATTTTTTCGTAAGTATTGCTGCCGTCGCTGCCTACAGCTTCATATTGCTGTTGATCGTTTGTGCCGTATACATAAAGTCTTCCGTCGTATTCCACAGCGGTAGGATCGGCACAGAAAATATTTGCTATAAGAGGATTGGCGTTTTCCTCGGGTTTTGAAGCAAATACCGAACCGTAATTATCTATTTTAATTCCATGACTTTGGCTTTTCACAAGCTCTCCTTTAATATCAAATTCGGGTACTGCATTTTCGTCAACGCTCGCAGAAGCCGTCGCGGAATTCGGCGAAAGGGCAGAACTATCGGCTGACGCATATCCGCAGGCGTTCAGAGCCGCTGCTATACTTAATGCTGTTAAAACAAAAACTATTTTTTTCATATTCATATAAAGACCTCCCTAACATCTAAAAATATTATACAACATAATTATGAGCGTGTCAAGGCATTGGATAAATTATAGCTGTATTGTGCTAGAAAAGCTTCTTTTGTCTTGAAAATGCTAACTCGATATGGTATAATAATTAAAAAAGAGATGTTTGTATGCCGGAAAATATTGCAGAGGTTTATTCGAAGCAGTATATGTTCGGCAGCGATTATCTTGTTGCTCCCGTGCTGAGGCTCGGCGCAAGAGAAATCGACGTTTATCTTCCCGAAGGAAAATGGGAAAATATCAACGATAAGGCTGTTTACGAGGGAAAGCAGACCATTACCGACGTTATGCCTGTATTCAGAAAGCTCGGCTGATATTCAAAAGATTATATAATGTAAAATACTTTCGCACACAAAAAACCTCCGAACTTCAAAAACGAAGTTGGAGGTTTTTTTCACTGAAATTTTATTTGCCAAATTTTTTTTGTCAAAGTCATAATTCAATATTAAAATAAATCATAAATTGCAAAAACTGTTTAGTTAATTTGCAAATAAATGACCGCAAAGCTGAAAGGAAACAACGCCGATAACGCAGATAATACTGCCGATCAGATTAAGCCTTGAATAAGTTTCTTTCCGTATCAGACCGATCGTAAAAAGCGTAACAAGAATCATGGGCTGAATAAAGGAATAATCCGCAAGACTTATGGAGATCACCGCATTTTCGGCAAGCATACCGATAGTATTGGGAATACGGGCAAGAATTACCTTTACTGCGCCGCTGCGATTCTTGATAAAAATGTTTTTGGGGACGGCTTTCGGTGCGATAATTACCGAAATAATTATCAGCGCAGGAAGCAGCTGCATTGTGGGAGAAGCATACTCCGAAAAGCTTTTTATAACAAGTCCGTAGCCGTATTTTGCGGCAAGATATAAGATAAGCGGAACAATGATTTTTCGGTAATTCACCTTTCCCCTGCTGCCCGATCTTGCAATGAAAACAAGTCCCAAAGCGGTGATGATTATGCAAATAAATCTTGATATTTTCGCCTCTGCACCGCCAATAATATCGGTTATGTAAGAGGCAAACAAAGTCGTTCCCAGCCATGCTTTCAGCTCAAATGCAGACAGTTCTTTCAGCACAAGTGCGCTCATCTGAAATTCAAGCATTTTACACACCGCAATAATCAGGATTGCAGCAAAAGCCTGCCATGAAAGTCTGAAATAAATTTCTTGAAAAGGCAGGCTCATTGCCAGAAAAACCGACATTGACGAACACATCAGAAAGGTAAATTCATTCCCGCTAAAGCCTGCTTTTGACACGGCAAATTTATCGCTCAGGGAGGAAATTGTGTAGCAGCAGGTCACGGCAAGCATTAGTGCAAATGCGCCCATAATGTCACCATCTTACCTTCCAGCGTTCATTCAGCGAAGCCTCGGTATCGGAACTTTCAAAGCCGTTCTTTTTAACATTTTCATTCCTGCAAAGCTCTGCAAGATAGCTTTCAAACAGCTTTTCGTCTGTGGGTATCTCAGCCCATTTATCGGTCCAGGAGGACAGGTATGCGGCGTTTGAAATTGACAGGGAATTAAGTCCCTCACGTCCGTCGGCAATAAGCTCCACACCGTCTAAAATTGCCTCTGCAAAATTTTCAAGCACCGTGGAATGGTCGTCGGGAGCTTCCTCGGAATACTCTTCATATTCCATTTCGGGACACGCAAAGCCCTCCTTTGACGTAAAGCAGAATTCTCTTTCGGGAGTTTTGAGCTTCCACCATTTCAGCTTTCCGTCCTCAAGGACAAGTTTTCCTAAGTCCCCCGAAATTTCAAGACGGTTTGTGCCGGGGGCTTCTCCCGTGGTGGAAATAAAGGTTGCTGTCGCACCGTTTTCATATTCGCCGTAAATCGTCACATCGTCCTCAACGTCAATATTGTGGTACTTTCCCGCAGCGCAGAATGCCCTGACTCTTTTAGGCATACCGAATATCCACTGCCACAGATCGAGGTTGTGGGGAGCCTGATTTAAAAGCACACCGCCGCCCTCGCCGTTCCATGTTGCACGCCAGCTTCCCGAATCGTAGTAAGCCTGTGTGCGGTACCAGTTTGTGATTATCC
>CAMWIR010000055.1 GCA_947174365.1 uncultured Ruminococcus sp. | reverse complement strand
TGCGGGAGCGTATGCGGGCGGACCTTTTTACATACATATGTCGGAGAACAGCGGACTCGGAGGAAATTTTTCTATGCTTTGGAATATTTTCGGAGATATGGCAGAGGGGAAAACTAAAAGTTACACGGTAAACGAAGGCTACAGCATTGATTTCGGGGGGCAGCATTTAGCGTATTTCGGCTATGAGGACGAGGAAATATGGTCGCCGGAGATGTTCACGGCGCAGATCGGCAGAAGTGACAGGGGACAGATCAAAAGTAATCTGCCGGGGAATGTTAATGCGGCAGTGGAGGTTTACGAGCGGTCGGGATTTATAAAAAGCATTGTCTGTGAGAGAGATATCAGCGGGTTTGCGGGATATACATATTTATATAGTATTTATATAGAAGATGATATGATAGTGTACAGCTTTGAGGGAAGCGGGACAGAGCCGGAAAATTTAAGCTGGTGCGGCTTTAAATCGGGGGAAAGCGGTGATATTCACAATTCGCTTTTTATGTTCGGGACAAGCGGAGAAAGGGCGGCGCTTGATTTGGAATTGGCAGGGGTGCTGTGCAGGGAGGTTTGCCTTTATGCGTGGATAGACGGAGGGTATATGCCTGTAAGCAACACAATATTAATTAATAATTAATAATTACGGACTGTCGGTCAAAGGCTGTCTTGCAGCGGAGACGGAGGGAATATTTACAGATTGCAGGGAGGGAGTAACGATACGATGAAAATGAACAGTGTAAAAAAAATCAATGAGATTATGATGATAGGGCTGGCGGTGAATTGGGCGCTTTTTGTATTTTCTCCTATTGATGGGTTGTATTTAATCTTGTTCATTCTTTTTTATGAAATTATATTTGATATTTCATTTGTATTTTTTTGGCTTTGCGTTTTTGCTGTTTTCGATGCAGTGGCTTTCTGGGAGATAAAAAAGGAAACTGAACCCGGTAGGGTATTTCTTTTTCTTGGGAGCGTGGGCGCAGTCATTGCGGTGAATACGGTGAACAGGGAATACGGCGGCAAGGAAAAGGTGTACAAATATTTTTCGGTGTTTATATGGTTATTTGTGGGTTATCCCGTGGTTTTCTTTGTTCTGCCTTGGTGCATAGAAGCTATACGTTGGGGATTAGAACATTAGGAGGGTCGGAATCGGGAGGCAGGAAGCTGACGGCGGGCAATCGGAATTTTTAAGGAATGTGATAAATGAAAAGATATATTATTAATTCAAACGATGCGGGGCAGAGGGTGGATAAGTTCATTTCAAAGGCTGCTCCCATGCTGCCTCAGAGCGCTTTATACAAAGGGATAAGGACGAAAAATATAAAAGTTAACAGAAAACGGTGCGAGATATCGATGAGGCTTCGGGAGGGGGATATACTGGAAATTTATCTGCCCGATGATTTTTTCGGGGAGGAAAGCACGGAGTATGAATTTATGAGGGTTACGGGGAATATTGATGTGGTCTACGAGGATGAAAACATTCTGCTGATTGATAAAAAGTGCGGCCTGGTGGTGCATGAGGACGACAGGGGGGAAGCGGACACGCTTATTAACCGAATGCTGAGATATTTATACGACAAGGGAGAATATGACCCGACGAGTGAAAACAGCTTTGTGCCTGCACTGTGCAACAGACTGGACAGGAATACGGGGGGGATTGTTATTGCGGCGAAGAGTGCGGAGGCTTTGCGGATACTCAATCGGAAGATACGGGACAGGGAGATCGACAAGCGGTATTTGTGCATAGCGGTAGGCGTGCCGCCGAAAAAAGAGGACACGCTGACCCATTATCTGTTCAAGGACAGCAAGACCAACATGGTGACTGTATCGGACAAAAAGACCGCTGCCAACAAGACCATTGTTACAAGGTACAGGGTGTTAAAAACCAACGGGAGGCTAAGCTTGCTTGAAATTGAGCTGCTGACGGGGCGCACTCATCAGATAAGGGCGCATATGGCTTATATCGGCTGCCCTCTTTTAGGGGACGGAAAGTACGGCAGCAACAGAGTGAACAGGGAATACGGGGTAAAGACACAGGCTTTGTATTCCTACAGGCTGAGGTTCGATTTCAAGGGGGACAATGGGATACTGGATTATCTTGACGGCAGAGAGTTTGCGGTGGAAGATGTCTGGTTTAAGGATTTTATATGATTTTTCAGAGGAAAAGTCAGTGAAATTTATGCAGAATTAACAAGAGGTTCATTCTTTTATAATAAATGTTTGATAAAATTAAAATATATAGGTTATATAGGCAATGCAGACAGGCTGTACTGTCCGCTGCACGGCATATTTTCCCGGCGGCTTATTTGTATTTGATTTTCCGAAAAACAATGGCGGACAGAAAGCGTGCGGGAAATAATCGGGATAAATTACAGTGCTCGCAAATCTAATTTTTAAGGCAAAGGGCTGAGAAAACAGCGGTTTAAATTCTTGCTTCCTGCCTCTTGCTTCTATAAATGAACATTTAAGCTGATTTTTTATTTTGCTCTATAAGGAGGCATTATCAATGAGGCGCAAGCTTGTAGGATTTATTGTGGCGAACCCCGAGGCGGTTTATCAGCAGAGGGTAATGGACGGGCTGCTGGGTCAGTGCAGCAGATACGGATATGACTGCGCTGTGTTTACTCCGCTGGTTCAGACTTGCCATTTTTATAAGGAATATCTGGACGGCGAGGTCAATATTTACAATCTGATTAATTTCGACAAGCTGGACGGTGTAATCGTGGCGCCTATTTCCCTGACCGAGAACAATACCACCGAGGTGAGGGACATGGTGGAGGCGCTTTTGAAGGAAAAATGCCGCAAGCCCGTTATTTCCCTTGATATGCCCTTGGGGGATTACCCTGTGGTGCATACCGACGACCGCTCGGCTTTTTCGGTTATAACCGCTCATCTGATGGATGTGCACAATTGCAGTAAGATTTATTTTCTTACGGGAATGAAGGGTCATGCGGTTTCCGAGCAGAGAGTCGGCGGATATGAGGATATGCTTAAAAAGCGGGGAATGGAACTTGATCCCGATAATGTTTTTTACGGCGATTTCTGGTACACGGGGGGAGAGGCACTGGCTGATAAGATCGCAAACGGTGAGGTAGAGCGCCCCGAGGCTGTTATCTGCGCCAGCGACCATATGGCTATAGGGCTTGCGAACCGTCTTGCCGACAGAGGTTTTAAGATACCCGAGGATATTATTGTTACGGGTTATGACGCTACTTCAGAATCCGCTATAAACGATATTACCATAACAAGCTTTCTGCCCGAGATAGCAAAGGCTGCGGCGGAGGCTGTGAATATGATACGCCGTGAGATAGAGCCGGGGGCGGAGATACTGCCTCCCGAAAAGGGAGAAACGGGGCTTAAAATATGCTCCAGCTGCGGCTGTCCCGAAAATTTGGGGTATATAAAGCAGCGCCTGAGCAGCTCGCTGTACAATGTGAACCACAATCACAACGACCCGGAGGTCATGCAGAGCATGGACATAAGCCGTCTGCTGGACAGCTATATGTTCGAGAACTTCACAGGCTCGGAGAGCGTGGAGGATTGCTTAAAGAAGATAAACGGTTCGGCGTATCTTATAAAGCCCTTTTACAGGTATTACCTTTGTCTGGAGGAAAACTGGCTGGATGAGGATATGTGTACCGAAAATGGCTATCCCGAGGTCATGAAAAATGTAATACGCAGTGTGGATGCGGTATGTGATGAGGATTATAAAAATTCGTATATCGGCGATGGACATGGTCATGAGTTTGAAACCGCTCTTATGCTGCCCGAGCTGTATGACGAAGAGCGGGAAAATCCCTGTGTGTTCTATTTTGTTCCCATGCATTTCAAGACCAACACCATGGGGTATTCGGTGCTCCAGTGCGACATTGCCCGTAAAACACGTATAGGAATAGTTTTCAGAAACTGGATAAGGAATGTGAACAATGCGCTGGAGATGATAAGGGTACAGAACAGGCTTATGGCATTCTCAGAGCGTGACGCTATGACAGGGCTTTATAACAGGCGTGGCATGGACAGAAAGGTAAAGGAAATGGCGGCTCATGCCACGGTCAGGGACAGCTGGCTGGTTTTTGTAATAGATATGGACGGTCTGAAATTTATTAACGATACTTATGGGCATTCCGAGGGTGATTACGGCATAAGGGCGGTGGCCTCCGCTTCCGGTCAGATAGCACGAAGCTCGGAGATATGTGTAAGGGCGGGAGGAGACGAATTTTACATAATAGGACTTGGGGAGTACAACTATATTGACGCAATTGTGAGGATAGAGAAATTTAACGAGGCGCTGGCGGAAGAAAACAAGGCGGAAAAGCCTTTTGAAATATCCGCAAGTATCGGATTCTGCTGCGAGGCTTTTTCCTCGGGGTGCAGTATTGACGACATTATCCGCCTGGCGGACGGTCGGATGTATGAGAGCAAGGTGGAAAGGAAAAAGGCGAGGAAATAGCTGACAGTGTCGGTGTGTCGGTGGTTTTGGCGTTATAATATTTTGAAAGGAACTGCAATATATGGGCGCTGAAAATGCGGAGATGAAAAAAAAGATAGAGAGCATTCTGTTAAAGGTTAATAATCCGTCGAGGTATATAGGTGGAGAACTGAATTCGGTGGTAAAGGACAGGGAAAAGGTCGGGCTGCGGTTTGCTTTTTGCTTCCCCGACACCTATGATGTGGGAATGAGCCACATCGGAATGAAGATACTTTATTCCCTGAAAAACCGCCGCGAAAACTGGTGGTGCGAGAGGGTATTTGCGCCTTGGGCGGATTTTGAGGCGCTTATGCGGGAAAATGACATTCCTTTGTACGGGTTGGAGAGCCTTGACCCTATCAGGGATTTTAATTTTATTGGATTCACGGTTCAGTATGAGCTTTGCTACACGAATATTCTGAATATGTTGGAGCTGGCGGGTATCCCGCTTATGAGCCGCGACAGGGGAGAGGAATGCCCGATAGTAATGGCGGGAGGGCCTTGTGTTTGCAATCCCGAGCCTTTGGCGGATTTTATTGATCTGTTCGCTTTGGGGGAGGGAGAAGAGCTTAACATAGAGCTTTTGGAGCTTTATGAGAATATGAAAAAGAACGGCGGATATTCAAAGAAAAAATTCCTTGAACAAGCGGCTTTGATAGAGGGAATATATGTTCCCGCATTTTACGATGTTTCTTACTGTGAGGACGGGACGATAAAGGAAGTGAAGCCAATCGGGAAGGGCGTTCCCGAAAAGGTGAAAAAGCGGATAATAGAGGATTTTGACAAGGTATATTATCCCGAAACGTTTGTTGTACCCTTTTCGGAGATAGTTCACGACAGGGCTGTGGTAGAGGTGCTGCGGGGGTGCGTGAGAGGGTGCAGGTTCTGCCAGGCAGGGTTTATTTACAGACCCTTCAGGGAGAAAACGGCAGAAACGGTTGTAAGTGAAGCAAAGAGCCTTTGCGAGAGCACGGGGTATGAGGTACTCAGCCTTTCGTCCCTTTCGACAAGCGATCACTCGGACGTAGAGGGAATGCTTGAAGCGGCGGCGGATTATACCGAGCAGCGGCATATAAGCCTTTCCCTGCCTTCCATGAGGATCGACAGGTTTAATGACAAGCTGATGGAGCAGCTTTCAAAGGTGCGCAAAAGCGGGCTTACCTTTGCTCCCGAGGCTGGGACGCAGCGCCTTAGAGACGTTATAAACAAGAACATTACCGAGGAAGAGATACTTTCCGCCTGCGAGACCGCTTTTAAAGGCGGATATGCGGGAGTAAAGCTTTATTTTATGATAGGTCTGCCAACGGAAACGGATGAGGATATTCTGGGTATTGTTTCGCTTGCCTCAAAAATTGCCGATCTGTGGTATAATATGAATGACAGACCAAAGGGGCAGAAGCTTTCGGTTTCCGTAAGCTGTGCCACATTTGTGCCAAAGCCGTTCACACCCTTTCAGTTTGAGCCGCAGATTAGCCCCGTGGAAATAAACAGGCGGCAGAAGCTGCTGCTTGACGCTGCAAGGGGCAAGCGGTATATGACGGTAAGCTACCATAATTTCAGAGTCAGTGTGCTGGAGGCGGCTCTTGCCAAGGGGGACAGGCGTATGGGAGATGTGATATACAGGGCATGGAAAAAGGGCTGCAAATTCGACGGCTGGGACGAATGCTTCCGCTTTGATCTGTGGCAGGAGGCCTTTGAGGAAGCGGGGCTTAGCATGGATCATTATGCAAGACGGGCTATGGACTGCGGGGAAACTGCCCCGTGGGATCATCTTGATTATATGGTGTCAAAGGAATTTCTTATACGTGAGCGGGAAAAGGCTTACAAGGGGATCACCACCAAAAACTGCCGCGAGGGCTGTTCGGGCTGCGGCATTAGCAAAGGGATAGGGAGGGAGTGCTTTGGATAAGTACCCTGTAAGGGTTTTTCTGAAGAAAAAAGGCAGGGCGGTGTATATTTCTCACCTTGACCTGCTGCGGGCAATGCAGAGGGCGCTGAAAAGGTCGGGGCTGCCTGTGTGGTACTCGGAGGGGTTTAACCCGAGGATATATCTGAATTTTCCGCTGCCTTTGTCCTTGGGGACATTGGGGGAGCGGGAGCCTATGGATTTTTACGGAATAGAGGAAATCCCCATGGAGAACTTTGCTTTGCGGCTGGGTGAGGTCTGCCCCGAGGGTATCTCGATAATATCGGCAGGCGCTCCCGTGCACAAAAACAGGGATATAGGCAGTGCGGAATACAGGGCGGTCTTTTCGGGAAATGTGCCCGAAATTGAAAGGGCTTTCGGAGAATTTCTGGCAAGTGAAAAAATTGAAGTGAAAAAGCGGTCGAAGAAAAAGGGAGAAATTACTCTTGACATTAAGCCTCATATTAAAATCATCGGGACAGATACGGGTGAGAACGAATTTTCTGCGGACTTTATATTGCCTGCCGGGAATGAGCTTAATATAAATGCGGGGGTGTTTACGGGGGCTTTTACGGAGTTCTGCAAAAGTATGGGAATTTCGGCAGAAATTGTATGTACAAAACGCCTAAATATTTACTGCCAAAATGGTGAAATTTTTACATAGTCAACATAAATTTGAAAAATTCACAAAAAAGCTTGCAATTTTTGTATGAATATGTTACAATAAATAAGCATATGAAATCCGCTGACGTTCAAAACACTGTTGTGTATTGTGAAAGAAGCGAGATTAGTGCTGCCGGACACAAGGGTGAACGGCAACATTAAAAGGGCAGTCCGCTGGTCTCTCATCCGCTGCGTCATAAGGATGGTAAAAAGAGATTTAAGAATGTCCTGAAATTTAAGGAGGATATTATCATGGACGCATTGAAGCTTATCAGCGATTCCTGCCTCAAGAGCGAGGTTCCCGCATTTGAAGTGGGTGATACCGTTAAGGTGCACGTAAGGATCAAGGAGGGTCAGAAGTACAGGATCCAGATCTTTGAGGGCACTGTTATCGCAAAGAGACACGGAGGCATTTCCGAGACATTTACCGTAAGGCGTGTGGCTCACGGCTGCGGGATCGAGAGGGTTTTCCCTGTTCATTCTCCTGTTGTGGACAAGGTTGAGGTAGTTCGTCACGGTAAAGTCAGAAGGAGCAAGCTTTATTATCTGCGTGACAGAGTCGGTAAGGCGGCTAAGGTCAAGCAGCAGATCCAATAAACGCAATTTTTACGTTTATTACAATGAGGCGAAGTCGATCTTTCGGTCGCTTCCGCTCTCAAAAAAGGTATGTGAAAGGATAGTGCTCCTTTCAATTGACCGAATATGAGCGTTATGGGCCGTTTTCCGAAGGAAAACATACTTTCCGTGCTGGAAGAATATTTTTCCTTTGCGGAAACACCCTTGACGCATCGGTTCAGGTTGTTTGGGGACTTTGGTTAAAGTTCCCTTTTTTATATAATTTTCCCGTGGAAGTATGCTGCGGGCAATGAAGGGGAGAAGAGCGCAATGGCAAAGTATCAGATGAATTATGAGGCACTGGACAGCAATGAGGAAAAGAAAAACGGTACTCCTTACGAGGAATTTCTGGAGTGGATGGAGACCATTATTTTTGCTTTTTTTGCGGTAATATTGGTGTTTACTTTTATTTTGCGGCAGGCAAATGTGGACGGCGAATCCATGTACCCCACACTGCATGACGGAGAAAAGCTGATCGTTCATCACCTGTTCTACACTCCCGAAAGAGGGGACATAGTCATTGCAGACAGTCAGAGGGGATATGTTTACGAGAACGGTGCTCTTGTGGAGGGCGTTGGACTGGGTAAGCCTATTGTCAAGCGTGTTATTGCTGTGGGGGGCGATACGGTGGATATTGACTTTGAAACGGGGGCTGTTTCCGTCAACGGCGAGGTGCTTGAGGAAGAGTATATAAACGAGCTTACCATGCGGGACGAGGGAGGTCATGATTTCCCTGTGGTGGTTCCCGACGGCTGCTGCTTTGTTATGGGTGACAATCGTATGAACTCCTTGGACAGCCGCAGCGGACAGGTGGGGTTTATTCCCGAGGACGAGATCATGGGCAAGGTTGTTTTCAGGATCTGGCCTATGTCGAGACTTGGCAAGGTTGAATAGTTGATTGATAATGATCGGTTTGCTTGGGAGATAAATAACGTGAACCGTTAAGAAGCTCCGATGCATGGGGCTTGGGAAAGTATGTCTTAACAGCGAAAAGGAGCAGGAATGAACGATATACCCTCTATACAGTGGTTTCCCGGGCATATGACCAAGACCCGCCGCATGATGGAAAAGTGTCTGCCTTTGGTGGACGGCGTGGTGGAGATACTGGACGCCCGGATACCTGTTTCCTCCGGAAATCCCGATATAAGGAACATTACAGCGGGAAAGCCGAGAATTGTGGTCATGAACAAGTGCGACGCTGCCAATGAGAAAATAAATGCCCGTTGGGTAAGGTATTTTAAGGATATGGGCATAAAAGCTTTGCCTGCGGACTGTCGTTCGGGGCGGGGGCTGAATGCTTTTGTTCCTGCGGTCAAAGAGGTTTTGACGGACGTTATTGAGAAAAACACCCGCAAGGGTATGAGCGGCAGGGTGCTGCACCTTATGGTGGTGGGTGTGCCAAATGTTGGGAAATCCTCTTTCATTAACCGTATGGCGGGGCGGAAAAAGGCTAAGGTAGAGGATCGCCCGGGTGTTACCCGTGACAAGCAATGGGTAATGCTGGAGGAAGATATTGAGTTGCTGGATATGCCCGGAGTTCTTTGGCCGAAGTTTGACGATATGGCGGTGGGGGAAAAGCTGGCGTTTACGGGAGCTGTAAAGGACACTGTTACCGATGTGGAGCTGCTGGGCTGCAGACTGCTGCTGAAATTACGGGATATTGCTCCCGAAAATATAAAAAGCCGCTATAACATAAGCCTTGATACTCCCGAGGAGGACGAGGCAATGGCAAGCGGGGAAACAATGGGCTGTCTTTCGGGATATGAGCTGCTGACAAGGGTCGGCAAGGCGAGAGGCATGCTTATTTCGGGGGGAGAGATAGATACGGGGAGGGCTGCGGCTGCGGTTCTTGACGAATTCAGGGGAGGAAAGCTGGGGCGGATAAGCCTTGAATGCCCCGAGGATTGTTCGGGCGAGTCTGAGGAAAAGGAGGGTGAGGTTTTATGACCGAAAGCCCTTTATTTGAATATGACAAGTCGGTGAGGGCGCAGCACCCTGTGTTCTGCGGTCTTGACGAGGCAGGGCGGGGACCGTTGGCGGGAGATGTTTTTGCTGCGGCGGTCATATTTGAGGACGGTGTCTATATTGAGGGTATTGACGACAGCAAGAAGCTGAGCGAAAAAAAGCGGGAGGCTTTGTTTGATGAGATCACCCGAAAGGCGGCGGCTTTCTGCATTGCCACTGCTTCTGTGGAGGAGATAGAAAAGCTCAATATTCTGAATGCCGCTTTGCTTGCCATGAAGCGGGCTTGCGAGGGGCTTAAAATAAAGGCGGGGTATTTTATAGCCGACGGCAACAAGCTGCCCGATTTGGATATTCCCGGGGAGGCTTTGGTAAAGGGTGACGGCAAATGCGCCAGTGTTGCGGCGGCGTCCATTCTTGCAAAGGTGAGCCGTGACAGGTATATGAAAGAAATTGCCGAAAAGTACCCCGAATGGCAGTTTGAAAAGCATAAGGGTTACGGAACGAAGCTTCATTACGAAATGCTGGACAAATACGGGGAATCTCCCGTTCACCGTCCCTCATTCCTTAAAAAATATTATGAAAAGAAGCAGCAGTGAAACGGGTAAGCTGGGGGAAGAGCTGACTGCCTTTTACCTTGAAAAAAGCGGCTACACCATATTGCACCGCAATTTCCGCATAAGGGGCGGCGAGATCGACATAATTGCCCGAAAAGACGATGTTATAGCCTTTGTGGAGGTAAAGACCCGTGGAGAGGGTTCTTACGAAAGCGGGGCGGAGGCTGTTACCAAAAGAAAGCGCAGGCTTATAATAAAAACATCACTGGAATATATGATCAGATATCCCGAGGAGCTTCAGCCACGGTATGATGTAGCGGAGGTCACTGTCAGAGAGGGCAGGGTGAAAAGGCTCAGATATCTGGACAGCGCCTTTGGGGGAGAGGATTATTTTGATAATTAAACAGGCAAGTGTGTTTTCTGCTTTGACAGCGGGAAATTTAAATAAAAATATACCGGAAAAGGTGATAATATGTTTTACAAAAGCACAAGAAACAGCGGACTGAAGGTTTCCTCCGCACAGGCTATAGCCCAAGGAATCTCCGAGGACGGAGGACTTTTTGTTCCCGAGGAGATACCCTCAATTACAATGGAGGAAATAAAGTCGGTGGGCGATATGAGCTATGCCGAGGGGGCAGCATTCATTTTCTCAAAGCTGCTGACGGATTTTACCGATGCAGAGCTTAAATACTGCACCGAGAGCGCTTATACCGACAAGAAATTTGCTACTGCGGACATTACGGAAATTTCCCATTTATTTGACGGGACTTATGTTCTGGAGCTGTGGCACGGTCCTACCTGTGCATTCAAGGATATGGCATTGCAAATTCTGCCCTATCTGCTGACGACCTCCCTTAAAAAGCTTGATGTTCACAAAAAGGTTGTAATCCTTGTGGCTACCTCGGGGGACACGGGAAAGGCAGCTTTGGAGGGCTTTGCTGACGTTGAGGGTACTGCCATTATGGTGTTCTATCCTCAGGACGGGGTCTCGGATATGCAGAAAATGCAGATGACCACTCAGGACGGCGGCAACGTTACAGTATGTGCATTAAAGGGAAACTTCGATGACTGCCAGAACGGCGTTAAGGCGATCTTCACAGATGATGATATCAAGAAAAAGCTGGAAGAGGGCGGCATGATGTTCTCTTCTGCCAATTCTATCAACTGGGGCAGGCTTGCGCCTCAGATAATTTACTACATTTCCGCCTACTCCCGTCTTATGAAGGACGGTGAGATAAAAGAGGGGGAGAAGATAAACATTGTTGTTCCCACGGGGAATTTCGGTAATATTTTAGCGGCTTATTATGCCAAAAGAATGGGACTGCCCGTAAATATGCTTATCTGTGCGTCCAATGCCAACAATGTACTGACGGACTTTATCAACACAGGCATTTACGACAGGAACAGGGAATTTATCACCACAATTTCTCCCTCTATGGATATCCTTATTTCCTCAAACCTGGAAAGGCTGCTATATATTTTAGGCGGCGAGAACGACGAGCTTATAAAGGAATGGTTCGGTGAGCTGGCAAAGAGCGGCAGATATGAAGTTACCGAGAATGTTAAAAAGCAGCTCAGCGAGAACTTCAGGGCGGGCTGCTGCGATGATGAACGCACAAAAGCCACGATCAAGGCGGTTTACGATAAATATTCATACACTCTTGATACACATACGGCTGTTGCGGTATGCGTTTATCAGGATTACAGGGAGCAGACCGGGGATATGACAAAGACGGTCATTGCATCCACTGCCAGTCCTTATAAATTCAGCGGCTCTGTACTGGAGGCCATTGAGGGGCAGCCCTCCGGCGACGGGGAATTTGTAAAGGTGGAAAGACTTCATAAGGCGAGCGGATATGATGTTCCCCGTTCGCTGGCGGAGCTGGAAAGCAAGGAGCGGCGGTTTACGGATTCCATTGAAAGAGACAGTATGCAAAGCTATGTTCTTTCAGCTTTGGGCCTGGAGTAAGAATTGGCGCTTTACACAATGGGCGATCTGCATCTGCCGTTTGGTGTGAATAAGCCCATGGATATTTTCGGCGGCTGGGATAACTATGTGGAACGGATCAGAGAAAACTGGACGAATAACATTTGTGAAGCCGACACGGTGGTCATTCCCGGGGATATTTCCTGGGCCATGGATCTTGAGCAGGCACTGCCGGATTTCAGATTTATAGAGGCTTTGCCGGGAAAAAAGATAATCTCAAAGGGCAACCATGATTACTGGTGGACTACCCTTTCAAAAATAAATTCGTTCTTTGAAAAATATGGTTTGGAGAGCATTTCCATACTTCACAACAATCACTTTGCTTATGAAAATTACGGCATATGCGGTACAAGAGGCTGGATAAACGACAGCAGCGAGCCTGCGGACGCCAAGGTTCTGGCAAGGGAGGCTGGGCGGCTGGAAACGTCTGTGGCCTCGGCCGAGGCGGCAGGGCTGGAGCCGATAGTTTTTCTCCATTACCCGCCCATTTACGGGAATGAGTATAATTACGACATTTTAGAGGTAATGTACAGACACGGCATAAAGCAGTGCTTTTACGGGCATATTCACGGAAGCGGACACAGATATGCGGTGAACGGCGAACGTGACGGAATAGATTTCCGCCTGATTTCGGGTGATTATATACAATTTTTTCCATATAAAATAATGTGATTTGTGCAAAAGGCAGAAATGTTAAAATAGCTATAGTCAAATTGCAATATTTATGCTATAATGTTTTTATGTGCTTATAATGAGATCTCGATTTTGGGGATCTTTTAAAATGGAGGATGTAATAAATGAGCTTAAAGTCAACCAATAAAATCGAAACGAACGTTTACGAGTTTGAGATCGAGGCAACTGCGGAGCAGTTTGAAAATGCCGTTCAGAAGGCATACAACAAGGCAAAGGGAAGAATAAACGTTCCCGGCTTCAGACGGGGAAAGGCACCCAGAAAAATTATCGAGAAGCTTTACGGCGAAAGCTGCTTCTATGAGGACGCTGTAAATGCTCTTGCTCCCGAAATGATCGAGGAGGCTGTCAATGAAGCAGGTCTTACATTGGTTGACCGCCCCGACATTGATGTAACTGCTTTGTCCAAGGAAGAGGGCGTTACACTTAAAGTAAAGTGCACAACCAAGCCCGAGGTGGAAATTTCCGATTATAAGGGAATAGAAATTGAAAAATCCGTCAAGACTGTCAGTGATGAGGATGTTGATAAGCAGCTGGAGTCCATGAGAGAGAAGAACGGCAGACTTGTTACTGCCGAGGGCAGACCCGCTGCAAACGGAGATACTGCTGTTATCGACTTTGAGGGCTTTATGGACGGTGTTCCCTTTGAGGGCGGCAAGGAAGAGAATTTTGAGCTCAAGCTCGGCTCTGGTCAGTTTATCCCCGGCTTTGAGGAGCAGATAATAGGTAAGAACCCCGGGGATGAGTTCACAATAAATGTAACATTCCCCGAAAAATATCAGATGACCGAGCTTGCGGGAAAGCCTGCGGAGTTTGCAATAAAGCTTCATGAGATAAAGGAAGTTGAGCTGCCCGATCTGGATGATGATTTTGTAAAGGACACATCCGAGTTCGATACTCTTGACGAGCTTAAGGCAGACATTCGCAAGAACCTGGAGGAGCGTGCCGTTAAGAACGCTGATGCCGAGGTTGATAACAAGCTTTACGAGGCTGTTGCCGATAAGATGAAAGCGGAAGTACCTCAGGTAATGTATGAACACAAGATCGACGAGATGGTAAGAGACTTTGAGTACAGACTCCACGGACAGGGACTTGATCTTGATATGTATCTTTCTTTCTCCGGAATGGATCTTGCAGGCTTCAGAAAGACCTTTGAGGAGCAGGCTAAGAAAACCGTTGACATACGTCTTGCACTGGAAAAGGTTGCTATTCTGGAGGGCATTGAGATCAGCGACGACCGCATTATGGAGGAAGTGGGCAATATGGCTCAGACCTACAGAATGAAGCCCGAGCAGGTAATGAGCCTTATCAGTCCTGTTGATCTCAGAACAGATCTGCTTGTAACGGAGGCATTCAAGATCGTTAAGGACAGCGCTGTTATCAAGTAAATTAAATATCCGCTTCTCCTCTGCGGTGTGCAGGGGAGGGGCAGTTATAAACAGAAAAAAGTTTTATGTTTGCTCAAAAAAAGTGAGGAGGTATTTCAGATATGCCGTACGTGCCTATGGTCATAGAACAGACCAATCGCGGCGAGAGAAGTATGGATATTTTTTCCAGACTTCTTAATGACAGGATCATTATTCTGTCCGAGGATGTCAATATGCATACCGCAAGCCTTATAATAGCTCAGATGCTGTTTTTAGAGGGACAGGATCCGGATAAGGATATCTCCTTTTACATCAACAGCCCCGGCGGCGTTATCACTGCGGGCATGGCCATTTACGACACCATGCGGTATATCAAGTGCGATGTTTCCACAATTTGCATGGGCATGGCTGCTTCTATGGGAGCTTTCCTGCTGTCCTCGGGTACAAAGGGCAAACGGCTTGCCCTGCCGAATTCGGAGATACTCATTCATCAGCCTCTTATCAGCGGCGACGGTATTTCCGGTCAATGCACGGATATAAAGATTCATTCGGATCATATGGTCAAGACCAGGCAAAAGCTTAATGAGATCCTTGCCGCAAACACAGGCAAGCCCATTGATGTCATAGAGCGTGACACCGAAAGAGATAATTACCTTACGGCACAGGAAGCCTTGGAATACGGCTTGGTCGATAAGGTCATAGAGCATAGATAATTTGCGGAATGCATTGCTTCGTCTGCGTTTTGCGGACGGAGTATTTGCATTTTTGAACTGCTGCCCGTAATCTTTGATCTTTGACAGCTTTGCCGAATGTAACGCAAAGGGCAGCAATTTTCTGAAAGGAATGGTAAGCGGATGCCGGGAATTAACAACAAACCAAGATGCAGCTTCTGCGGCAAAACCGGAGGAGAGGTTCAAAGCATTTTTTCCGCAGGCAATCATTTTATATGCGATGAATGCGTAATGAACTGCTACGAAAGGCTTATGACCGATGAGAAGCTGGGTTATGTGCCTCCTCCGGATTTTTTTGACAACTTCGGCGATGATTTCTTTGGCGGATCCAAGGATAAGAAAAAAACTGTAACACTGAAAAAACCTGCGGAAATAAAGAAGATCCTTGATGAATATATCGTAGGGCAGGACGCTGCAAAAAGGGCGCTGTGTGTTGCGGTGTACAATCACTACAAGCGTATAATCGACATTGAAAACGGCGGCGACAATGATGTGGAGCTGCAAAAATCCAATGTTATTCTTTTAGGGCCTACGGGCGTGGGAAAGACTCTGCTTGCCCAGACCCTTGCAAGAATTCTTGACGTGCCCTTTGCCATAGCCGATGCTACCACTCTTACCGAGGCGGGGTATGTGGGCGATGATGTTGAGAATGTGCTTTTGCGGCTTATACAGGCGGCGGAGTTTGACATTCCCTCGGCGCAAAAGGGCATAATCTACATTGATGAGATAGACAAGATCGCCCGCAAGTCCGAGAATGTTTCCATTACAAGGGACGTAAGCGGAGAGGGAGTTCAGCAGGCGCTGCTGAAGATCATAGAAGGTACAGTCTCCAATGTTCCTCCCAAGGGCGGCAGAAAGAATCCTTACCAGGATGTCATTCAGATAGATACAAAAAATATTCTCTTTATCTGCGGCGGCGCATTCGACGGTCTGGAGCAGATAATAAAAAGGCGGCAGGAGGCTTCCACTCTGGGCTTCGGCGCAAATGTACAGAGCAAGTCGGAAAAGAAGCTCAACATCTTCAAGGATGTAACTTCTCAGGATTTGGTGAAATACGGGCTTGTACCCGAGCTGGTGGGGCGTTTGCCTATGGTCTCCGTACTTGAGGAGCTGGACGAGGCTGCGCTGGTGAGGATACTTTCCGAACCTAAGAACGCCATTATCAAGCAGTATCAGAAGCTTTTCTCGATCGACGGCATAGAGCTGAAATTCGATCCCGAGGCGCTCACTGCAATAGCTCACAAGGCTATCGAGCAGAAAACAGGCGCAAGAGGCCTCAGAGCCATAGTTGAAGGACTGCTGTTGAACACCATGTTTGACGCGCCCTCGGAGGAAGAGATTGTCAAGGTGACCATCACCGAATCCTGCGTAAACGGCGAAACAAAACCCTTGCTTGCCACAGGCACAAGAAACGTTGCTAAAAATGTTAGCGCCAAAAGCGCAAATGCTAAGAGCGCAAAATAGATAAAAAAGAGAACATTATCCGTCGGAAATTTCTTAAAGGAATTTTTGGGCGGGTGGTGTTCTTTTAACTTTTTTGAGGATTATCTAAACGGCTGCATAAACAGAAAATTCATAAAAACTTTACAAATGCGTTTGCACAAAAAGACAGTGCAAGGCCGATTTGCGTAGCCCTGCACTGCCATAGTCCCGAGCAAATTAATGTAATTACTCGCTCTTGGGTGCGCCCACGGGGCACACTTCTGCGCAAGCGCCGCACTCAATGCAGGTCTCTGCATTGATAATGTACTTGCCGTCACCCTCGGAAATAGCGTTTACGGGACATTCGCCTGCGCAAGCGCCGCACATTACGCAATCGTCGTTAATAGTGTAAGCCATTGGATATTACCTCCTTATTTTTCACGATAAACATCGTATATTACTATTTTATCATA
>CAMWIR010000054.1 GCA_947174365.1 uncultured Ruminococcus sp. | reverse complement strand
GATTGAAGCAAACGATGATTCAATTAGCTTTGAGCACATTAGTATTGATTAAGCAGTCATGTAGCAGACAAGTTATGATTTATCTTAGTTGCGCTGTAAGCGATGTACAATTAACGATTTTTGTAAGAGTAAGCGAGTTCACGAGCGACAATGTGGTTGCGGTCGAGCTGGCTCAGCTCGAAATTCTGATTTATGAGAGTAATCGAATATTTACAGCAAGCCCCGAAGCAGTTACCAATAGCTGCTTCGGGGCTTAAATTTATGAGTATCGTCCTAATGGGGGCGGATTGTTTTTTAAAGAAACCAACAGTATTGACCCTTGAAGCTATACCGTTTTCCGTCCGAAAACCCTTTCGTACGCCGTCTGAGCCGCAGGAAGAATTGCAGCAAGCAGAGGCATATCCACCATGTACTGCGCAAGATTCTTGAAAATACGCGGAGATATCCATATAAGAAAGGAATCCCTCATGGCGTTATCCCCGTTAAAAAAGCACATCAGCGTAAAATCGGGAACGGTAAAGGTTTTATACAGAATATACGAACGCAGCGCAATATTGCATATGATAATAGCCAAAGCCCTTGCAGCTGCCGCACGGAAAATATCACTGTCCTCCATATGTATCACCCGTTTGTAAAGTATGACTCCGTATATCACCCCCGTGAGAAGCTCCACAGGAATAAGCTGAGGCATATACCCCCTTGATGTCTTGTTTGCCACAATGTAGCCTATAACGTCAATTCCCAGAGTAGCAAAAGCGCATACCACAGGCCCGTAAAACATTCCTATAACGCATAAAGGCAGACAGGTGAAAACTATCCGCACATCGGGGGTAATATCTATCCCCGCCCAGCGCAGCGCAATGCCCATAGCCATAAGCATACCCGTGACCGCAATGGTCCGCAGTTCTTTCAGGCGTGCCGCAGATTCGGTAAAAATATTAAAAAAGCTTTTCATAATTCTCCTCCTTTAAAATAAGATCCCGTGAATAAACCGAATTGGTCTATGAACAAGCGGCTTATAAAATAAGCCATACTCGGTTATTCGACATTATATTAAGAGGATATATGAAAAGCTCTTTTTATAATGCTGTATAAGCGGGATGCAACTGCCGAACCGCAGCTTTCGGGGTCAAAGGAAATGCAAAAATCTAACCTCTTACATCTAATCTCTAACCTCTGAAAGCGTTTCGTCCCCGACGCAACTCCCCGTCGTCGGGACACTATTTACGCACAACAGCCTACTCTTGATAAGCAAATTAATTTGTCGCCAATTCACCGCCCAAAGCGGGAAACAGCTTATGTTCAATCAGAAAGTGATCTCATTGCAAACTCTGTAAAGTTCGGTGTCAAAGGGCTTCTTCATAGCAAGAGCCTCCTGTATGTCCACATCTATTATCTTGTTGTCCTTGAGGCCTACCACACGGTTTGTAGCCCCTCTGCTGATAAGTTCCACAGCATGATATCCCATCTGGCTTGCCGCAACCCTGTCACGTACCGTAGGACTTCCGCCTCTCTGAACATGACCCAGAACAGTCAGTCTGGTTTCAATTCCCGTAAGCTCCTTAAGCTGCTTTGTGATCCCCTCGGAGTTCTCCACACCCTCGGCAACCACTACAATGAAATGCTCCTTCTGCGCCTCGTGAGCCTTGATGATCTTGTCGGCAATGGCGTTTATATCATAGGGCATTTCGGGGGTAATGCAGGCAATTGCGCCCGCTGCCATGGCTACATTAAGGGCTATCCACCCTGCGTGCCTGCCCATTACCTCCACCACAGAGCATCTGTCGTGGGACTGGGAGGTATCTCTTATCTTGTCGATCATTTCAAGAGCTGTGTTCATGGCAGTGTCGTAACCGATAGTATACTCGGTGCACTGAATGTCATTATCAATAGTACCGGGCAGACCCACGCAGCGAATACCGCCTATCTTTGACAGATCGGCAGCCCCTCTGAACGAACCGTCGCCGCCTATAACGACCAAGCCCTCCATATTGAGCTCCCTGCACTTGTCCGCAGCCTTTTTAACATACTCTTCCTGAATAAATTCCTTGCAGCGGGCAGTGTAAAGAATAGTGCCGCCCCTTTGGATAATATCGGAAACATCGCGGCAGTTAAGCTCAATACATTCGCCGTTCAATAAGCCGTTATAGCCCCTCTGAATACCGATGACCCTGTAATCTTTCCTTATAGCAGCCCTTGTGACCGCTCTTACAGCGGCATTCATTCCGGGGGCGTCGCCTCCGCTGGTTAATACGCCAATAGCCTTCTGCATAATTTTCTCCTCCGATTTATCAAAATTAATGATAAACATTTCCAAAAATTTTCACTAATTATATTTTACACTTTTTCTTCCGATTTGTCAAGGGGTAAGAGAAATAATCGGCAAATTTTTTTGCCCCGGCGTATCACCGGAAGCAACCCACCGATTCAGACGGAGGCATTATGTATTCAAAAGCTGCCGTGCCGCCGAACATAAACCGCCTCTGTTTGATACAGCGAATGTCTCGGCAGTATACCGAAACAAGTTCGACGATACGACAAGGCAATTTTTTCTGTTCATTTTCACCTTATTTTCATCTTTCCCTAACCCTGTTCCCACCCATTTTCAGCATCATTTCAGAAAAATGATGTAAAATAAAAGCTGTAGAAAAAAGCCGGACGGATTTTGAGGTGCAAGGCCGTTTCTATCCTCCGAAATCCCCGCTTTAAAAAGGACTGATCTTTATTACCTTACGTCATGAAATAAAGCATGAAATCACTCTGTCGGATATGTTTGCATTACGTGGGCGGCTTACGGCGGTCGCAAGCCCGGATCCCCATGCTCCCGAGGGCAGATATTTTGTCAGGAGCCTGTATTTTGACAATGTTTACGACAAAGCCTTGTGGGATAAGATAAATGGCGTTTCCAAACGGGAAAAATTCCGTATACGCTTTTACAACGGCGATACGTCCCACATACGGCTGGAGAAAAAGTGCAAATGGGACGACCTTGGAAGCAAGCAGACCGCTCCGCTCACGCCGGGGCAGGCGGCAGCCATTGCGCAAGGAGATAATGCCTGGCTGGAAAATGCCGAACATCCGCTTTTGCGGGAGCTTTACCGAAAAATGCTGACCGAGGGGATATATCCCAGATCGGTGGTGGACTACACACGGGAACCGTTTGTTTACGCTCCGGGGAATGTGCGGGTGACCCTTGATTATGACATACGCTCGGGGCTTTGCTGTGAGGATTTTTTAAGCGAACGCTGCGTTACCGTGCCTGCGAGCAGCTCTATTATTTTAGAGGTCAAGTGGGACGAATATCTGCCGGATATTATCAAAAGAGCGGTTGCATTGGACGGCAGACAAGCAGGAGCATTTTCAAAATATGCCGTTTGCAGAGCATTCGGATAAAAAAGCTGGCAAGAGCACTCACACCACTTGGTTACTTTAGTTTGCACGCCTTGCCGCAAATGTTAAAACCCAAAACCGCAATCACATTTAGAAAGGAAAAATAAAAATGACTTTTAACGATATTTTTAAATCAAGCTTTCTGGAGAACATCTCTGGAGTCAGCATAACGGATATGATAATCGCCCTTATACTGGCATTCGGACTGGGTATGTTCATATTCCTCGTGTACAAAAAAACCTATTCGGGGGTAATGTATTCCTCGGGCTTCGGAACTACTCTCGTAGCGCTTACCATGATAACCACTGTAGTAATTCTTGCAGTCACCAGCAATGTGGTGCTGTCACTGGGTATGGTCGGCGCACTGTCCATTGTCCGTTTCAGAGCGGCAGTAAAAGAACCCCTTGACATAGCCTTTCTGTTTTGGGCTATAGCCGTGGGCATAGTCCTTGCTGCTGGAATAATCCCTCTGGCAGTCATCGGCAGCGTTGTCATAGGCATAACCCTCCTGGTATTTGTCAACCGCAAGCCCCATAAAAATCCATACATAGTAGTTCTCCGCTGCGACGACGGCGAAAGCGAAAAGGCAGCAGCGGATTTTTTGAAGGAAAACACCGTCCGCTGCATAGTAAAAAGCAAAACCGCCCGCAAGGGACTTGTTGAAACCAATCTGGAAGTGCGGCTCAAAGACGACAGCACCGATTTTATAAACGCTCTTTCGGATATGCCCGGCGTTCAGAGCGCAGTTCTGGTCAGCATGACCGGCGACTACACCGCCTGAAAAGCGAAATATTTTTTGCCGCATAAATTTTGTGAAAGGGAACGATCGTTCAAATGTCCGTAAATAAAAACATTGACAAAATATGCGCGCTTATCACAGCGATCACTGTAATTATCGCAATTGCATTTTGCAGCGGTATCGGCATAGAATCCGCCGCAAGGGTGATCGGCTATGAAAACCGTATTTTCGACAAATCAAAGGTGCATACCATTGATATTGTAATGAATAACTGGGACGAATTTATAGCCTCCTGCGAAAACGAGGAATACACCTCCTGCACGGCAGTTATCGACGGCGAGGCTGTAAGCAGCGTGGGACTGCGTGCCAAGGGAAATACATCCCTGCGGAATGTTTCGTCCATGGGCAGCAGCCGTTACAGCTTCAAGCTTGAGTTTGACCATTACGACAGCACAAAAACCTACCATGGGCTGGATAAGCTGTGCCTCAACAATATCATTCAGGACAACACCTATATGAAAGATTATCTTGCCTATACCCTTATGGAGAATTTCGGCGTGGCGTCGCCTCTTTGCAGCTATGCCTATATTACCGTAAACGGCGAGGATTGGGGGCTGTACCTTGCTGTGGAGGCTGTGGAGGATTCCTTTTCGGAGCGCAATTACAACGGCGCGGGAGAGCTTTACAAGCCCGACAGCACAGATATGGGCGGCGGTCAGGGAAACGGCAGGAACTTTAAAATGACAGATTTTATGGAGCAGAATTTGGGAGGTGAAACTCCCGATATTTCAAGATATTTCGACAGACAATCTAACGAAAACAGCGCCAACGGCAATAACAGCGAAAGGTCAAAAGGAAACAGACAATGGAAACCCGACAGCATGGGAGGAAATATGGGCGGCGGCATGGGAAGCAGCGATGTAAAGCTTCAATATACGGACGACGACCCCGACAGCTACCCCAACATTTTCAATAACGCCAAAACAGACATCACCAAAGCGGACAAAGCCCGCCTTATAGCCTCTTTAAAGGCGCTTTCCGAGCAAAGCGATATTGAAAATGCCGTTGATATTGACAAAGTGATCCGCTATTTCGCCGTGCACAATTTTCTCTGCAACGGCGACAGCTACACCGGCAGCATGATACACAATTATTACCTCCATGAACAAGACGGCATACTTTCAATGATCCCCTGGGATTATAACCTTGCCTTCGGAGCGTTCAGCATATTCAGCGGAAGCGCCTCGGGCAGTGTAAATATGCCCATTGACAGCCCCGTTTCGGGGGATATTTCCGATCGCCCCATGATAAGCTGGATCTTCGGAAATGACGAATACACAGCGCAGTATCACGCCCTGCTTGCCGAATTTGTAACCACCGATTTTGAAGCCCTGATAACCAAAACGTCCGACCTTATCTCGGAATATGTGGAAAAAGACCCCACCAAATTCTGCACCTATGAGGAATTTGAAAAAGGCGTGAGCGCCATAAAAACATTCTGCACCCTGCGCACTCAGAGTATTGAGGGACAGCTCAGCGGCATTATCCCCTCCACATCCGACGGACAGAATGCCGATATCATGGCACTTGTCGATACATCTTCCCTTACTCTTTCCGATATGGGCAGCATGGGAGACGGTATGGGAGGAAACAGAGGCGGAAACCGCAGGAACGCCAATGACAGCAGCAATATGCAGTCTTTCAATGGCGCTATGCCCCAAATGCCCGGGGGACTTTCTCCCGATGAAAATGACGGCGATCCGGCTCCCAAAAATTTCTCCGACAGTAATTTCCCGCCTGACAGCGCTCCCGAGAATTTTTCCGAGCTTGCTCCCCCCGATAATTTTACTTCCCCGGATTCTGCACATGGCGGCGATTTCCCGGGCTTTGACAGCGATAACTCCGATAACAGAGAAAATTTCCCCACTCTTCCAAATTCGGAAACCACCGCTGTAACAGAAGAACCGACCGCTCCCTCATCTTCGGAAAATCCTCCGACCGCAGGAACCCGTCCCGCAATGGGCGAGCCCCCGACACAACCGACCGAATCCGTTTCAAATCAAATGCCCCTGCTGATAATTTCGGCAGCTGTGCTTGTAATAGGAATAGTATTTGCCGCATTATTTAAAGAATAAACTTAAAGAGGCAAGATGAATCAAACATCTTGCCTCTTGCTTCTTGCCTCTGCATTAAATATGTAAAGACATCTCATCATAACCGACAGCAATGATCGGGAAACTTTTCCGACAAATGAACTCTGACAGCACAATGCTCGCATTTGGGGCTTCTTGCCGTGCAGGTGTCACGGCCAAAGATCACCAACCTGTGGCAGAAATCTGAGCCTTTTTCGGGAGGAATGATTTTTCGCAGATCCTCCTCCACCTTTTTGGGATCCTTGGAATTTGTCAGTCCCAGCCGCCCCGAAATACGTATGCAGTGAGTATCCGCCACAATTGCGGGCTTCCCGTGAATATCCCCCATAATGAGATTTGCGGTCTTGCGCCCGATACCCGCCAGCTTTGTCAGCTCTTCGATACTGTCGGGGATAACGCCCCCCAGCTCGTAATAAAGCGCCTTTGTCATCAAAGAAATGCTGTGAGCCTTGGTTTTAAACAAACCGCAGGGTCGGATAATTTCGGCAATATCATTTTCATCCGCTTCCGCAAAGCTTTGCAGAGTAGGGTATTTTTTAAAAAGCTCCTTTGTAACAATATTCACCCTTGCGTCGGTGCACTGAGCGGAAAGCCGCCCCGCTATCATCAGCTCGTAAGGGTGAGAATATTCCAAGGAGCATTTTGCATCGGGATATATCCCCTCCAGAGCCTTGACGATCTCAACAGCCCTTTCTCCCTTTTTCGACATTTTTGGCATACAAAGCACCTTCCCAAAAAATTCAGACAGCCCTTCCGTCATGCAGGAATTATCCAAAAGCATTATTAAGAAAATTCGCAATAAACGCCCGCTGCAAGATCATTATTAATTTAATCATGCCTCGGCATACTCCGCCTCTCCGCAGCAATTCCTATAAGCTGCATTAAAACCGCATGCTGCCTGTCTGCCTTGAGTCTCGCAGCCCGCTGTATGTCCTCATTGCTGTAGACCTTTACTATTATGGGACGAATATCATCCATGGCACGAATTGTTATCTCCGCCCTGCACCGATCGCATTTGCATATGTTGAACCGCTCTATTACCTTCGGCAGCCACCGGGAAACAAGCTCGGAGGTAACGTTTATCTGCGTTCTGCCGTCTCTGTCCTGTATAACCTTAGGCGGTTCGGGATTATCCTGAGCCTTTATTATTTCCTCCTTGAATTCCTCATCAAGTATGGGATTGGAGGCAGGCATCCCCGTCAGCATTTGCATCAGCTGCGGGGTCTTGTGTGTTTTTGGCGTTGAAATACTGATCACGACCTAACTTTAAATGTGAACTTATGTCCACAAAATAATTTCGTGTAATTTTTCATCCGAAAAATGAAGTTCCCGATATATGTTTGACCCAAAGAAACCGTTCTAACCCTTGTCAGCCGAAAGCAGCTCGGGATATAATTCCATAGCAAGCTTTGTATATTCCCTTGCCGCCCGGCACCGCGGTGAATACTGGGTAATGGTCTGCTGATGTGCAGGTGCTTCTGCTGCGGCAATGCAGCTTGATATTTTCGTGTCAAATATTTTGGTTCCCAGCTGCCCCGCAATTATCTCCGCCATCTGCGCCACTTCTTCGCTCAGGAGATATTTGGGACTGTACTTTGTAAGCAGTATCCCCCGCACATTAAGACCTTTGTTATAGAATTTCTTCACCGCCATAATGGTGTCCTTGACCTGAGCTATCCCCTGCAAGGAAAGTATCTCCGCAGTCATGGGAATAATAAGGTCGTTGGCAGCAGTGTAAGCATTAATGGTGAGAATGGACAGGGCAGGGGGCGTGTCAATTATAACTGCGTCATAATCATCCTTCACCGTGTCAAGCGCCTTTCCCAGTACAAACTCTCTTTCCTCTCCCCGCAGCTCCAGCTCCGTTCCCGAAAGAAGTATATTGGACGTGATAACATCGCACACAGGAGCTTTTTTCACCGCCTGCATTATCCCGCATTTGCCTGTCATAACATCATGGATCGTCAGCCCACCGTCCGCAGCCCCGAGAGAAAAGGAAAGATTCCCCTGCGGGTCGAGATCGAGAGCCAGGACCCGCTTGCCGCGGTCTCGGAAAATGCCCGCAAGAGCGGCACAGGTAGTAGTTTTACCCACGCCGCCCTTCTGATTTGTTACTGCAATAATCTTGCTCATTTTTTTAAGATCATCTGCCTTCTTTTTGTTTCAAGCGTTCTCTCTCCGCCATCTGGCACTCAAAGAGATGCCGCACCAACCGCTCCTCCTGGGAGGGGGTAATACCTAAAAATCTGCACCCGTAGCCCTCGATCCCGCCGTTTGTATCCTTTTGCACCCGCAGTATCTCAGCCTTTACCTCCATATTGTCCGGCAGAAAGATAAAGCTTACAATATCTCCCGCAAAAAGCTCAATATCACAGTTCAGGAATACGCCCCCGAGGTTGATGTTGAGAATCGTCGCCTCGTACTGTTCCTCCAGCTCAATGACCTCGTCTCCCCGCTCAATGGCGAAAATGTAAGCCGCCTCCTTTGTGGCGACCTTATAAGACCGCCGCCGCTCTTCAAGCACCTCGCCATCGTCCACATGGAAATTAAGCTGCTGATCCGTGCTTATGTCCGCATGGGTGCGGCATTTTATCCTTGTGCCGTTTACATATTCAAAGATAACGTCAATATTATGCTCCTTGTCAACTATCGGCAGCCCCCGCCCTCTTATGGCGACCAGTTCATATCCCTTTATTTTAAAGAAATCCCTTGGAAATGTGAACCTGTTGGTAGTGAGGATACGTTCCCCTTCCTCCCTGTAGATGTCGATCTTCTTGATTTTTTCTTTGCTTATCATTATAGCACTCTCCGCTCGATGTATTTTGAAAAACGGATCTTGATCCCCGTCACCCGTGTCAAACCATGTCTCCCAAGTTCACTCAAGGTAAGCATAGCACGCAAGGCACACATTCCTTGCAGGGCGCATTGCCTTGTGAAATATTTGACTTCAGTCCCGATTTTATCGTGAATATAACTATACATTATATATTATACTAAATTTTTTCGGAATTTGCAATAGATTTTTGAAATTTATTTGTAAACAGTCTATAAACAAGAAGGGTTCATGCCATTTTTTTCCAAAACTCCAAATTTGACTTTAAGACCACAGACTTTAGACTTTTCATGCCTTGCGGCACTATCGTCCTCTCAGAATTTCCTGTCAATATCATATCCCCTGAAAACTCTTTCCTTTTTCCGCCTCCTGCCCTTGACGGACTTGTTGCGCTCCGCGACTTCGATCATTCTCCGACGGAATTCCTCCCGCCTCATCTCACGAACCTTCTGCCGCTCCGAGCAGAAAATTATTCTCCTTGCCGCCGCCTCGGCATAGAAATAATTGTCCCTTATCTCCACAGAATCCACCTGTTTCCCCCCCGTGTTGAAATACCAGTGATCGAATTCCGCACGCCCCTGCCCGTCGTCATTGTAGCATAGCCAGTCCGCCCTGTCCTCAATAAACCGTGCCTTTGTCTTGATGATTATTTTCCTCTCCGTGCAGGTCACCTGCTCCACATCAGCCAAAGACACCACCCATATCCGCTTGTAATCTATAAGCTCCCCCTCATTCCTTGCCGAAGAAACATACTCCGAAACGACCATCTGCTCCCCTAAAATCTCAATGTAGCTGTATTTGCCGTGCCCCCGCAGACTGCGGTTCATCTTCGCCGTCACCACAGCCGTCACCGTAAACGCATAAAGCAGCGTAACATAAAGCACCCCGTAAAACATTCTGTAAAGCTCGGGCGGCGCATCCATTTTCCCGATTATCAGCAGCGAAATGATCGTCAGCGCCCCCGCCATAGTTACCGAGGGGATATTAAGCAGCAGCAGCAGCTTGTTGTAACGCTTTGCAATGACTCTTCCCGATGAGCGTATCATTTTGTGAGCCATGAGCATATCCCCCTTGATCGGTAATAAGCGAAAAGACAGATTTTATAAATTGCAGTTTAATGTGCACACAAAAGCAACCAAGAGCACTCACGCCGTTCAGTTACTTTCGTGTGCACGTGAAACGCACAGATCACATAACGCTTTAGTCCAGCCCGAACTCATTCAGATTCCGCTGAACCTCCCTCAGCGCCGCACGGCGCTCCATATAATCGGGAATCACCTGCTCCACCGTTTCCCAGAACGCAGGACTGTGATCCATGTGGACCGTGTGGCAAAGCTCGTGAACTATCACATAATCAATAAGCCTTGAATCCGCCGCAATAAGCTTCCATGAAAGGTTTATCACACGCTCCGAGGAACAGCTTCCCCAGCGTGTTTTCGCCGAATTTATCCGAACCGTGGAAATTTCGACCCCCATTCTGTCCGCCAGCAGCTGGGTGCGGGTGGTAAGAGTCTCCTTGGCGATACCCGTGTAAAGCCGCCGCAAATAAGGTATCAGCTTTTCCAGATTCACATTCTCGGGCAGATGAAAGCACCCGTCCGAATAACCGTAGGGCTTCACATGATCCACCGGGCACATCTCCCCCAGAAAAGGCAGCTCCGTGGGATTTTCCGCCAGCCTGCGCCCCCTTGCAGTGCCCCGCTTTGCAGCCTCGTCCGTGTGCTTTTTGAGCCAGTCAAGCTTCGATTCCACAAAGCTGTCTATCTTGTCGGTCGGTGTTCCGAAAGGGGCACGGACAATTACGCTTCCGCTGTTTTTGTCGACCGAAAGGGAAAGAGTGCGCCTGTTGCTTCGTTTAAGTTCATATTCCATTATATCGCCTCGTTTATCGGACAGCGCGCCGTTATGACCTGTTGTTCAGCATAAAAACGCCTGAACATATTTCCTGCCGCAGCCCGAAATGATAAATTTCACCCTGTAAGATCGTAATGCATTATCGGGATTTTTGTAATTCAGCCATACTAAGACCGATATGTGCTCATTGCTTTTTTAATATAATTATATCACATTTTATGGAGGATTTTATTAGCGTAATGTAAATTTTTACAGGGTGATTTTATGGAATTTTCATAAATAGAGACGATATACACAGCTCCCGACAGCTTCAAAATGCGACAACCAATGAATTGCGGTTAAATATGCACACACAAGCACTAAAGGCTTTCTCCGCCGCCATGGTCATTTATGACCTCGGAGAGAAAGCCTTTAACCGGCAGTTTTCTAATTGTTGACCAGCTCCAGCACCTGCTCCGTCCGCTCCGCCGCCAGCTTCGGAGAGACATCGGGAGAATATGCCGAGGGAGCGTTGGGGATTCCTGCCAGCATTGCACATTCATAGTCGGACAGATCGGCAAGAGATTTATCGAAATAGCTTGCTGCCGCTTCGGTCACGCCGTAGTGACCGCTTCCGAAATAGATACTGTTTACATACATTTCAAAAATCTGATCCTTGGTATATATCCGCTCTATCTCAAATGCCGTGAACATTTCCGCAAACTTTCTCTCCGGCCGCTTTTCGCTGCTGTAATAGAAATTTTTCGCCAGCTGCTGGGTTATGGTGCTGCCGCCCTGTTCGGGAGCTTTTACCTTTATGTCGTGCCACAGCGCCCTTGCCACTGCCCTCGGGTCAACGCCGCCGTGGCTGTAAAACCGTCTGTCCTCTGCGGCTATCACCGCTCGTATGTAAAATTCGGGCAGATCTTCCGACTCCGCAAACTCGTCCCTCTCCGAGTATATAGCCGCATACATGACTTCCACAGGCGCTTCCCCTACGGCATTTTTATACATAACATATCCCTGCGCCCCGTAATAAATCACCACAGCCGTTCCCACGCTGCCGATCATCAGCAGCAGCGCCGCCGCATATTTAATTAATTTCCTGCACATCGTTTTCATGTTCTTCTCTTTCCTCTGTATTCTTTTTTTCCTTTTTCTCTATAAATTCAAGTATCCTGTCCATGACCCTCCATACGCCCCTTATCAGCACGAACATTCCGCCCGTGGGTATTATCAGCAGCGTTATTATTCCGCCGAACAGCAGCTGCACCGTGCTGTAGGGCAGCGATCTGCTTTTCATGTTATCACCTTTTTTCTGTACTTTTTTAATTGTTTTTAAAATAATTTAATTTTACATATGCCTTTAGGTGTTGGTCTTTCCCCCGCCATAGGCGGGGGAAAGACCAACGATCAGCAGTTCCGTTTATCCTTTCACTATTCTGAAATACGTCCTTGACGTCATCAGATAAACCGCTGTATACAGCACCCCGAATGCAAGGAAGCTAAGGCACGCCACTGCGGCGAAAAGCCCTATGTCATACAGCCCGAACAGCGCCAAAAGCCTTGTAAGCAGCGGGAATGCAAAGCAGGTGTGAACTCCCGCCGCAGCAAGAGGAAGAAAGAAAACCGTAAGCACCTGGGAATTTATGCTTTGCCTTATCTCCCTGTCGGTCATGCCCACCTTTTGCAGCACCTCAAAACGCTGCCTGTCCTCGAAGCCCTCGGAAATCTGCTTGTAATACATTATCAGCACCGCCGCGCAGATGAACACCGACCCCAGCAGCACTCCCAGAAAGAACAGTCCGCCGTATATGGATATAAAGTCCCCTCGGTTATCCGCCCGCGATTCTATCAGATAGGAAAAATATTTTTCGTTTTGATTCTGCGGGTCGTGATTTTGTTCGGAAATGCCTTCATAAAGCCTGTTTGCAAGGGCTATCTGTTCCTCATTGTCAAGCCCTGTGTCAAAGGCGTAATAGTCGTGAACATCATATGCCCGCTCTCCGAAAAGCTCCTGCTGCAAGGCATTAAGACCGTCAAAAACATTTTCATTCACAAATGCGTAAATATCCCCCGTGACCCCTAAAATAACGCTTGTGCCCGTGGATCGGAAATCCTCCGTTCGGTATTTAACGGTTATTTCCCCGTATTCGTAAATATTCAGGGAATCGTATTTATAATCGCCGTCCTCCACGTACAGTATTGCTTCATTGTTCGATACCGTTTCATTTTTACCCATGACTCTGTTGTAATCGTCAATGGAAACAAGATAGAGATTTTTCAGTTCGGGGATCTCGTCTCCCATTATTTCCCGCCAGTTGTCGGAGGAAAAGTACAGCAGATCATTCTTTAATGAACAGTCCACCCTAAGGAATTTGTAATCAAGAACATTCTGTGGTGTAACATTCATTTCCGTCAAAGCGTTTTGGGTAATGCTGCGGGTAAAGCTTATATATTCCTCATTGTCCGAATAAGTCTCCACAGCTATTTCCCTTGGACATCTTTTTCTAAGCATATCCTCCATGCCCACGAACATACATGTGGTAGTGGACAGGGTCACCAGCACCATGGTGGAAAGTATACATATAGAAGCAAGCCCCGCCCCGTTCCTGCGCATACGGTAACTCATTTGCGAGACCGATACAAAATGCTTTGTCTTATAATAATATGCTTTATTTTTTTGCAGCAGCCTGCAAACGGTCACCGACCCTGCCATAAAAAGCAGATATGTTGCAAGGATTACCATAAGCACTGCCACAAAGAACACTCCTATGGATTTAATGGGATTTTCCTCGGTCACTGCCATATAATAAGCGCACCCCAGCAGCAGCGCGCCGATAAGTGCAAAGGGGAGATTGGTGCGAGGGGGCTTTTCGCCCTTGCTGCTGCTTTTTAAAAGCTCTATGGGACTTGCAAGGTGGACTTTGAAAAGCGACCCTGCCAGAATTATCAGGGAAATGACCCCGAAGCAGATAAGCGCCCCTTTTATCGAATCCGCTTTAATGTCAAAGGTGTAGGAATTTTCGCCCCCCAGCATTTTTACCAGCAGCATTTCCGAAAGCTTGGAGAAAAGTATTCCGCAAAGCAGCCCGATAATTTCGGAAACAGCGTATATAACAGCCGTTTCCCACAGCATTATGCGGGCAATATTTCCCTTGCCCATGCCGAGGATATTGTAAAGCCCGAATTCCCGCCGCCGTCTGCGGACAAGGAATGAATTGGTGTAAATAAGGAATGCTGCCGAAAAGGCTACTACAATAATGCAGCCAAGGACAAGCATTCCCTGCATGATCTCTCCGCCTCTCAGCTCTGCCACCATATCGCTCTCGGCGAGAAACGACACAATATAATACATGGCGATCATTCCCGAGCAGGCAAGGATATAGGGAAAATACGTCTGACGGTTTTTTGCAATGCCGCTTACGGCAAGCCTTGGGTATAATAAAAATGAAGTCATTTTGTTCTATCCTTTCAAAATTTATGGGCTGTTTTTTAATTTTTATCACCCGATGAGATAACGGTCAGAGTATCCGAAATTTTTCTGTACATTTCCCTGTCGCTCTCGCCGCCGCGGTAAAGCTGGTGAAAAACCTCCCCGTCCTTGATGAACAGCACCCGCCCTGCGCGGCTGGCGGCTTTTACAGAGTGTGTCACCATAAGTATGGTCTGCCCCTCCCTGTTCAGCTGCGCAAAAAGCTCCAGTAACTCGTCGGAGGCTTTTGAGTCCAGCGCACCTGTGGGTTCGTCCGCTAAAAGCATTTTCGGCTCGGTGATTATTGCCCTTGCTGCCGCAGTCCGCTGCTTTTGTCCACCCGAAAGCTCATAGGGGTATTTGTCCAGCAGCTTATCCACATTAAGACGCTTTGCGGCGGGCAGCAGACGTTTTTCAAGCTCATTTGCGGGCGTGCCCATAAGCACCAGCGGCAGCAGTATATTATCCCGTGCGGTAAACGTGTCCAGCAGATTGAAATCCTGAAAAACAAAGCCTAAATTATCCCGCCTGAATGCGGCAATGTCCCGCTCCTTTATTTTTGAAAGCTCACGCCCCTCCAGCAGCACGCTGCCCGAGGTGGACTTGTCAAGGGCAGCCAATATGTTAAGCAGAGTGGTCTTTCCCGAGCCGCTCTCGCCCATTATGGCGATATATTCGCCCTTTTGAACGGTGAAGCTCACATTTTTAAGAGCCTCCACCTTATTCGTCCCCAGCCGCGATGTGTAGATCTTTTTGACGCTGCTTACTTCCAGTACATTCATTTTGTTCATATCCTCCCGATAATGGGCAGGAGAGTGTTCTCCGTTCATTTTTCTTGCCATTCCTTTCTTTATGTTTTGGGTTCTGTAATCATTATAACAAAAAAAGAAAATGTACGCCATAGATTTGGCTTACATTTTCCTTACATTTTTGTAAGATTGGGTCGGCAGGGGAATTTTTTCTGTTATCATTCAAAATTTACAGTCTTTCTGCCGAGGGAAATTTTTATAACAAGCCCGCCGTTACAGTTTTCCGCCCAAATTTCATGAGAAAGCTTGCGGCAGATCTTTTGACATAAGTACAGCCCTACGCCGCTGGCTTTTTTGTCCAGCCTGCCTCCCTCGCCCGTGAAGCCTTTTTCAAAAATTCTCGGCAGATCCTCCTGTGCAACGCCGCCTCCGCTGTCCTTTATGCATAAAACGCTGTCCTCGGCATATATTTCTATGCCTCCCGATCTTGTGTATTTCACAGCGTTCGACATTACCTGCTCGATAACAAAGACCAGCCATTTTTCGTCGGTTATGACCCGCAGTTCCGTTTCCCTTACCGAAAGGGTCAGCCGTCTGCGGATAAGCTGGGAATAAAAGCGACCCGCCCCCTGCCTTACAATATCGTCAAGGGAGTATTCCTTTATTACAAAATCGCTGCTCTCCGAGGAAAGGCGCACAAAGCACAGCGCCATTTGCACATAATGCTCGACCCTGTCCAGTTCCTCCCGCAGCTCGACTCTGTCATTCTCCGACAGTTCTCCGCGTTGGAGTATCAGCCCCATGGCGGCAATGGGCGTCTTTATCTGGTGCGCCCAAAGGGTGTAGCAGTCGGTCATTTCCGAAACTGTGGCAGTCAGACGGTTTTCGCTTTCTTTAAGGCAGCTGCGCAGCAGACGTATAAGGGTATCGTAATCCTCTTCCACGCCGCCCGAGGGAGGCGGCAGGAATTCATCGGAATAAACTATCTCATCTCTCAGCTTTACCAGCGCACGGTGTTTTTTGGCAAAACCGAAAAAATCCGCCGCTCCTAAAATTATCATAAAAAATCCGCTGACAGCCATACCGTACAATACCGCCCCCAAAGGCAGAGAATACAGCGCAAACACCGTCCCAAAGCATATTCCCTCCAGCACCCATGCAGCAATGGTTTTTGCTCGGGATCTGAGATATATCGGGAAAATTTTAAAATCACGCAAATAAAGTCAGCCCCTTTCGGAATGGTTATTCTAAGCCCTCACCCCATTATGAACGGTCTCTCGCCGCAAAACTGCTGTCAAAAGCTTCTATCGATCATTTTCCTTATCTCTCTCTCCACCCCTTTGACTTCCTCATAAAACTCCCCCGCTGTTACCCGCAGTGCGCCGCTGCCCAGAATTATCATCTGCTCTGCTCCGTCCGAGGTCGCCACCCTCACTCTGTGCTCCCGTGCCAGCTCACCCGAAATTTTCTCAATATACATATCCGCCGTTTCCGCCTCTTTCGTGTACACCACGCTCACCCCGCAGACCTCCTCGGTCTCCCGATGATTTCCCTTGACCTTGTAAGCGTCAAAAACCACTATCACATTATTCTGCTTATACCCCCGATAATTGCACAAAATATCCACCAGCCGCCCCCTGGCGAGATCAAGATTCTCCGCCGCCAGCTTTTTCAGATCATCCCATGCAAAAATAATATTGTATCCGTCCACCAGCAAATACTCCGGACCTTTGTAAATCGGTACTTTTATTTTTCTTGCATAACTTTCCTCGCGTGCCCTGAGCTTGTCCCGCTTCATTCCCACCCTCGGGTCGCGTTTTATCTTTCCGTAAGTC
>CAMWIR010000053.1 GCA_947174365.1 uncultured Ruminococcus sp. | reverse complement strand
CCTTTTGCAGCTCGCTTAACAGCTCTTCAAGGGTCATTTTGCTGTTGGACGCCGTCAGTACTGCTTTTAAGGGGATACCGCCGGGGATATTTTGACGGATCGCCTTTAAAATTCGGTCAAGCTTCTTTTCGCCGAGGCCGCAGAATATCACGCATTCCCGTTCATTGGCACTTTCGGTTGAATTTTCAGCCGAAAAATTATCGGATTCCCGCATTGCAAGCATGCCGACCCTTTCGGTCAATGAATCATCACCGATTTTAATTGGCAATATGCCCGAGTCAAGGCATATCTTCTCCAGTCCTTCGGTTTTGCCGCCCGTGCCGTAAATCAATATTTTTTCGCTGAAGTTGTTTCTGATACGAGATCTCATGATTTTTATACATTCCTTTCATTTGATTACAGATTTTTTTGGGTTAAAGTTCACATCGTTGGATCGTTTATAAAAAAACTTTTAATGTTTTAACGCAATGCTGAGAGAGATCTTTTTGTCGGCTTTATCTGTTGCGCTAAAGTTATTATATCAGCGTTATGCAAAACTATAAAATGTTTAAATTTCGGTTAATGTAAACTGTTTTGGGTAAATTACTTGTTTAAATCACCAAAAACATCGAATTGTAACGGTTTTGTTACCATTGTAACCGTTTTGTTACCAAATGTAGCCCTTTTGTCATTATATTATAGCACTTTTTTTATTGACATTCCACCAAATAAATGTTAAAATTTATATAAGGCAGAAAATCTGCTTTTGAGAAATAAAAATTTGGAAAGGCGGACCTTTCCCAAAGACTTTGTAAAAAGTCTTGAAAAATATTTAAGGAGGAAAACAAGATGACAAGAGTAAAATCAAATGTCAAGGCGGCAGTTTCGATTCTGCTGGCTCTGCTAATGGCGCTTACACTTATAAGCATACCCGCAGCGGACGCCTCGGCTGCCACACTTAACAGAACAAGCTATACGCTTACCAAGGGCTATTCAACTACCCTTTCCGTTTCGGGCACAAGCTCGAAGGTAACATGGTCCAGCTCGGACAGCAGTGTTGCCACTGTTTCAAGCGCGGGCAAGGTAGTTGGAAAGGCTGTCGGAAGCGCAAACATTTACGCCGATGTTGACGGCTCAAGGCTTACCTGTGCTATTAAGGTTGTAGGCGGTAAGCTTTCCCTCAGCTCAAAGAACGTTACCATTGACGAAGGCTCTTACAAATATGTAACGGTAAGAGCAAAGGGTTCTCACGGGCTGAAGGCCTCTTCCAGTGACACAAGCATTGTTTCCGGAAGCTGGGTAAAGCCCTGGAAGGATGACGACATTCGCTTGAAGCTTACAGGCAAAAAGGCAGGTACTGCAACTGTAAAGGTTATACTTACCAAGTATCCTGATGTAAATGTTTCTATCAACGTTACGGTAAAATCCACAGCGAAGTCCGTGATTGAAGTAAGCCAGACATCTCTGTCCACCAAGCTTGACACTCCCGTGTCCCTTATGGTTTACAGCGACAGGAACAATTCTCTTAACTATTCATTCTCCGACTCTACTGTGGCAAAGGTACAGGAGGGCACATGGAACAACCTCTACTGCACTCTTACCATTACAGGCCTTAAAGCAGGCTCTACAAACCTTGTGATAACTCATAAGGACGATCCCTCGGTAAAGAAAACCATTCCCATAACGATTTCCGGCTCAGCTTACTATATGGTTTCCGATGTTATTATGAACAAGATGGCATACGGCGATCAGATCTATCAGTGGGTCGACAAGAAAACCAACAGATATAAGTATATGCTCGTGCCTCAAGGCTATGATATGGCTAAGGTAAACACTGCCATTGCCAAGGACGCCAACACCTACGAGTACTACACCGTTTACGAGGAATCCCCTGCGGCAAAGATCGCAACCACCGACAAAATAGAGAACTTCAAGGCTGTTGTAAGCAACACAGAGGTAACAAGATATGTTCTTGTTCCCGCAAACTATGACGCACCTTCTCTCAACACTGCTGTAGCGTCTTATACAAAGCTGTTCCAGTACTGGACTGTTTATAATGTTGATCCTTCTTCCGGCAGATACCGTCCCGACGATCAGGTTCAGTCCTGGCTTTCTACCGTAAACTACAGATCCCAGACCAGATATATTCTTCTTCCTGCAAACTATGACACTGCAAGGCTTGAAAGAATTATCGCAGCCGATTCCGGTTCTGCCTCCGGAGGCTATTATGCAGCTTCCCTCACACAGCCTACACAGAAGGCAAGCACCGACAAGATCCTCAGCTTCAACACTATTGTAAACAACGCATATGTTACTTATTATGTACTTGTTCCCGAGAATTACGACGAGGCAAGATACAATGATGTAGTGGCAGCTTATACCGGTATGTACGATTACTATGCTATCTACAATACCCAGCCTACAAAGAGAACATCTCTTGATTATGTTGACAGCTGGACAAAGGTAGTTGACTCCAAGGTAACCACAAGATACATCCTTCTCCCCAACGGCTACGATTCCGTATATGTTACCGAGATCAAGAACAAGGATATGGCTACCCAGACGTCCAACTACTACACCGTTACCACGGTAAGACCTGCAAAGATCGACGCAACGGATGTGGTTGAATCCTTCTACAATCCCAGCACAGGCGTACTGAAGTATATGCTCGTTCCCGCAAACTGCAATGCCATAAAGAGAAATGACGCTATTATGAAGGACACAGGCATTTACGAGTATTACACCATGTACTCCACTCAGCCTCCCAAGAGAGCTGAGACCGACATAATCCAGCCTATAACCTATCCTACCTACGGTACGGTTTATATGCTGCTGCCTCAGAACTACGATCAGGATAAGCTCAATCAAGGGCTTAAGGGTGTAAGCACCAATCAGATCAGCTGATATGTTTCCGGGGATATCCCCGTAACAAAAGATAAAGATAACAACAAAACGGAAAAAGATAAATAAAAACGTAGAGCTTCCCTTGGGTTCTCCTGCCCGGGGGAAGCTTTTTTGCATTAAATTTCCTGTTGCAATGTTGGAAAATATATGATATAATTATGGAAGCAGCAAATAGATCTCAAAGAAAAGGGGCAGTAAAAATATGCGGAAAAAATTCAGCGCCTTGGAGATAGCAAAGGCAGTCATAGCCGAAAAAGTGAGGGAGGGCGATCTGTGTATTGACGCCACCGCGGGAAACGGCAATGACACAGCATTTTTAGCGGAACTTGCGGGGGACACGGGGCTTGTTATCGCTTTTGATATACAGCAGCAGGCAGTGGAGAATACTCTTGCCTTGCTGCGTGAAAAGGGGCTTGACAAAAGGACGGAGGTTCATCTTGAAAGTCACGAGTATATGGACAGATATGCCGAGGCGGGCACGGTCTCCTGTATTACCTTTAACTTCGGCTGGCTGCCCGGGGGAGATCATACCGTACATACCGAGACCCGCAGCAGCATTTCCGCCGTAAAAAAAGCCCTTACCCTGATAAAACCGGGCGGGCTTATTTCCATGATACTTTATTACGGCAGGGATACGGGCTTTGAAGAAAAAAACGCTCTGCTGGAATTTGTGAAAACTGTTGACAGCGGCGAATTTACGGTAATAACCGCCGAATTTTCAAACAGACCCAACTGCCCGCCCATACCCATTTTTATTTTAAGAGAATAGCTTTTTACGGAATTATCCAAAACCCGATGATCCCGATAACAAGGGCAATTGCCGCCCCAAATGCAACGTCAAAAGGATAATGAACACCCATTATCGGGCGGGATATGCCGATAAGCGCAGCCAATATTGTAAGAACGATCCCTGCGGGGATGTTCACATACAGTGCTGCCAGTGCTATGGCGAATGCGCAGGCTGTGTGACGGCTGGGGCAGGAATTTCCCCCGGTGGATTTGGGCACTAAGGGGGTAATCGGAGAGTCGCTGTATTCATAGGGGCGTGGGGCGTTTATCCCTTTACGCACAAGAGTTGTGACGGTGAAGATCGCCCCGGGGACGATAACTGTCCGCAGCAGGAGGCTTATGTCAGACAATATAACATAAGCTGTCAGCAGAACATAGGCAATGTAAACCGCACCTGTGGACAGCTTTCCGAAAATTTTCAGCTTCTTTATACGTCCGGGAGCTTTTCTGAAGAAGCTTTCCCATTTTGCGTATTTTTCCGGGAATTTTTCCCTGTGTACATCATAGAATTTTGGCATATTTTTCAGCATATTGCTGCCCTCCGCTTTTGAAATATATCTGTTTTTATAAAACGCTCCTTGCAAAGCCGCCTTTTAAATGGCTGAAATTTAATAAATGTTAGGAAGATGTGAAAATGCCGATCGCCGCACCGGTAAGGGAAGAAACCGTCAAAGGGAAAAAAATAAGGAAGAGCGCCAATCTGCTTGCCATGGGAATAACTGTTGTACTTATGATAATTGCCAACATAATTTCATGGCTGAGCACCGATATTACCGATTTTTACGCTATGTACATATATTCGCCGACAGCCTCGGTCATATCGGCGGTCACGGGGATACTGCCATTTTCGGCAGGGGAAGTAATGATAATCCTGGGGATCGTTCTGCTTATTGCAGCCCCTGTTATCTTCATTGCCGCAGCAGTGAAAAAAAGCAAGCGCATGGCAAAGAGAGGGGGGATCTTTTACGCATGGGTGCTGATCTTTATTTTTGTCACCGAAACTCTTAACTGTTTTACCCTTTACCACACCACCGAATTTTCCGAACGTTACCTTTGCGGCGGCGACGGCAGATATCCTGTGGAGGATGTGATCGTTCTTTGCGAAATGGTCATAGAAAACGTAAATGAGCTTTCGGAACAGGTCGAAAGAGATGATGAGGGGAAAATGATAGTTCCCGACAATATGGGAGAGCTTGCGGAAATCTCCATGAACCGTTTAAGTGAGGAATACCCCCAGCTTGCAGGCATCTATCCCAATCCTAAGAAGATAATGTTTTCGGGGTTTATGACCCAGCTTGATCTTCAGGGGATATATTTTCCATTCAGCCTGGAGGCAAATTATAATGCCAATCTTGCCCCGGCCAGAGTTCCCTGTACGGTAATGCATGAACTTAGTCATGTCAAGGGCTTTATAAGGGAGGATGAAGCTTGCTTTATAGCTTACCGCGCCTGCATGGAATCGGACAGCCCCGAGGTGAGGTACAGCGGATATTTATCGGCTATGAACTACCTTTTCTCCGAGGTGTCGAAAAATGCCGCTCCCGAGGAGGCAACAAGACTCAGACGGCTGATAGCGCCCCGGGTCTATGATGACAACATTTTCGTTTCGGTGGAGGTAAAGAAAAAAATCGAGGAAAAGGCGGTCATTCCCACCGAGACCGTCAGCGCTGTTTCGGAAAAGGCAATGGAGACAACATTAAAGGCAAACGGCGTTACCGACGGCAAGAAAAGCTACGGCAGAATGGTGCGGCTGCTGCTGGATTATTATTCGGATAAGGATATCTGATACTGTTTGTGTCCCAAAAGCTGTGAATACTCTGTCCAGAGGCAGGAAGCAGGAGGCAAGAATAAATGCCGGGAGAGCAGATGCAAATTAGTATGAGTTTATGCCGCAGGGGATTTGACCTTGCCCTTTCCCGAGGCGATCAGCATAGCTGCGGGAAAAATTATTGCTGCAAGAATGCCCGTTTTAAGCTCGCCCGAAGCGCCGCTTACTATTCCCACAAGCCATGGACCCGAGAAGCAGCCCAGATCGCCCGCCAGCGCCAGCAGGGCGAACATTCCTCCTCCGCCCTTTGGGAATTCCCGTGCAGCCACGGAAAAGGTCCCGGGCCAGAGCACGCCCACCGAAAGCCCGCAGAAAGCGCAGCCCATGAGGTTTATTATGGGGTGAGGGGCGAATGCGGCAGTAAGATAGCTGATTATGCAAAGGCAGCAGCTGAAGCGTATAGCCTTTTCCGGGGGGATATTGCTGCCCATTACGCCGTAAAAAAGTCTGGCAAGACCCATAAGCACCGCAAAGCCGCAGGGACCGAGCAAGTCTCCTGCGGTTTTTGACACTCCAAGCCCAGATTCCGCAAAAAGCGACGACCACTGGCTCATGGCAAGCTCGCTTGCTCCCGCACAGATCATCAGCAGAATAAGCTTTATAAAAAAGGAACTTCCCATAAGCTCTTTAATGCTCATGGGGCTTTCTCCCTCTTCGGTAAGGCTGTAAACGGGGACTTTAAGGAACAGGAAAATATTGCAGAATGGAATTATTGCCCAAAGCATGGGCAGCCACCGCCAGTTTTCGGTGCCTGCGGTGACAAAATAAAGGGTGGACAATGCCACTACCCCCACTTGTCCCCAACAGTAAAAGGAATGCAGCAGGCTCATGGCGGAGGCCTTTTCATCTCCGGGGAGCGCCTCCACAATGGGGCTTATGACTATCTCCGTAAGTCCGCCTCCCACAGCGCAGACTGCCATTGCAAGAGCAAGCCCCGCAAAGGGCTGCATGACAAATGGGAGAAGTCCCATAAGCACAAAGCCCGCTGCCGCAAAAACGTGCGCCAGAACCGCCGCACCTTTCATGCCGATCTTATCAAGGAATTTCACAGAAAGGGCGTCCACGGTCAACTGCGTCACAAAGTTAAAGCCGATAAGGGCGGATATCTGCTCCAGAGTAATTTCAAAATCACGGCAGAAAGCCGTAAACAAAAGGGGAGCAAGGTTATTCACCGCCGCTTGGGTGATATATCCCGTGTAGCAGGCTGCAAGGGTGTGTTTTGGAGTGAAGCGCATAAAAATTACCTTTCAAGAAAATAGCTTGCTTCCATATCCGCAGCATGGAGGGCATAGGCAAGGGGGAATTTCTCAAAAGCCCTGCCTACAAGATTGATATCCTCCGTTCCCGAAAAGCCCATATGAAAGCGTATGGCAAAGGCCTCCTCACGGGAAAGCCGCATAAATCCCGTTATTATGTACACCGACTTTTCTCCGTGACCGTAGGGAAGCTGATCTTCAATGGCGTAATAGGGGACTTTCTCCCATACGCCTTGCTCGTTTTTGGCATTGCGGTAATCGGTCTTATAAAAGTTCACCTTGCATATGTCGTGGAGCAGGGAAATGACCGCAGCGGTCTCATTGTCCGCCGAAAGCCTGTAAAGCTCCTTGACGCGGGGGCGGGCAAGATAATCCGCAAGGCAGTCATATACATTAAGGCTGTGTTCCAGAAGCCCTCCCGCATATGAGCCGTGATAGCGGGTGCTGGCGGGTGCGGTGAAAAAATCGCTTTTGCTGCTCATAAGATAATCCAGCAGCTTGTCTGCTCCATCCCGCTTGATGTTTTCCTTGTAAATGGCTATGAATCGCTCTTTAAGGGCGTTTATATCTTTCTCGGTTTCCATTGGAATGTTCCTTTCGCTTATTGTAAATAAATTGAGACCTTGCAGCGTGTCTGCTCCTTGCTTTCTGCTTCTAATTTTTGAGTTTTCTTTATAAACTCTTGCTTCTGTCAGCTTATTTCGGCATTTATCTCAAAATCATCCTTTTCATCCTCATCATAAAGCCCCAAAGCCTCAAAATATGAAACCATTGTAAGATTTTCGGCGAACTCGTCCTTGGTCATTCCTGCGGGAAGATTTGCCTTGCTGACATAGATATTTTTCGTTTCCCCGTGAAGATCGAACCAGTTATCCGAGAACAGGCAGTCACCGTCCTTAAGGTCAAGGAAAACTCCCTTGGCAAAGGCGTCCGAAGCGGTCTCTATCTTGAACTTGTTTCCTGCCTCAAATACGGTAAAGGACAGCTTTGGATTTTTAAAGCGGAATTTTTTGGGCACGCAGAACATATAAGTGCCTCCGCTCAGGCGAATGCCCTTTTCTATGAGTGAATATTCGATATAAGCCTTGTCCCGCATATCGGGGGATATTTTGGTGTCCTCGGGGGTAAGGGTCATGTAAAAGGCAGCCGACAGGGGAGGCACGGTGATATCCTCCGACCCTTGAGCAAGTACCTTTCCGTAAGCGTCACGGCTGCGCCAGCGTATGCTTCCCGTAAATTCATCGGTACGCTCAGAGGAGATATTGAACCTCAGCTCGTCGGGGTTTTGCCCGTCACAGGAAAGGAGCGCGGGAGCATAGAAGTGCTTAGCCTTGTAGTGCAGGGCTTTCCAACGGTGGAAAAAGTCAATGGACGACCAGGAGATAACAGGGTTAGAGTCGTTCACCTGCCAGTAGAGCGAGCCCATGCACACCCCTCTGTTACGGCGCATATTCTCTACATTGAGCCGCACAGCATCCGCCTGCACCAGCTGGGTGGCATAAATCAGTCCTTCAAAGCTGTAGGGATAGTGACACATCTGGGCAAGGTAATACATAATCTTTTCCGTGCCCCGTTCGCACTTCTGATGAAGCTCCATTACGGGGCTGCAAAGGTTAAGGTCGCCCTTTTCCGCAAAGGTGCGTATAGTTTTCATAGAGGGCAGTGACTCAAAGCCGAATTCGGAGCAGAAGCGGAATTTGTAATTGTAGTATTCCTCAAAGGGCTTCAGGTCATGCCATACAGCCCAGTAATGAGCATCGCCTTTTTCCAGACTGCCGCTGTCGGCAAAGCTGCCTCCCGAGGAGGGGGAGGACGGCCAGTAGAATGTAACGGGGTCGTAGAAATGAAGCACTTTCGGGATAAGCACCTCGAAAAGCCTCAGATAGTCCTTTTTGTATTCGGGGGGTGCGTCTATGCCCCAGTACTGCCACATGGACTCTATTTCGTTGTTGCCGCACCAAAGGGCAAGGCAGGGGTGGTTCCTTATCCGCTTTACATTGTCGATCACTTCACGCTTTACCGTTTCGCAGAAATCCCTGTCCGCCTTGTAGACCGAGCAGGCAAACATAAAGTCCTGCCATACCAGCAAACCCATTTGATCGCAAAGATCGTAGAAATAATCGTCGGGATAGAAGCCTCCGCCCCATACCCTTATCATATTGAAGTTTGCAAGGCAGCACTGCTTCAATAGCTTTTCGGTTTTGTTCCTGCTGTGTTTTCCGATAAGCTGATTTTCGGGAACATAGTTTGCGCCCATGGCAAATATTTTCAGTCCGTTGACGGTAAAAGCGAATTCCTCTCCAGACTCGCCCATAGATTCAAGAGATTCACGGGAAATGCTCACCGTTCTAAGGCCGATGTTTATCTCGCAGCTGTGGCATTCTTCCTCGGTGTCTTCGTTTATAAGCACTGCTTTGATATTGTAAAGAGGCTGTTCGCCGTAGCCCCTCGGATACCACAGACGGGGGTTTTCTATTTTAAGGGAAACGTGCTTTTTCTTTTCCTCATTTGCGAAGCTTTTGGTGACAATTGCAGCGTTGCCGTCGGGGTCGGTAAGTATAACGTTTACTTTGAGCTTCTTATCGGAAATGTCCGACAGGACGATCTCAAGGTCGATATTCACTATCCCCTCGGAAATTTTGCTGTGATCCTGCACAGCATAGAGGCTGTCGATAAGCCCACCCCTAACGCCGATAAGCTCCACATCACGCCATATTCCCATATCGGGGAGCTTGGGACCCCAGTCCCAGCCGAACATATAATGAGCCTTGCGGATATGGGGATAGCCTGCCATGGTGGAGAACACGCCCCAGAGGGGATCGGAAGCGTTCCGCTCCTCAATGAACAGAGTGGGGGACATTATAGCCACCATAAGGCGGTTGCCTGATGGGCGGACAATATCGGTAACGTCAAAGACATATTCACGGTGCATATTGTCGGTGTTGCCCACGGGAATGCCGTTTAAAATAACTTCGGAAAGGGTGTCGATACCGTAGAATTTCAGCAGTATCTTATCCGAGCCTATGAGTTCTTCGTCAAGGTCAAAGCGGCGGTCAAAAACGCAGCTTTCACGGCTTATTTCGGTGGCGGTAAGCTCATTTTCCCGATAGTAGGGATTGTCAAGCATTTTTTCTTTTATCATTGCGCCGCAGAGCGTTCCGGGAACTTCTGCCGGAATATCGTAACGCCCCGAGCTGTCCGCAGGGAAAAGCCTCCATGTGCCGTTTAATGATTGTTTCATTTTTTTCTAGCTCCTTTTTATGAATTTTGAATAAAGTGCCTTAGCAATAGGTTTTTAGCTTGTTAAACGCAAAAGTCCCTCAATTCGCAGTTGCCCATGAAAAATTCGGAAAATTCCTTTCGGGTTATATCTCTGTAATAGGTCTCTATGACCCTGCACACCCCTCCGTGGCAGACAAGCAGGATATTTTCGCCGCTGTACCTTTCGGGACATTCATCAAGAAAGCCGTAGACCCTGTTTACCACGTCAAAAACCGATTCGCCTCCCGGCATACGGCAGCCGAATTCGACCTTGTTTTCCTTAAAGCCGGGCACATCACGGGGCTTGCCCTCGTAAGTACCGTAATCCCATTCCCGCAGGGCGTTTTCGGTGTCGGTGACGGGAATCCCCGTTATCCCCGAAATAATTTCCGAGGTATGCATTGCCCTTTTCATGGGAGAGGTTATTATACGGGCGATTTGGGGGCGTTCCAAGTTTATGCGCTTTCCAAGCGCTTCCGCTTGCTTTTCGCCGTTGGGGGACAGGTCGATATCGGTAACGCCGCAGATGATATTGCGGCTGTTCCATTCGGTTTCGCCGTGGCGGGTGAAGTATATTTTCATATGCTGTTATCCTTTGTGAAACAGAGTTTTGAGGCAGTTTTCTGAGGCAGCTTTCTGCCCTTGCCTCCGAATTTGATCTTGGTATTATTTCCATTATACTATATTTTGGGAAAAGTTGCAATATTTTTTTGAAAATTTACAGCGGTTTTTTTGGGCGTTATATTTAACGGTTTCTTTAACTTTTATTAGAAGAATCGCCTTGCTTAATGCAAGCTGCATAAGTTTGACGCTGGGAATTGCGCAGGTTTACAAATTTGCTGAATACGTACAAATTGTTGCGTAAAGCTATTGACAAATTAGGAGATGTGTGATATATTTATTTTAGCAAGAAATGTTTGATTTTGCAATGCAGCGGAGCTTTTGTTGAAAAGTGGTCGGGCAGGGTATGGCGGAATGTAAATTTTTTGTGAATATTATTTTGGCACGTGTTTATTCTATCGGGTATTTTTTCCCGAAAGGACGTAGATCCCCCAAAATAAAAGTTTTCCCGAAGCTTTAGAGATGTTGATTTCAGCTGATTTTTTTCTTGATTTTGAGAAAATTATTCACATAACTGTTGAAATTTTTTTTGAAATGTGATAGAATAATAATGTATGAGTGTAAACGGCAAAATATTAACAAAATATTAATTTATTGAGGAATAATTTATGATATTATCAATGGAAAATGTTTCTAAAATATACAATGGCAAAACCGTACTGGACAATGTGTCTCTGACAATTGAGGACAGCGACAGGGTAGGGCTTGTGGGGCTTAACGGCTGCGGAAAATCCACTTTGCTTAAAATAATTACGGGCAGGGAGGAATACGAGAGTCAGCCCGAACCCGATATTCCGAGGCTGGCGGTTACAAAAAGCGCCACTATAGGCTATCTGGAGCAGAATTCGGGGCTGGACAGGCAGTCGGAAGTAATGGAGGAAATGCGGTCGGTTTTTTCTGCGCAGCTTGAAGCGCAGGAGCGTTTGCGGGAGCTGGAAAAGGAAATGTCCCGCCCGGAAATTCATGAGGATGAGGGGAAATTCAGGGAGATAAGCGCCGAGTACGATCGCCTGACCGCCTGGTTTGAGGGGAATGACGGCTATCTTATTGACGTTAAGATAAAAACGGTACTGAGCGGCATGGGCTTTGGGGCGGAGTATTACGACAGGGTCATTTCAACGCTCAGCGGAGGTGAAAAGACCCGTCTTGCCATGTGCAAGCTGCTGCTGGAAAGTCCGTCTCTGCTCATACTGGACGAGCCGACGAACCATCTGGATTTTGAGACGATAATGTGGCTGGAGGACTATTTGCAGGGATACGAGGGTGCGCTGCTGATAGTTTCTCATGACAGATATTTTCTGGATAAGCTGTGCACCTCCATATGCGATATAGAGCGGACGAAGCTCAGGCGGTGGAAAGGGAATTACAGCAAATTCACCGAGCTGAAGGCTGCCGATCTGGAGCGGCGGATAAAGGAGTATGAGGCGCAGCAGGAGGAAATTGCGAAGTTACAGGATTTTGTGGACAGGAACATTGTTCGGGCGACCACATCCGCTATGGCAAAAAGCAGGGTGAAAAAGCTGGAGAGCATGGAGATACTGGAAAAGCCCGTCACATACGAGAAAAAGGCGAAGATCCGCTTTGAATATGATTATGAGCCTCCCGAGGAGGTACTGACGGTAAAGGACGTTTGCATTGCGCCGGGAGAAAAGGTGCTGGCGGAGAATGTTTCCTTTACGGTAAGGCGGGGGGATAAGATAGGCATTGTGGGGGCTAACGGCACGGGGAAATCCACGCTGCTGAAGATCATTCAGAAAAAGCTGCCCGGAGGGGGCGGCAGGATAGAATGGAACAAAAATATCAAGATAGCATATTTCGATCAGGAAAGCTCATTGCTGGATTTTAACAAGAGGGTCATTGACGAGATACACGACCGCCGTCCGGGCTTTACCGAGCAGCAGGTGAGAAGCCTTTTGGGGCTGGTGCTGCTGACGGGGGAGAATGTTTTCAAAAAAGTAGGGGTAATAAGCGGCGGCGAGCGGGCTAAGCTCAGCTTTGCGGTGATGATGCTGGAGCGGGGAAATGTGCTGATAATGGACGAGCCTACGAACCACTTGGACATTGACGCCAAGGAGGTACTGGAGGAGGCTCTGGACGCATACACGGGGACTGTTATCCTGGTTTCCCATGACAGATATCTGCTTAAAAGGGTCTGTGGGAGAATTTTCGAGATAACCCCCGGGAGTGTGGAGGAATTTGACGGAGGCTTTGAGGGGTATCTGGAGAAGAAAAAGTCCCGCGCGGAGGCGGCAGAGGCTGCAAAAATGGCGGTAAAGCAGGAAAAAGAGCGTGAGGAACGTGAAGAAAAAAAGGAGAACACCTACCGTTCAAAGGAGCAGCGGGCTGCGGCGGCACAGCGGCGTAACAGGATAAAGGAGCTGGAGCGGCTTATTGATGAGCTTGAAAAGCGCATGGAGGTGGTTTCCGCCGAGATGATATCTCCGGAAGTGACAGCGGATTTCAAACTGATGAATGAAAAGTGCGCCGAATATGAAGAGCTTAAAAGGCAGTCGGGTGAACTTACGGACGAATGGGTGGAGCTTTGCGAGGAGGAATGAGAATGGAAACAAAATTTTACACGGTGGCAAAGATAGAGGGGGAATATGCCACTCTCAAAGATGACGAGGGAAATGAGCTTTTTATTGCAATGGCGCTTTTGCCCGAGGAAACTGATATCGGAGTAAGGCTCAAATGGGAGGAGCTTACATATACGGTGATAGATTAGGTCGGCATTTTTCGGGGAAATTTCTGAAAAGGCGGTGGAGAGGTTTGGAAAATATCAAGGGCATAATTTTTGATATAGACGGCACTTTGGCTGACAGCATGGGGGTATGGGCGGAGTCGGATGTGATACTGCTTCAAAGGCGGGGGATACCTTACAGCAGAGAATTTTCCGAGGCGATGCGGAGCTTGCATTTCACGTCTGCCTGCGAGTATTTAAAGGAAAAATTTTCGCTGCCCGAAAGCGTTGATGAGATAGGGGCGGAGATAACGGAGATAGTCCGTGAAAAATATTTTTACGAGGTCAGACTTATGCCCCATGCTTTGGAATTTGCGGAGGAATGCCGCAAAAGGGGGATAAAAATGTGCGCCGCTACGTCAAACAAAAGGGATCTGGCGGAGGGAGTTCTGGAAAACAACGGCTTTTGGGAATTCCTCGAATTTCTGATAACCTCCGACGAGGTGGGGTCGGGAAAGGAAAGACCGGATATATTTTACGAATGTGCAAGGAGACTTGGGACTTCCCCCGAGGAAACGGCGGTATTCGAGGATTCCCCCCATGCGGCGAAAACCGCTTACGAAAACGGCTTTTACACGGTGGGAATGGACAGCGGGCATTTCGATGATTTTGAAAAGCTGCGGGGGATTTGCAGCATAAGGGCACGGGGGTTTGAGGAATGTTTAAAAATAATTTCAAAGGAAAAGGGTGAAGCTGCATATGCCTGAGTTTGGCTATAAAATATCGGAAATGGCAGGGGCGGAACGTTTCTTTGAGGCGGAGAGGCTTCTGGATATAAGCCTTGACGGCTTTGAAAAGAGCAATGCCGAATTTGAAACGGACGGTTCAAGGCGGCAGGAATATACCAAGGTCTGTGAGGACGGCAGCGAAAAAAAAGTAACGCTTATAAAAAATGTCACTGAATGCGGCACGCTGGTGTTTGCGAATTTTCCGCTGAAATTCTTCCGCTTCGGGGGCAAGGTCTTTTATCTGTGGGATATTCTGCCTACAGCGCTGATGGGGATATTCTGGTGGGGGGTATTTCCGAAGATCATGTGGGGACTGAGGTTTGGATATGTTCAGCTGGCGGCTGTGCATATACTGACGGGGATCATGTGGTTTTTTCTGTGTTTGGGACTGGGTAAATTTTTCGCGGGGATAGAAGGCAGAGAGCACAGACTTCTGCGGATACTTTTCGTGCCCTACAGGACAAGACTGCGAACACAGTTTCTGCTGCGCGGGGGAGCGGTTACGGTAATAGCGCTGTTTATAAGCTCCTTTAATATTTTTTCCGGCTGGGAGAAGCTTTATTTGCTTAACAGATTTCTGAGAAGTCCTATTCCTGCGCTTATTGTCAGCGTGATACCCTTTTTTATGAAAGGGAGGAAGCGGTGATGGGAAAAAAGGTTCTTTTAGGCATGAGCGGCGGAGTGGACAGCTCGGTGGCGGCGCTTATGCTGAAAAATCAGGGCTATGAGGTAACGGGCTGCACGCTGCGGCTTTATGATAACGGAGATATTGGCGAAAGTCCCGAAAGGGGCTGCTGCTCACTTGATGATGTAAGTGACGCTGCAAGCGTTTGCAGAAAGATAGGGATAGATCATATTACCCTTAATTTTACAGATCGTTTCCGTGAAAAGGTAATGAGACCCTTTGCAGAAAGCTACATAAAAGGGGAGATACCAAACCCCTGTGTTGAATGCAACAGGCATATTAAATTTGATATGATGCTCCGGCAGGCGGAGCTGCTGGGATTTGACTTTATTGCCACGGGACATTACGCCGAAGTAAGACAGGCGGACGGGAAATGGCAGCTTATCCGCCCTGCGGACAAAAAAAAGGATCAGACATATGTGCTTTGCTTTATGACACAGTATCAGCTGGCGCATACGATCTTTCCCCTTTGGGGAACGGAGAAGTCCCGGATACGGGAGATCGCCGAGGAAAACGGTTTGATAAATTCACGAAAGCCTGACAGTCAGGATATATGCTTTGTGCCCACGGGGGATTATGCGGGATTTATAGAGAGAGTTTCGGGGTACAGTTCTCGTGAGGGGGATTTCATCTCCGAGGAGGGCGAGGTAATGGGCAGACATTCGGGTTACATAAAATATACTATTGGACAGCGAAAGGGCTTGGGAGCGGCTTTTGGACAGCCCGTTTATGTAACGGGGAAAAATCCCCGTGACAATACTGTGACCCTTTCGCCCCGGGCGCTGACGGCAAAAAGCGTTTATCTCAGGGAATTTAATATGATCTCTGGGGAGAATCTGACGGAGCCTATGGCTGTTTCGGGAAAGATACGGTATAATTCGGCAGAGCAGTCTGCGGTAATATATCCGCCCGATGGACGGGGGATATACAGGGTAGAATTTGACGAGCCTGTGAAAAATCCTGCGGCGGGGCAGACCTGTGCACTGTACAGCGGCGAAAGGGTAATTGGCGGGGGAATAATAAACAGTATAAAGGAGGCCGACGGATATGGCTGTTAATGATGAGAGATTTCTGGAGGGCACTTATGCTGCGGACATAAGAGCGGATTACGGCAAGTGCCTGAAATACAGCGCTAATGACGATGAGGCAGTGAAGCTGTTTTTTGCAAGGCGGGAGGACGATATAAGTGCGGGGCGGTATGACTTTCTGGTGCTGGGTCTTGCTCAGGCCATGCACCGCTTCGGCAGGCTTACGGTGAACTTCAGGGCAAAGGCGGACGCTGCGGCGGAGAATGTTGTCCGTGAATACAGGGGCAATCCTTTCGGGAAAATGAAATTCAAAAAAGCAGTGAGTCAGCTTATGAAGAGCCTTGACGAGCCGCAGCCCGAGCCGAGAAAGATAGAACGCGCACAGCCCTTTGAAAACCCGTGGACAAAGGGGGACGCCATTGCCTTTAAATACAGAGGGAAATGCCGGGCGCTAAAGCTCAAATATTCCGAGCCTATCATTTACGAGGGCGGGTATGTTATCCTTATTTTTGAGAAGATGCAGGGGAATTATGTGACGGGGTTTGTGAAGCTTTTCAACGACGGGTATGATCCGGACCCGAAGAAAAAGGGCGAGAGCGAGGGAATGCCCTTTGTAAAGGCAAAGATAGAGTGGAAGTCGGACGACGGGGCGGACAGCTATTTCAGATATGATTACGCCCGATTTGCGGTATTTATCGAGGGGAACGATCAGGCGGAAAAAACGAAATATTTAGGGAATATGTCCAATTTGCAGCTGCCTGTCTGTGAGGACAACAGCTACTGCATAAGGGTTAATTTCGAGGATTTTGCCGAGAGGGCGGTACACGAGTATTTCAGAGGGAATCTGAAATGCTACGAGGTGGAGGAAGTGGTTTAGTTTAAAGCGGGCTTGCTGCTTTGGCGAATGAAAGGGGGTCTGAGGGTTACGGACGGTGAAAAAAAGAGCGAAAAGAATACTATTCGCATTGTGATGATTTGGTTTATTGTTGGCGTATGTGTGATTAATGCTGCCGATATGATAGGCGGAAATGTGAGCCTGATAGGCAGCGAGGGACTGAGAAACGCTGCCGCTGTGCTGGGGGTATATCTTCTGGGGCTTGCTGTTATGCTGGGGGCGGCAGTTTACGGCGGGGTGAAGTCGATAGTTTATGGCGTAAGGCTTGCGGGGATATACAGGCAGGGGGGAGAAGTCAAGGAAGTGTTTTCCGCTTATTTCGGGAAAAGTCTGCCTGTCTTGACTGTGATCTTCGGGATAATTCTTTTGGGATTGGGAGGAATTTCCTTTGCTGCGGGAGCGTATGC
>CAMWIR010000052.1 GCA_947174365.1 uncultured Ruminococcus sp. | reverse complement strand
GCCTGAGAAACCGCCCTTGCCGCAAAAATATCCAGTATCCGCGTAGTCCTGTCAATGACCCGAATATCGGTTATCTCCTCAATATTCCTTGTCTGATTGGCAGTAAGCTCGCAGTCGAAAATAAGCAGCTCCGCCCCCGTGGCTTCGATCTCCGAAACCAGCTCACGCAAACGCCCCGAGCCGATAAACGTCGCCGAATCGGGCGCGGGCCGCTTCTGAATAACTACCCCAACCGTCACAGCCCCCGCCGTCCTTGCCAGCTCTTCAAGCTCCTTCACGGAAACCTCTGCGTCAAACTCCCCCGTGTCCGCCGTCACCAGTATAACTTTTACAGGCTCGATTTCCTGTGCTATCTCAATAGGTTGATTCATTTAATATCTCCTTTTCGGAGGCAAGAGATCAAAAATTAGGAAGCAGAATGCTTTGAATCTTGATCCGCTTGTCTGTATCTCATTAATTTGCGGCATATTGCTGCCGCTATGCACCGTGTTTGATTGAAGCGTTTTTTTAAATTTAATATGCACGCAAAACTCTGATTTAATTTAAACCGATCTCCATTAGAATTACGGACATGAAATCGCTGCAAAAGCTTTGATATATGCGGTTTTGCGGCGAAAGACTGTTCATAATCCAATGATAGATTAGTATTATTTTATCATACATCCGTATTTTCGGTCAAGATACAGACAGTAACTGCCAAAATGTCTGCACCCTAATTGAAGATAGACATTTAATTCTCCTCATCGGGCTGCTGACCGTCATGTGCAAGCCATTTGCACTCGGAAATTTCCATATCGGTAAAAATTGCCTTAAATGAAGAATCCTCCGAACTGCAAGCATAAATTCCGAACGGAATGACATCAACAGCATTGAACATATGGCAAATGCGCATCTGACTGTAATTCAAACCGTCTGCCGAATTTTCCACACAAAAATCATTGCCCCTGCGGCTGAGCCGAAACCACATAGACCTGATCGAAGCGTCAACATCCGTTGAAGACCAGTCCGAATAGCCGTTATTTGTTACCACAGTGCCCAATCGCTGTATCTTCTCATTTTCATACTCCATCGAGGCTTTCAGCCAGTTTTCACTGTCTATATACATAACAATGCCACATTGATCGTAACGGCGTTTACTTTCAAACGCTGTTCTTACCGAAAAGGAAAAATATTTTTCACTTGTTTCCAGCTGCAGCAGCGGAGCATTATCATTGCGGAAGCAGTAATAGGTTCTCTGCCAAAGGTCGGTGTGAGGCTGAGTGATAATTTCTATCCTCTTGTCGTCAACAACATATTTTTCGGGCGCTCTTGTCCATTTTAAAAGACTCATATCCCATTCCAAATTCATAATCATTCTCCTTTGTACATAATTATCGGATTTTCGGTTTGCCCCTTTTTAATTCCCACCGCTAAGTTATAGTATACCATAAAATTTCGCATTTGTCAATAGCATTGTGCAAATTTTAATCTAATTTTAATTTTTCTCATCGTCCCTCTCATATCAAATTTTTCCGCATAATGACCCCATTTACTCAAACACAAAATTCAAATGTGATCTGGTCGTCATATTTGTCATCATGTCCCTCATTTCGCTTTATCACAGTACCTCCCATAGAACGGTAAAAATCCTGTGCCGGGTAATTGTGCGAATTGCAGTTGCAGGTAAATTTGTCAAACCCATGTGCGCTGCAAAACTCTCTTATCAGCTCAAACGCCTGTTTCCCTATCCCCCTACGCTGATATTCCCGTTTTATATAAAGCGATTGGATATAAACGGTCTCCGTGGACATAAACCCCAAATAACCGATCGGATCATCACCGTCAAAAATCAGATATATATGATAGGAACTGTCCCGTATACGCTTCAGATCGCGCTGCCTGTGTTCTTCATAATCGTAACCGTCAATTCTTTCATCGGAATATATGCCCCGATAGGTCGTATCCCATATCTCGTGACGAAGCTCCGATATTATCCTTGCCCCATTCTCATCTGCCAAAATAAACCGAGCCGCCATTTTTTATCTTCCTCCGTTCATTTACCGTATCCCGTCCCATTCATCCAAAAATTCCGAAATGAAATTTCTCATATAATCCTCGCGCTGTTCGGCGATCTTTTTTGCCGTGTCCGTATTCATCATGTCCCCCAGCAGAAACAGCTTTTCATAAAAATGGTTGACAGACGTGGAAATATGACCTTGGTATTTCTCGGCATCCATGTTTACGGTCGGTTTGATCTCGGGGTCATGAATTATCCGATCATGGCTTCCGCCGTATGCAAAAGTCCTGGCAATACCGACAGCCCCCATAGCGTCCAGCCTGTCGGCGTCCTGCACACACTTGCCCTCAATAGTTGAGGGCGTAACGGAATCCGTCCCTCTGAAAGACACCTCACCGATAATATTGCATATATTTTTTATCATTTCTTCCGATACGCCGTGCCCTCTCAAAAAGCCGACCGCTCTGTCCTTATTTTCATATGTTCCCGGAGACAGCTTGATGTCGTCAACATCATGCAGCAGCGCAGCCAGCCGAACGGTCATCAAGTCTGCATTTTCCTGTTCCGCAATTCTCTCCGCCATTTTATATACTCTCAAAGTATGAAAATAATCATGCCCGCTGTATTCGGCTTTAAAAGTATCTCTTACAAATTCAACAACATCGTTAATTATCCCTTTATCCATAAAGCACTCCTATTAAATCACGATCTTCGAACGTTTGCCCGATAAAAAATCATACCGCAAAATAACGGAAAAATCCGACTCGCAGCAACACAACAGAACAGCAGCTGCTGCTTAATACCCCTCCGACCCCTCCAGCGAATCGTCATCCTCTATCCAGCTGTGCACATTCACTGTTCTGTAGCTGTCGGCGGAGCTGCGGATAATTACCGTGGTTATCCCCGCATTTATAATAAGCCGCTTGCACATAGCGCAGGGCTCAACATTTCCGTCGATCTCCCCCGTCTTGCCGTCACGGCAAGCAAGATAAAGAGTCGAGCCTATAGCCTTGTTCCGTGATACGGAAATGATCGCATTAGCCTCCGCATGAACGCTCCTGCACAGCTCATACCGCTGCCCCTTGGGAATGCCCAGTTTTTCTCTGGTGCACACTCCCAGATCGGTACAGTTTTTCCGTCCTCTCGGCGCACCCACATACCCGGTGGAAACTATCTCATCATTCTTAACGATTATCGCCCCGAATTTTCTCCGCAGACAAGTGCTTCTCTCCAGCACCGTGTCCGCAATGTCCAGATAGTAATTTATCTTATCTCTTCTGCTGAATATATTCATAATATTTAGCTCCTAACTATTAGAGTATCAGAGGCAAGAAGCAGGAGCATTCCCGCTCTCATTCCGCAAAATTCCCCTCGCCCAAAATTAATGCCGCCGCCTAAAATTTCGGCGAACCGAAACAATTATTCATTAAATATGCCTATCAAATCCCCTATGCTCTCTGCCCTTACAACCTCCTCATCAATATGCCCGAAGCCGTAAAGAGCGTGAACAAAAGGAATGCCCGCAGCCTTTGCCGCCTGCATATCCGAAGCCGTGTCCCCCACATATGCAGCGCTTGTAATACTGCGCCGCTTCATAAGCTCCGTTATGGTCTCTCCCTTAGTAAGTCCCGTGTCCCCCCAGCAAAGGTAATCGGTGAAATAATGCTCAAACCCCGAATACTCCAGATAAGTCTCAATATATCCCTGCTGGCAGTTGCTTACAATAAAAAGCCTGTGAGATTTTGCAAGCTCTCCCAGCGTTTCCTCCTCCCCTTCGTAAAGTCTGCCGCCGCAGCCCGCCAGAAAATCGTTCTCATTTTCCGAACATCTTTCCATAAGCTCAATTTGCGCCTCGGGAGACAGCTTCGGAAAAAATTTCGCAGCTATCGCATCCATAGTCAGCCCCATAACCCCCCTTATATCTGCTCCGCTCAGCTTAACTCCGGAAACTCCCGGCAGCCTGCTTGCTTCGATAGTGCTGTTCCATGAGCAGGCAACATTTTCCGAGCTGTCCCACAGCGTGCCGTCCAGATCAAAAATAATGCTTTCCGCTTTCATATCCATTATCACCTTTCTTTTTTCTGTAAATCCGAAATAATATTACCCTTTTTCATGACCCTCGGGATTCTCAAAAGCCTCCAATTCCCTGCATAACCGGACAAAATCCTCATACACGGTAATAGTCTGCAAATACCGGAAATCAAGGATATATCCCGAAAGCTTATGCCTCAGAAAATCGGCATCCCACAGGGGCACGACAATAAATCCCCTTTTGTAATCGTATCTCAAAGGCTCGTATTTATCAATATTTTGCCGAAAATACTTTACCTTTGCCATGCACAGCTTGTTTATCCTGAACAGCAGCCCGATAATATCCGCCCGTTCAAAAAAAGCGTCCTTAAAGATCAAATGCTTGTGAGAATTTTCCTTTTCCGAATACCACCCGTTTTCCTCATGCACAAGGCCGAATTTTTGAATCAGCCGCTGCTTGTCGTCATTTATATCCGCCATACATATCCACTTCCCTAAACAAAGTAAGTCTGAAATTCTACAGCCCCGATCCTGCGCAGACCGCCGCCCGGTTCAAAGGCTGCGCATATAAGCTTATTATAGCATATCTTTAAAAATTCTTCAATAGGTAAAAGTGGATTTTTTGTTACAGGCGAATGAAAAATTTAAGAGGCAAAGTGCGGTACACCTTACCTCTTATCTGATCGGCGGCTCAGGATTCCTCGCCGCCTATTTTTACGGCCTTTTCATTGCTTAGCCGTGCTTTACCTTGCTTGTAACCGCAAGCGGCCTCGCTCCTTTAGGATCACTTACTTCTCTCAATGACCTGCTCCCTGTCGGGACCCACGCCTACCATGCTTACAGGGCACTCGCAAAGCTCCTCCAGCCGTGCTATATATTTCCTGCAAACCTCGGGCAATTCCTCAAAGCTGCGGCAGCCCGACAAGTCCTCGTTAAAGCCCTCAAATTCCTCATATACGGGCTCCAAACCCTCCAGTCCCTCCAGTGTGGGCGGAAAATCCTTTATCATGCTGCCGTCGGGCTTTTTATAGGCAACGCAGACTTTAAGCTTTGGCAGCCCTGCCAATGTGTCCAGCTTGTTGATAACAAGGCTCGAAAGTCCGTTTACCCTTACCGCATGGCGGACGATAACAGCGTCAAACCAGCCCGTTCTCCTGGGTCTGCCTGTGATAGTGCCGAACTCGCCGCCCTTGTTTCGGATATAGTCCCCCGTTTCATCGGAAAGCTCCGTGGGGAAAGGCCCTTTGCCCACTCTTGTGGTGTACGCCTTTGCCACGCCGTAAATGCTGTCGATGACCGTAGGTCCTATCCCCGACCCTGTGCATACTCCTGCCGAAAGCGGGTGAGAGCTTGTAACATAAGGATATGTGCCGAAATCAATATCCAGCAGCGTTGCCTGCGCACCCTCAAAAAGAATGGTTTTCTCCGCCTTTGCCGCCTCATATGTCAGCACGGAAACATCGTCCATATACTTTTTCAGCCGCTGTCCGTAGCCGATATATTCCTCGATAACGCTGTCAAGGTCGATCGCATCGCCCTCGAAAACCTTGGTGATTATCGCATTCTTCAGCTTACCTGCGCTCATTGCCTTTTCACGGAAAATTTCCGGGTTCACAAGGTCGTAAAACCGCAGACCGCTGCGCTCGTATTTGTCCATATAGGTAGGCCCTATACCTCTGTGAGTAGTGCCTATGTCTTTATTGCCTCTGAACTTTTCCGAAAGCCCGTCCAGCGCAATGTGCCAGGGCATAATGATGTGCGCTCTGGGGTCGATCTTCAGGTTGTCAAAAGAGATACCCCTTTCGGAAAGGCTGTCAATTTCCCCCAGCAGATCCTTGGGGTCAAGCACAACACCCGCTCCTATAAGGCAAAGAGTGTCCTTGTAAAGGATGCCCGAGGGAATAAGGTGCAGCTTGTAGGTCTCGCCTCCGCTTGCCACCGTGTGTCCCGCATTGTTGCCGCCCTGTGCTCTCACCACTACGTCAGCCCGTGAGGCAAGAATGTCAATGACTTTTCCCTTGCCCTCGTCCCCCCACTGAGTGCCTATAACGATATTCGCAGACATATATATCATTCCTTTCAAAGTGCCGTATTTACGGCGACCGATGTTTTTCACAACAATAGCATTATACCAAATTTTAGCCCTGTTGTCAATAAAAATATTCTTTGACAGGATTATTTTTGTAAATTTTTGTCGGGCGAATTATGGATTTTTGATTAATGACCCGTATAACTTTCGTATTTTTGGCTTTGCTTGACATTTTTTCAAAAATAAGGTATAATAAAATTCACGGCTTTTACAACAGCTATGAAATGAATCGGAAATGGCAGTATCAACTATGAAAACGGTTATAAATGAGCCTGTCGGGGCGGTATGGGAACCGATCGCAATGGCCGAAAATTACATCATGAGTTGTTTGCTGCCGATTTGAAAAAATCTGTCGGCAGATATGCTGCCACGGTCAGCAAACGAATTTGCTTGATGCAAATTTATAGGAGGAGATTTTTATGAATGAGCTTGCGGAAAAGATCTTCAAGGCTTTGGAAAATATGAACGAAATTGAAGCTTGTGCGCTGGGAGGCTCACGGGCAGCGGGCAGGGCGGACGGCAATTCCGACTATGACGTTTACCTGTATTTGACGGGGGATATTCCCGAAGAAGTGCGCAGGGAAGCCTTTTCGGAAATGTGCAGCGTTATGGAGATAGGCAACCGTTTCTGGGAATACGAGGACAATCTGATCCTGACAGACGGCACGCCTATGGACATAATCTACAGAAGCCTGGACGATTTTTCCGAGGGCATTTCAAGGGTCTGCGATGAGTTTGCGCCAGGCAACGGATATACCACCTGTATGTGGCACAATCTCCTTAACAGCCGCATTGTCTTTGACCGCAGCGGACGTTACACTGCGCTGCAAAAAAAGTATGATATTCCCTATCCCGAAAAGCTTGCGGATAATATCATTTCACGGAATATGCAGCTGTTGGCGGACAGCCTGCCGTGTTACCCCGATCAGATAAAGAAAGCCGCCTTGCGGAGCGATATAAACAGCGTGAACCACAGGACGGCGGAGTTTATGGCAAGCTATTTTGATGTAATTTTCGCCCTCAACAAAAAAACTCACCCGGGCGAAAAGAAGCTTGTGAGCATATGCCTTGCAGAATGCGGTATTCTTCCGGCGGATTTTGAGAATAATATTTCCGAGCTTTTTAAAAGTATCGGCACAGCCCCCGAAAAAACTTCCAAAATTGCTGCAGTCATGGCGGACGAACTGAAAAAGACCGTCAATGCCCGGGCAATGCAATAACGATCGTGAAAGCAGCATGACAAGATGCAAAGCTATGCACATAGAAAATCATTCCTGCCTCCTGCATCATGCCTCCTGCCTCCGACACGACAGATCACCCCAAATTAAAATAACTGGAGATGATTATTATGAATGCATTTATAAGATATTCAACAATACTTGTATACAAGCTTTACTATAATTTCCACATAGAGGGCATGGAGAACGTGCCCGAAAAAGAGGGGGTTATAATCGCCTCAAACCACCGCAGCTATGCCGATCCCGTGCTGTTGACCATGCCTATGAAAAAGCCTGTGACATATATGGCAAAGGAGGAGCTTTTCCGGAACAAGCTGTTTGCGGCGTTTATCCGTATGCTGGGGGCGTTTCCCGTAAAGCGCGGGTCGGGAGACCTGTCTGTTATAGACCGGTGTGCCGACAGGCTTGCGGAGGGGAAAAATGTGGTCATTTTCCCCGAGGGCACAAGGTCAAAGGAAAACAAGGTGCACAGAGGGAAAAACGGCGTTGCGCTTATTGCGGCAAGGTCGGGTGCGGATGTGCTGCCTATGGGGATAATTTTCGAGGGACCGAAGCTGCGGTTCAGGACAAAGCTCACTTTGAAAGTCGGCAAGGTGATAACGTCCGAAGAACTGGCGCTCACCGAGGCTTCCGAGGATATAAAGCGGGGAAAGAAGATCATCATGAACGCCATTACCGAACTGGTTGAGGGCAGTAGTGCTGTTTCCAACAGCGCCGAAAACGGCAAGCCCGAACAGTCAGTGTCCGATACCACAGTTTCCGATACTTCCGCACCCGATAATTCGGTTTCCGATAGTTCGGAAAATTATACGTCCTCCGCCGATACGCAGACAGATAATTGATATGCAGTTTACAAGTCTATCGGAAATACATGCAAAAAATTAATAAAAATTTAAGAAAATTTATGAAAAAATTTGCTACCGCAGGTTGTTTACTATATAGAAAATTTTGTTAAAAGGAGCGGGATTATGAAAAAGATGATCAAACCTTTAGCAGCTGCGGTGATTTGTATAACTGCTTTAAGCCCGTCAGTTCTGGGTTCGGTTCTTGGTAGTATCAATAAAGAATATCCGGAAATTTACGATGGAGTATATAACGGTTATGATCTGGATTGCCCGCATATGAATGATTTGATACATGATGATACCCTTTACTGCTGGAGTTATTTGAGAGACAATAACGGCGCATATTGCTTAGAATCACGTTTGCTTTATAAAGACTTTATTCTTGAAAAACCTATCAGAGTTCCCGATTCCGTAAACGGCTATGAGATCAAATATATAGATGGAAGCTGTGATCTTCGGGAGTTTGATCTTAATCCCGAAAATAAATATATGAAATGTGTTGACAATGTGATATTCAGCAAGGATGGAAAAACGCTTATGTCCTATGCTAAGTTTGATGAAAGAACGGAATATACTGTTCCGGACGGAACGGAGGTTATTAGAGAGTGTGCACTTTCCTTTTGTGACAATATTACAAGGATAGATATTCCCGATTCTGTAAAAAGTATAGAGATTTGGGCATTGTCCGGACATAATTTATCCGAGGTATACTTATCGTCCTTTAATGTAAAAATAAACAAAGGAGCATTTGGATCGTACAGAAAAAAGTCGGTGCAGCTTAAAAGCTATATTCAGCCGAAAGTCTATGAAAATGATGATATGCTCATTTGGGATGAAATATCAAATGCTTCATATTATGAAATTTATCAGAAGCTTAGCAATGGAGAATACAAGCTGCTTAATATCACAAAAGGCACATCATGCCGATTTGGGACGCTTAAATCGGGCAAAGAATACACCTTTACGGTAAAGCCCATAGCTGTGGTACCTGCTGAAGATTACAACAAGGGAACTGACGAGAGAGCATATCCCGAAAGCTTTACGATCGAGGGCGCTATGTCGGAGGATATTGTTGTAAGGAATTAAAAAAGGAGGCAGAAAATATGAAAAAAATAATATGCACATTTTTAGCCGCATTTGTCATTTTGACTGCATTGGGGATAAATGTCAATGCAGATGAGGAACACCCCGAAGTCGGATGGGAATATTACAGTGGTTATGATCTGCTTGGCGGTCATAACGGCTCGGCAAGCTTTGCCTATAACGAAATATGCTGGCGGGTGCAAAGAGACAGTGAAGAACCGAGAATCCATTATATCAGGCAAGTGCCTATTGTAAACAGTGAATATCTTGACGGAACTGTACGTGTACCCAGCACAATGAAGGGGTACAATATCCATTATATTGTGGGAAGCTGCGATTTCGGTGCCTTTGACTTTGACCTGGAAAATAAATATATGAAATGCGTTGACAATGTTATTTTTGACAAGGACGGAAAAAAACTGATGAGCTATGCGGCAAGGAACAAAAGGGAGGAATATGCTATCCCGGAGGGCACGGAAGTGATAGGATATGAGGCGTTTGCTTCATGCTGTAATCTGAATAAGGTCACTATTCCCGGATCGGTCAGCAGAATAGAAAGCGGGGCTTTTCAACATGATAACTGTTCGGCTTACGAACTGCCGGACAAGATCGATATCATCCCTATGTATTGCTTTTATTATAACGATAAGCTGACAGAATTTTATATTCCCGAAAATTCAAAGCTAAGGAAAATAGAGGATTATGCTTTTTTCGGCTGTGATGAGCTTGCGGAAATATGGCTGCCCTCCTTTGAAATTTCCATTGCAAGGCACGCATTTTCATATGATGAGGATCTGAAGACTAAAACTGCGCTCAGAAGCTGTGCCAAGCCTTTTGTAACGGCAGAGGGAAACTGCATAAAATGGGATAAGCTCCCCGGAGCTTCCTATTATGAAGTTTATCAGAAAACGGACGGCGGAGAATACAAGCTGCTTAATACCGTAAAGGGGACTTCCTGCAAATTTGCCTCTCTTAAACAGGGCAAAGAATATGTTTTTGCTGTAAAGCCTTTTGCAATAATTGACGCTGCGGATGGGTATGAAGGAATTTTTTATCACGAATGCCCCGATACCTTTACTATTGAGGGCACTATGTCTGAGGATATTTCAGTGTGCATTTGAGACAGTATATTAAAACAGTGATAGCGGATATGTGAAAATCCATAATCCCAAACGCTTTATTGCAGAAAATTTTCAAATATTTTACAAAAAATTAAAACACAAATTGACAATTACTCCCCGAAAGTCAAAAATGCCCAAAAAGGCTTATAAATAAAGGGTTTTGGGGATATTGTCAAAAAAGAGACAGAGCGAAGAATGTCAACATCAAGGGATTTTATTTGCTTAAATTTTACCGAAAGAGAGCAAATGTTTTTTGAAAAAATTATAGAAAATTTAATATTTTAGTGAATAATTCAGCATTTTGTGGTAAAAATATACATAGGCGGTAGGCTATTTATGGAAAAATTCACAATAAACGTTGCGGACACCGCAGGTTTCTGTTTTGGTGTTGACAGAGCGGTAAATTTCGTGTATAATATATTAGAGGAAAAATGCCTTGAGGCAAGCTGCAATGAGACAAATTGTCATATTGCAACTCTGGGTGAGATGATCCACAATCCCGATGTGGTAGAACGCCTTAAAAAAACAGGCGTGCGGATCATTGACAGCATTGCCGAGGCGAGAGACGGTGAACACGTGGTCATTCGTTCCCACGGCGTGGGAACAGAGGTTTACAGGCAGCTGGAGGAAAGAGGACTGCGGTATACCGACGGGACGTGTCCTTTTGTAAAACGCATTCAGGATATAGCCCGAGAAGCTTCCATGAAAGGCGTTACCCCCGTTATCATGGGGGATAAGAACCACCCCGAGATCATTGGGATAGCGGGACACTGCGAGGGAACCCCTGCGGTTATTCTTGCGGACGACCGCGAGCTTGAAAATTTTCTTGAAGAAAATCCGGACAAGCCTTTTGTTATAGTGGTTCAGACCACATATAACACGAATACATGGGAGCGGTGCAGAGAAATCTGCGAAAGATTCCCCAAGGCAGAGTGCAAAAGCACCATATGCGCTGCCACGGTCAAACGGCAGCAGGAGGCGGCGGAGCTTGCGAGAAAAAGCGATGTTATGATAATTGTGGGCGGGGCGAAAAGCTCCAACACGAAAAAGCTTTATCAGATCTGCAAGGAGCACTGTCCTGTATGCATTGCGGCAGAAAACGCTGCAAGCCTTAAAAGTATGAAAATGCCCGATGGCGTTTATCATAAATGTGATATTCGGATAGGTATCACAGCCGGCGCATCCACCCCGGCATATATAATCAAGGAGGTTAAAACCCAAATGAGCGAAATTCTGGAAAACAAAAATATGGACGAGGACTTTAACTTTGAGGAGGCGCTGGACGCGTCCTTCAAAAGAATATATACCGGTAACAGGGTGAAAGGATACATAACTGCTGTAAATAATACAGAAGCTATTGTAGATGTCGGCACAAAGCACACGGGCTATATTGCGCTGAGCGAGCTTACTCACGACCCCTCACTGAAGCCCTCGGACGTGGTTAAAGTCGGCGATGAGGTTGATCTTATCGTGGTAAAGATCAATGACGCGGAGGGAATCGTCCAGCTCTCCAAGATCAAGGCTGACGCTATGAAAGGTCTTGACACTATTGCCAAGGCCAAGGAAGAAGGCACTGTGCTTGAGGGCGTTGTAACAGGCGTTGTCAAGGGCGGCGTTATCGTTATCTCCAACGGCGTCAGAGTGTTCATTCCCGCTTCACAGGCTTCTGTCCGCAGAGACGAGAAGCTGGAGAATCTGGTAAAGACAAACGTTAAATTCAAGGTTATTGAGGTAAACGAAACAAGAGGCAAGGCTGTAGGCTCTATCAGGCAGGTAGCCTCTGCCGAGAGAGACGAGGCAAGACAGAAGTTCTGGGAAAACGTCAAGGTGGGCGACGTGTTCAAGGGCGAGGTCAAGTCTATTACCTCCTACGGCGCATTTGTTGACTTGGGCGGCATTGACGGAATGGTTCACATTTCCGAGCTTAGCTGGGACAGGATAAAGCACCCCTCCGAGGCGGTTTCCGTAGGAGACGTGCTGGAGGTTTACGTTAAGGATCTGGACAGGGAGAAGGACAGGATCTCTCTGGGCTACAAGAAAGAGGCAGACAGCCCCTGGGTGAAGTTCAACGAGAGCTACAGTGAGGGTGATGTGGTAAAGGCAACTGTTGTTTCCATTACCTCTTTCGGCGCATTTGCAAGGATAATCCCCGGTATTGACGGACTTATCCACATTTCCCAGGTTTCAGAAAAGAGAGTTACAAGCGTTAAGGATGTGCTGAGCGTTGGCGACGAGGTAACGGTCAAGATAACCGAGATCGACAGCGAAAGCAAGAGAATCAGCCTGTCTATCCGTGCAATTCTTGAAGAGGGCGGCGAGGAAACAGCCGAGGAAGAATAATCGGCGATGTGCAAGGTGCTGTCGGCACGTTCAGCACGGTCACTTTATAAAGCGCAGTTTTTACTATGTTAAAAAAATTCGAGGCAAGAGTTACATCTTGCCTCTTTTTTTGTGCAGAAAATGGCTGTGCGGTATTATTGAGTGTCCTCTGTTACGGTATCATCCGATATGGCTATGGCGAACTCGCCTGCAAGCTCGCCGGTGTATATGTTCTCCGCAGCATTGTCCGCACTTACGGCTATCATATACTCATCACTGTAATATACCGTTTCTTCGTCTGCCTCTGCCATAACGGCAGCGGCGTTTTCGGAGTTAAAGATATAGGAAATGCCGTCCCATACAGAGGTTACGGTTGTATCAAATGCATTATTTGCTGCTGCTTCAAGCTCCCGAAGCTCGTCCTCCGACAGATCGGATGTCTCGATCTCATATAGGGTGATACCATCCGACAGGGTAACGGTTGTAACGGCTGTAATGATCGGGGAAGCGTCTGCGGTTTCTTCGGCGGCGTAAGTTTCGGCAGCGGCATAAGATGTGTCATATGTATCGGGAACATTAACATAAACAACCCGAGGAGGCATATGTTCGATCGCCGTGAAAAATGCCACTGCGATAATAACCGTCGCAAAGCCTGCGGCAGCGCCCATGACGGAGGGAGTCCTGCCAAACTGCGCCAGCCGCTCGATACGCTCACGCACGGGCTTTTTTCCGAAAGCCGCAAAGGCAGAAAAGGCAGCGGGCAGCAGCCGTTCCTCCATTTCTATAAGGGTCATGGCGTAGGAGCGAGGGGAAAAGGAAAAGCGCCTCACCGCATCTTCATCACAGGTTATCTCCATATCGCGCTGTGCCATAACATACAGCAGCCATACGGAGGGATTTGTCCAGTGAATGCACAGAGCAATTGCAAGCATCAGCTTTTGCAAAACGTCCATTCGCTTTATATGCACCAGCTCATGACCTATAATATGCCGCAGTCTCTCTCCGCAAATGTCACCCGGAAGAATTATCACAGGGCGAAAAATGCCGTAGGTAAAGGGAGACACGGCATTTTCACAGGTGCGTATATCCACATTCCGCCGCAGATCAAGCGTGGCTTTCAGGTCGTCTGTTTCGGTCTGAAAGGGCAGGGATATTTTACAGCGGTTTATCGTCCTTATATGCCCTATGCAAAAATACAAAGCCATTGCAACAGCAACCACAATGTAAATAAGAGTGAAAATTCTTTCGTTAGAAAGGTTTGTTCCGAATGTGCCCGATGATTCGTATACCGTAAGTTCCCGTGACGCTCCGCCGTCTGCAAGTGCCGATGAAAATACAGGATTTTCGTTAAAAGTCTCATAAGGCAGCAGGGGCAGACCTATGGTGAACGGCATTAGAAACCGCAGGGCGGCGGCTGTCCAGAGGATACAGAAAAATTTCCGCGGGATCCTCCTGCCAAGGCACGCCCGCAAAAGCGCCAGCAGCAGAATGAGCAGGGACGGAATCGCATAAGCGTTCAGGATATCAAGCATTACTTCAGCGCCTCCACCATTTTTTTAAGCTCACGTATCTCTTCGGGGGTGAGCCTGTTGCTGTCCAGGAGGGAGGCTACCAGTCTGTCGCTCCTGCCTCCGTACATTTTGCGGATAAGCTCTCCTGTTTCGTAGGATTGGGCTTGCTCGCGGCTTACAAGGGGACGGCAGATAAACCCCGGCTCGCTTCGGCTGACCGCATTTTTATCCAGCAGCTTTTTTATGACGGTGTAGACGGTGGTTTTAGACCAGCCTATCTGCTTGCCGAGGACTATGGCAAGCTCCTTGGCGGACGCCTCTCCCCTGTCCCAAAGTATCTCCATTACTTTAAGCTCGGAATCGAAAAGTTTAATGTTTGTTTTATCGGGCATTTTTATCATCTCCGTTTGAGTTGTATAGTTATATTCTAACATTATAGAACAAATTTGTCAAGAGGAATAAATTTTTTCGGCGGTTCTTATATAAAGCTGTGCAGTACAGCGGATCGTGGATAAACGCGAAATTTGCAATATGCTATTGACAATTGCAAGATTTTGTGGTATAATATATAACAGGTGAAGATAAAAAATACGGAAAAATTCTGCATGGGGGTATATGATGAAAATTCTGATAGTTGAAGATGAAAAGCTGCTGGCGGAGTCGCTGAAAATGCTGCTGTGCTCAAAGGGGTTTGAGGCGGACACGGTCTTTGACGGGGAAAGCGGCGTAGCATATGCGCTTCTGGGAGTTTACGATCTTATTGTTCTTGATGTTATGCTGCCGAAGATCGACGGGATAAGGGCAGCGGAAATTATCAGAGAGAAGCATTGCGCTGCGCCTATTCTTATGCTGACGGCAAGGTCGGAGGTAGATGACAAGGTTGCGGGGCTGACTGCGGGGGCGGATTATTACCTGACTAAACCTTTTGATTCAAGAGAATTGCTGGCTTGTGTAAACGCTTTGCTGCGGCGGCAAGGCAGGGAGGTGGACGAGCTTGTTTTCGGGAACACGAGGCTTGATCTGGGGGCGGCGGCGCTTATTTGCGGGGAAAACAGCGTGCGGCTCTCCTCTCGGGAATTTGAGGTAATGCGTATGCTGATGACGGCTAAGGAGCGGCATATTTCAAAAGAGGCGCTGCTTACAAAGGTTTGGGGGTATGAGTCCAATGCGGTGGAAAATCATGTGGAGGTATATGTAGGCTTTCTTCGGAAAAAACTGGCGGGAATAGGCTCGGATATCCGCATTGAGGCGGTGCGCAGGCTGGGATACCATTTAGAGGCAGGAGCATCCGAGGCAAGAAGCAAGAATTTTTAGGCAGCGGATATCGCTTCAGCTTGCAGTATCAGAAAATAAGAACCTGTCTTCACAAGATATGTGTGCGGATTTCCAAGCATAATTTTGACGAAGACAAGGAAAACGACCGCAGGCGGGCTTGCGCCCGGCAAGGGAGTTTGACGCAGTATTCGACAAAATTTGCCGGAAAGACGTGCGCATACGCTTGTGAAGACAGGTTCTAATATTTACCGATATACAGAATACAGCAAAGTGCTGTCGATCATTATTAATTTATTTAAGGAAACACTGATTAAATCGCTTTTATTATTTTCAAATTTACAAAGGGCTGCTGTTGGCGGTATTTCCCGCTGCCATGGTCATATATGCCCGCGGAGGAAATACCTTTATTCAGTGGTTCTTTAATATTAACATGGGTGTTTTGAATGATAAGAAAGCTTAAAATTAAATTCGTGGCGGCGATCATGGTCATTGTAACGGTTCTTTTTGCAGCGGGGATATGCTGCATTGCAGGTCTCACTGCATGGGGATATGAAAGGGACAGCTTACAGATGATGAAAAGCTTTTCTCCCCATGGTATCCCTGCGCCCGACGGCAATGACTTTTCCGGGAAATTCCGCAAGCATCCCGGAGAGATATTTGAATGGGAACCCGAACGCGGGCATGATAAAAAAATTAATGAAAAGTTTTCGGAAAATTTCGCGGAAGCTCCGCCTGATCCCGGTATGCCTCTTATGTGGGTGAGCCGCAGAGATGGAGAGCTTATTATTTACGGAAGCTATTACCCGCAGTTCGGAGAAGCAGAGATCGAAGGGATATACGAGGAGGCGCTCGGTTCCGGGAAGCCTTCGGGAATAATTTCACGGTATAATCTTCGTTACTGCAAGGCTGAATCGCCGGAAAATGCACCGTTTGAAGAAGCAGTAGTTTTCGGGGATATTTCCGGAGAACGTGCAATGCTGCACAGACTTGTAAAAAGCTGTCTGCTGATCGGTGGCGCAGGCTATGCAGCGGTGTTCATTATTGCGGTGATCCTGGCGGGACAGGCGGTAAAGCCTGTGGAGAGGGCTTTTGAGGAGCAGCGGCAATTTGTGGCGGACGCTTCCCATGAACTGAAAACGCCTTTGACGGTTATAATGACCAACTGCGAAATGCTGCTTGGAGACAGCGAAAATTCCAAAAAGTACGGAGAAAATATTTTGGAGATGTCACGGCGGATGAGGAGACTGACAGAAAGTCTTTTAGAGCTTGCAAGAATGGATGAGGGCGGGAAAATACTGAGGAAGGAGGTTGATATGAGCCGCCTTGCGGAGAGTGAGGCTATGGCCTTTGAGCCTTTATTTTACGAAAGCGGACGTGGACTGAGGCAGGAGATCAAGAATGGGATAAGAGTAACGGGCGACAGGGAAAAGCTGCGGCAGGCTGCGGCAATTTTGCTGGACAATGCATTGAAATATTCCCGTGAAAATTCCGAGGTGCATATCACACTTACGCAGCAGGGGGGAAAGTGCATTTTAGCGGAAAACAGCGAGGGGGAGGACATTTCCAAAGACGGCTGCGTAAATATTTTCAAGCGGTTTTACCGTATTGACAAG
>CAMWIR010000051.1 GCA_947174365.1 uncultured Ruminococcus sp. | reverse complement strand
TACGCGATGGAGAGATGTCTCGGGGGCTCGGAGATGTGGATCAGAGACAGATATATACTTTACCATTTCCCAAAAGAAATTAATATCAAAAATTTGTCATTTATATCATAAAAGTGTTGCAATTTTCGGAAAGGTGTGATATAATTTATTTCGGGGAATTCAAAGTGATAAGAAAGGAAATAAATATGAGACGTTTGATGAATTCTGCCCGGGAAATAATGGAGATATTAAATGAATTGCCTATGGTGAAATCCTGTGAACTTTGCGGGAGTCTTGCAGCGGGCAGATCGGATGAGTTCTCCGATATTGATATTCGGGTTGATGTATCGGGGTATGATAACGGGAGATTTATGCTTGAAGTTCCGAAGCTGCTGAAAGATAAGCTTAATATAGTTTACAGTGATTATGCACCGAGCCTTATTCCCGGCAACTATATTGTATCTGTTGCAATAGACGCAAATGATCCTTTTATGATCGCAGATCTGGATTGTATTGCTGCACCGCACTGTGAAACTGTTACAAAAGGCATGATAGAAAATGATTTGCTGTGTCATACAATAAAGGTCTGGACGGCTGATCTTAAACATTTCGTAAGGGGGAAGGAGTGCAGGGAGGATATTATGCGGATGGCACGAAGATTGAAAGGAGTTCGGACAGACGGTTTATCCGAATCCGAGATTCTTGAAGAATGCCTGAAATGGATGGAAAATAATTCTCGTCCCGACCCGGGGCTGTGTGAGATAATAGCCTCTTGCAGAAGATGCTTTGAAGAATTAACAGGAGCAGGTCGGCTTTGGTAAGGTATTTGTTTGTGACGAAACAGATCACGAAAAAATTTTTGGGCTTTTTGAAAGGAGTTTCTCATGGCTTTATCAAATAAAGAGCTTACTTATAAATCATTTCTTAACCGTGAATATAATTTCCGCCATTCGCCATTTGAAAAGGAATTTGAATTTTACGAATGCGTAAAAAGCGGAGATTCGGAGGGCGTGCTGCGGCTGATGACCCCTTTGGCGGGAGAGGGGAGCGGGGAGCTTTCGGAGGATCCGCTGCGGAATATAAAATATCATTTTGTGGTGACTATTGCTCTTATTACCCGTTTCTGTGTGGAGGGGGGAATGGAGATGGAGACCGCTTACACCCTCAGCGACCTGTATATTTTGAAAATGGACAAGGCTATGAATGAAGAGCAGATACATGCTTTGCACAAAGAAGCTGTGCTGGATTTTACAGAGCATATGAACAGGATAGCTCATGAAAATATTTATTCAAAACCCGTTATAATGACCATGGACTATATTTACGATAATCTGCACGAGAAGATTTCGGTGGAGGATATTGCGGATTCGGTGGAACTTTCCCCCTCTTATTTATCGAGGCTTTTTCATAAGGAGGTGGGGGTCACGATAAGCGTTTACACAGCTGTCAAGAGGGTGGAAACGGCGCAGAATATGCTGAGGTTTTCCGATTATTCCCCTATGGATATAGGAAATTATCTGGCATTTTCCTCCAACAGTCATTTTATAAATACATTCAAAAAATACACGGGAATGACACCGAGGGAGTTCAGGACGAAATATTATCGGTCGAATTTCGGGAAAAAGCCATGATCTGCTGCTGCACTTTAAAAAAAGGTAAAAATAATGCAGGTTATGACAGAATTCTGATTGATTTTTAAGGGAATAAATGTTATGATTATAAAAAACAATAACGGAGGTAAATTATTATGCTTAGCCTTGAATTTATGAAACTGATCGTTCCTGTGGCGGTATCGGTGCTGGCGCTTGGCGGCTGCGCTGCCGGAAATGCGGAGAATAATGATGCATCGAATGATGCAACGGTTACGGAATCCGCTGCTGTCAATGAAAATGCAAATTACAAGAGGTCGGGGGAAATGTACGTTAATTTTGAAAACGGTGAGAATGATATTTTTGAAATATCCGACGGCTGGACCAACGGAAGTATGTTCAACGTTACCTGGCGGCGGGACAATTGCACTTTTGAAAATGAAAAAATGCAGCTGATAATCGACAATGACAAGACTCCCGAGGGCGGCATTCCCTATTCGGGCGGCGAGTACCGCACCAAGGATTTTTACGGCTACGGGCGGTATGAGGTTTCCATGAAGCCCATTAAGAATGACGGAGTTGTTTCTTCTTTCTTCACCTACACCGGGCCTTCGGACGGAAATGAATGGCATGAAATAGACATTGAATTTTTAGGCAAGGACACCACTAAGGTACAGTTCAATTATTTTACGGACGGTGTGGGGGAGCATGAATATTTATACGATCTGGGGTTTGACGCTGCCGAGGGCTTTCACGTTTACGGCTTTGACTGGCGGGAGGACGGTATAACCTGGCTGGTAGACGGTGAGGAGGTCTACACGGCAAATGAGAGCGTGCCGTTTATCGACGGCAAGATCATGATGAACGCTTGGTGCGGCACGGGCGTGGACGGCTGGCTTAATGCTTTTGAGGACAGCAATGTTCCTCTTACGGCGGAGTATGAGTGGGTGAAATTTACTGCCGCAGACTAAAAAACTGTCGGTAAAAGGCTTTCCGCTTGTTCGCTTCCGGGGGCAAAGGCGGGAAAAGTAAATTAGATTATGAAAATGCGTTTGCACTTTTTTAGCAAGCGCATTTTTGCGCTTTTTCGGGGGCGTCTCCATATGTCATAAGGTTTAAAAATAAAGTTTGAAAAAAATTCCAAAAAAGCTATTGACAAAAAGAAGAAAATAGGGTATAATAAAAATAATTATTGTGTTCGGATCGGGCTAAGGCCCCGAGTAGTATTGCTTTAAATATGTAAGGACTCAGAAAAAATTTATTGAAGTTTCGGTGTTATTATTTCCTATGAACTTAAAATGAGGCGATAGCGGCGGCGGGCGGCAGGCTGTTCCCGAGAACGGATGTCTCCCGGAGGGGGCTGCTGCTTTGATTTGCTTTTTGGGATTTTAGCAGTGCTTTTTGTTTACTGTTTAATTTGAGTCTGTGAAAATAGGTTTGTTTTTTATGTAAAAGCTTTTTGCAGGGGCGGCATTTGCACGGTAAAATACGGGTGCGGTCTTTGACTTTTCGGGGTTTTTGAATGGAAACAGGTAGATCCAACTTGAAATTTCCCCGGGTTTAATACAGGCAATAATATGTTCGGGTCGGTCTTTTTCGGGCATGATATTTTGTAAAATTTTTGTTAAGGCAGCTGTATGCGCTTTACGCAAGGCATTTGCGCCTTAAACTTTAGGAAATGAGGTATTGTAAATTGTCAGAATTCCACAGCAACGAACAGGGATCGGAAATCAACGAGTACGGAGAAAAGATCGCTCCGAAGAATCAGCAGGCGGAAAAAAAGCCTGCGGCACAGGGCTATGAGAGCAGACCGATTCAGGGAAAATATCCCGAAAAGCCCTATCACACGGAAAGACGGGACGCAAGGACTCAGATGAACAGAAACTATCCCGCAAAGCGCCCTGTGCTGCCTCCGAGAGGGATATCGGCGGCAGATTTCGGCAGGCAGCAGCTGAACAAGAGGACGGACGGAACGGCGGGCACGGGATATAACGTCGGATACCGCAGGGAGTATATTGCGGCAAGGGAAAACAAATATCCTGCTCAGGCAGGAAGCAGCGAGAACAGTTCATACAGCAGGAATACGGGCTACCGCCGTCCCGCTTATCAGACCAAGAGACCGGAGGAGAAAAAATATTATCCCGGAAATTTGGGTGAGTATAGGCAGAAGCATGAATATCATCCGCTCCGCAGTCCGGGGCAGCAGTACGGTGCGGCTGCTTCCGTACAGAATAGTACACCCTCTGCACAAAATGCACCTACTGTGCATTCATCTGTGCAGCTGCCGGGAGGCGGTTACGGTGAAAGCGGCTACCGGCAGGATACGTCGAGGAAGAAGCCCACGGTAAAGATAATCCCCTTGGGAGGACTTAACGAGATAGGCAAGAACATGACCGTTTTCGAGTGCGGCAATGATATGTTCATTGTGGACTGCGGCATGACCTTCCCCGACAGCGACATGCCGGGAGTAGACCTTGTTATCCCCGATTTTACCTATGTGGAGCAGAATGCGGATAAGATAAAGGGCATTGTTATAACTCACGGTCACGAGGATCATATAGGCGGACTTGCTTATCTGCTGAAAAAGGTAAACATTCCCATTTATGCCACAAGACTTACGGTGGGGCTTATTGAGGGTAAGCTAAAGGAGCACAACCTTAATTCCTCAGCAAAGCTTAATGTTATATCCCCCAGGCAGACTGTGAAAATGGGCTGCATGGCGGTGGAATTTATAAGAGTGAATCACTCTATCCCCGACGCTGTGGGTCTCGCTATCCACACCCCTGCGGGAGTTATAATCCACACGGGGGACTTCAAGGTGGACTTTACGCCAATTGACGGCGGCATTATAGACCTTGCAAGGTTCGGCGAGCTGGGTTCGAGAGGGGTTCTTGCTCTTATGGCGGATTCCACCAATGCGGAGCGCCCGGGGCATACAGCCTCCGAGCGTACTGTGGGCGAATCCTTCGAGAAGCTTTTTGCAAAGGCGGACGGCAAGAGGATAATCATTGCAACCTTTGCTTCCAACATTCACCGCATTCAGCAGATAATCAACAATGCTGTAAGCACGGGGCGCAAGGTAGCTGTATTCGGCAGGAGCATGCTCAATGTTATCTCTACAGCCATGGAACTGGGGTATTTATCGGTGCCCGAGGGGGTAATTATCGATCTTGAGACCATGAACAAGTACCCTCCCGAAAAGATAACCCTTATTACCACAGGCAGCCAGGGCGAGCCTATGTCGGCGCTGACGAGGATGGCAATGAACGAGCACAGGAGCATTACCATAACTCCCCAGGATTACATTATAATAAGCGCATCGCCAATTCCGGGAAATGAAAAGAGCATTAACAAGGTTATAAACGAGCTGCTGCGGATAGGTGCGGAGGTCGTTTATGAAAAGATGTATGATGTCCATGTTTCGGGACATGCTTGTCAGGAAGAGTTAAAGCTCATTATGGCGCTTTCCCGTCCGAAGTTCTTTATTCCCGTTCACGGAGAATACAAGCATTTAAGCAAGAATGCGGGCTTGGCGCACGCTTTGGGAGTTCCGGAGAGTAATATAATAATAGGGTCCATAGGCGATGTTATCGAAACGGACGGCTCATATATGCGTGTTACCGGAAAAGCGCCTGCGGGGCGTGTACTGGTGGACGGTCTGGGCGTTGGCGATGTAGGTGCGATCGTGCTGCGTGACAGAAAGCACTTGGCCGAGGACGGACTTATTGTGGCGGTCGCCACCATTGAGAGCGAGAGCGGAACGGTTCTGGCAGGGCCTGATATTCTGTCGAGAGGATTTGTATACGTCAGGGAGAGCGAGGAGATCATGGAGGCTGCCCGCAGTGTGCTGAAAAAGGCATTGGAGGGCTGTCTGTCGGGCGGTATGCGTGACTGGAACAGCATTAAGTCCAGCATGAGAGACGCTTTGAGCGATTACATTTATATGAAAACCAAGCGCAGTCCCATGATACTGCCTGTGATTGAGGAAATATAAAAATTATTTGCGGAAGTCATTTCCCCGTGAAATGACCTGTACGCTGAAGCAAAAAAAGGTTCTGTTCGGAGGAGGTGCGTAAAAGTGCTGTCGGGAAAGGTTACAAGGGCGTTTAAAATAGCGGCTATGGTGCTGGTGATAACTGCCATGATATGCACATTCGGCATGACAGGGGTCAGCGAGGCTGCATTCTGGGCAATGCTGGCAGTGGTGTCGGCGGTGAGCATAGTTTTTCTTGTATTCTATTTAAAGCTGGAAAGGGCGGTCGCAGACCTGCATGAGGACGACAGCGCCAAGCGTTTGCTGTCCGAACGCAGCAGCCTTGACAAATTCCCCGCCCCTGCGGTCATTGCGGACAGGGAGGGGATAATGCAATGGTGCAATGAGGCGTTTTCCAACATGATCTACGCCGAGGATGTGTTCGGCGTGCCTCTTTCGGAAATTGCGGAGATAGATATCGGCAGAGTCTACGAAAATTTGGGTAAGGTCACCGAAATATACTCGGGCAGCTATCGCATAAGGGCTATGGCTGACGGCAAGCATATGGATGAAGCAAGTCCCGAAAATTTCCTGTGTCTTTTGTATTTTGAGGATATAAGCGAAAATATCCGCTTGGAAAAGGCTAATGCCGAGCTGAAAAAGCCCCGGCTGGCGATCGCACAAGGAGAGTCCGATAATAATTTCGGGGATAATTATCCCATGCCTTCTGCGGCATACGACAGCGAGGGGATAATTCGTTGGTGCAACCGTGCCTTCGAGGAAAAAATGCATTTGGGTAATGCGGTAGGCAAAGCATTTTCCGAGTTTATGCTGATAGATGAGGAGGCAGCCGCTTCCGAGACGGGAACGCAGGCGGAATTCGGTGGCGCTGTATGGAGGATAAAGTCGGCAAACGCAAAGGCGGAGGGCTTTTCCGAGGGGCTTACCATGCTTTATTTCACCGACGTAAGCGAGCTTATGTCGGTGAAGAGAGAGTTTGCCGCAAGCAGAAGCAGAGTCGTGCTTATTGTGATTGACAGCTATGACGAGCTTTTTTCAAATGTGCGGGATTCGGAAAAGGAGCGTATTACCAGCCGCATAGGAAAGCTGTGCGAGCGGACATTTATCGAGAGGCACAAGGGGATACTGAAAAAAATATCTTCAGACAGGTACTTTGCCCTGATAAGCGAGGACGCTTTGGCTGCCATGGAGCGGGAGCAGTTCAAGTCCATAAGGAATGAGGCAAGGGATATTACCTTTAACTACACTGAGCGGTATCACGTCACCCTTTCCATTGGCATAGGCAGAGGGGGAGGGAGTCTTAAAGGCTGTCAGCAGTTTGCAGAGGACGCTTTAAAGGAAGCGCAGCAAAGCGGCGGCGACAGAGTATACATCAAGGATGATAACGGAGTTACCCGATACGGCGACAGCACGGCAGATTCCGAGGGCAAGTCCAATGTAAAGGTAAATATGTTTGCAAGGGATTTGCGGGGGCTTATTGAGGAATCCGACAGGGTGATCGTAATGGGTCACAGGGACAGTGATTTCGACTCGGCAGGCTCGGCGGCGGGACTGTGCGGAGCTGTGCGTGTGCTGGGGCGTGAGGCTTATGTTTACGTGAACAGGGATAACACAAATGCTATGCCTGTTATTAACCGTATCATGGAGAATGACAGTGCGCAGGATCTGTTTTTGTGGGACGACAAAGTTGCAGCGGAGATGTTTACGGAAAAGTCTCTGCTTATAGTGGTGGACACTCACAAGATAACCTTGCTTGACAGCAAGGCGATATACGAAAAGGCTTCCTCCTTTGAAAAGCCCAGAATCGTTTATATCGACCACCACATAAAGGAAGAGCCTGCCATAGAAAATGCCGGACTGTCGCTGCATTATCAGTATGCTTCGTCGGTTTGCGAGATGGTAACGGAGGTAATAAGGAGCTTAGGGCTTAAAGAAGAGCTTCACAGCTTCTTTGCGGACGCTATGCTGGCGGGGATAATCCAGGACACGAAGAGCTTTGTGCTCAAAACCGACAGGCGCACCTTTGAGGCGGCGGCGTATCTTAAAAAGCTGGGAGCGGACACGGTCAAGGTCAAGACTCTGGCGGCTATTCCCGAGGAGACAAGCATAAGGCGCTCAAAGATAGTGGAGGAGCACGAGATATACAAGCGGTGCGCTGTTTCGTCCACTTCGGAAATGTCGGGCATGGCGGCGGTGGCTGCGGCTCAGGCGGCGGATGAAATGCTCAATATCGAGGGTGTGGACGCAAGCTTTGTAATGTACTTTGTAAACTTCGGGGACGGCGGGGCAAACAAGGTGAAAATTTCCGCACGTTCTTTTCAGACCACAAAGATGAATGTTCAGAACATTATGGTGACTCTGGGGGGCGGCGGTCACAAGGAGCAGGCTGCGGCGGTGGTGAATGCAGATAACTTTGACGACGCCAAGGCTATGCTTTACAAGGCTATTGATGATTATGTGAACAAGATAAGCTGAGCGGGGCTGCACGTTTATCCGTGATGCGCCCGATTGATAAACCGAATGCGGAGGGATTGGTTTATGAAGGAAAATACCAATAAACGGCAGAAAATCATCTCTGTTCTTGCAGTTGTGTTTCCGCTGCTTTACGGTGTAATGTATCTGCCGATATGGAACGGAAAAGAACTTCAGATTTATAATACGGTAAATTTATTTGCATTGCTTTTTCAAGCAGTATGTTTTATTATTGCTGTTATAAGGGTGAAAAATATTTTTCTTAATAAAGTCAGCTTTAATTTTATTGATTATCTGATAATGCCTGTTTCAGTAATGCTATTGTGTTTCGTAGGTTTTTTCTTTACAGAGAATCTTTTGGGTATCCCTCCTATCCCGCCACAGCATTAACAGCGTTAAATAAATTTTTTCAATTGAAAGAATTAGACAAATACCGTAAAATTGTGTAAAGCGGAAAAGGTGCAGTTATGGGATATATTACGGATCTGAGAAGAATTGAGGGGATCGGTCACAGACCTCTTCAAATGGCAGCCTGCGGAGTTTTTCTTTTTGATGACAATGACAGGGTGTTGTTGGAACAGAGAAGTGATGACGGCGGTTGGTGCGTTCCGGGAGGGAGTATGGAGCTTGGTGAAACGCCGGAGGAAGCTGCTGTACGGGAATGCATGGAGGAAACGGGACTAACTCCGAAAGACTTGCGGTTATATGATGTGCGGTCGGGAGAAGCGTGCCATTTTACGTATCCTAACGGTGATGAGGTATATGCCGTAGACATTAACTTTGTCTGCCGTTCCTATGAGGGGACTTTGAGGGAACAGAAAGAGGAAGTGGTGCGTCTGCGGTTTTTCGGGGAGGGAGAATTGCCCGACAGATTATCCGCAAACGACAGGGAGATCATTGAGGCAATTTGGCAAGACAAAGGCTAAAGTCATTAGTGGTAAATCGGAATTTGCGGAGGTATGAAAATGATATGGATTGACGGAAACGAAATAAATATCAAGCAATTTACCGGTAAAGAAATCTGCGAAAAACTTGCAGCAGATTTGTGGAGCAATGATTATAAACAATGGCTCAAATGCGCTGATTTTATTCAAGCCGCTTCTTTCTTAATTGCATTTGATACTGAATTGACCATGGAAGGTATTTTTACATTTCTTGAAAATTCTATAGGGCATTATGCTCCGAATATCATACAGGCATTTAGGAGCATAGGTGACAATAGTGACGCTGATACGCTTGAAGAAATTTGCCGTCTTGCTCCGCCTGATTTAATGAGAGATGAATTTTTATCAGGCGATTCTCAGGCATATGATATTACAGTATTTAATGATGACCATGAATTAAAAGAAGAGACAGCAGAAATGATCGAAGAACTTGAAAAACAGCTGTACCTGAATAGTGGATTTGATATGTGGGAACTGCTTTATAAATATTTGGACGAACAGATAGAAAAGTTATAAAATTCTGTTTATCGGCAGTTTTTTAAATGAAAAATCGGAATGTTTGGAGGAAATAATATGTATATTGAGATACCTGTCGGCAATATCATAACGGAATCAATAACAACGGATCCACGTTTGTGTGACCATAAATATATAATTTATATTGATCCGAATGACAGTAAAATACGGGTCAATACGTATTATGAGATGAAAGGGAATAAGGTTAGTCTATGTATTCTTTATATCCGCAAATTGTGCTATACATTAGAAGAATACAAACATTTATCCATAGAACATATTGAAGGCGAGGCCTACGGTTCGTGGATGGACGGAGCAAGAGGGTAGACAATATTCCGGAAAATTTAGAGAATTTCCGGAATGAGATACCCGGCATAGAAGAACCGGATATAGGATAGCTCCCTGTCTATCAATAAAAACAGTAACATTCACTGTTAACTATATTTTAGGAGGAAAATAATATGAAAGTAATTTTTACGGCAGATGTCAAAGGCTCGGGCAAAAAGGGCGAGGTCAAGGAGGTTTCCGACGGATATGCAAGAAATTTCCTTATAGGAAAGGGGCTTGCGGTGGAGGCTACTCCAGCCAATATGTCAAAGCTTGAGGGGCAGAAGGCCTCCGAGCAGCACAAGGCGGACGTTGCCAAGGCAGAGGCGCAGGCTGCGGCGGAAAGCATTAAGGATAAGAGCGTTACGATAAAGGCAAAAGCGGGCGCAGGAGGAAAGCTTTTCGGTGCGGTCACTGCTGGTCACGTTGCCGAGGCTGTGGAGGCGCAGCTGGGTGTTAAGACGGAGAAGAAGAAAATTTCCCTCAGCTCCGAAATAAAGGCTTTCGGCACATACACTGCGGAGGTAAAGCTTTATCAGGGAATTTCCGCTAAGGTTTCGGTCAAGGTGATCGAGGAATAACCCGACCGGGATAAATTCAAGGAGATTAAAGAAAATGGATTTTGATGAGATCGCAGGGCGGGAAATGCCCCACAGCACAGAGGCAGAGCAGACTGTTCTGGGCGCTGTGCTTCTGGACCCTGGGTTGCTGTCGGCGGCGTTGGAGCATTTAAAGGCGGACAGCTTCTATATCCCGAGGCACAAGCAGCTTTTTTCCATACTGGAGAGATTTTCCGTAACGGGTGTTCAGACGGATATTATCACGGTGCTGGACGAGGCTGTTAAAGAGGGGGTTTTTGAGGAATCCTCGGAGGGTAAGGAATATCTTGCGGGGATAATGGAGGGCGTTCCCACTCTTGCAAACATCGAAAGCTACTGCAAGATAGTTGAGGAAAAGTACTATCTGCGCACGTTGGCGGAAGCGGCAAGGGTCATATTGCAGAACGCTGTGGAAAGCGCCGAACCTGCCGAGGTGGTGCTGGACGCTGCGGAGCAGATGATCTATGATATAAGGCAGGGGAGAGAGGTAAACGGTCTTGTTCGTGCGGATGAAGTCCTGCTGGAGACGTATGACCGCCTCAACCGCATTTCGGGAGCTGACAAAGACAAATATCTCGGAGCAAAGACAGGATATTCGGGGCTGGATAAGGTGATAAACGGACTTAATAAATCCGACCTTATTATTCTGGCAGCAAGGCCTGCCATGGGAAAAAGCTCCTTTGCCCTTAATATTGCCGCAAACGTTTGCAGACGTGACCCCAGCAAGGATGTAGTCATTTTCTCACTGGAGATGTCTAATGAGCAGCTTATTACAAGAATGCTGGCGGCGGAAAGTCTTGTGGAAAACGACAGGCTGCTCAAGGGCGACATAGGCGAGCGGGAATGGGAAAAGCTGGCAGCGGGCTCAGACAGGATCGCTTCAATGAGCCTTTATTTGGACGACAGTGCAGGCATTACAGCAGTTCAGATGAAAGCAAAGCTGCGGCGGGTGAAGAATCTGGGGCTTGTGATAGTCGACCATTTGCAGCTGATGAATTCGGGGCGGCGCACTGAAAACAGGGTAACGGAAATGTCGGAGATAACAAGACAGTTAAAGCTCATGGCAAAGGATCTGAACGTTCCCGTGATAGCCCTTTCCCAGCTTTCGAGAGCGGTGGATTCAAGACCCGACAAACGTCCCTTGCTGTCCGACCTGCGTGAATCGGGTTCTATCGAGCAGGATGCGGATATTGTAATGTTTTTGTACCGTGACGGCTACTACAACAAGGAATCCTCCGAGGATATAAACCTTGCCGAGTGCATTGTTGCCAAGAACCGCCACGGCGAAACGGGAACTATTAACCTGCGGTGGAATGGGCAGTACACCCTCTTTATCAGCGAGGACCGCCGCAGCGAGGGCATGGCGGTATGAGTCGTGATAAAGATATCCTGCAAAGAGTGGAAAACAATGTTTCTGCTGCCTTGCATGGGCATAATATGGTGGAGGGGCATGGGCATATTGTTGCTGCCCTTTCGGGAGGGGCTGACAGCGTTTGTCTGCTGTTGGTGCTGAAAAATCTACGTGAAAGGCTGAACTTTTCGCTTTCTGCGGTGCATATCAACCATAATCTTCGCGGAGAGGAAAGCGACAGGGACAGGGATTTTTGCCTGCGGCTCTGCGAAAGGGAGGGCATTCCCATTCGGGTCTACAGCGTTAATGCGGCGGAATATGCAGTAAAAATGCACTGTTCCGTTGAAGAGGCTGCGAGGATACTGCGGTATGACTGCTTTGAAAAGGAGTCGGAGCGTATTCCCGGTGCGGTCATTGCTACGGCTCACAATATGGGCGATAACACCGAAACTGTGCTCTTTAACCTGACCCGTGGCACGGGTGTGCGGGGGCTTGGGGGTATACCTTATAAGAGGGATAATATTATCCGCCCTTTGCTTGATGTTTCACGGGGGGAAATTGAGGGATATCTGAAAGCAGCGGGACAGGATTTTGTCACCGACAGCACCAATCTGACCGACGATTACACCCGCAACAGGGTAAGGCACAGGGTTATCCCCGAACTTCTGAAAATAAACAGCGGACTTCACAGGGCGGTCTCACGGCTTTGCGAAAGCGCTGCCGAGGATGAGGAATGTCTTGACAGCCTTGCACGGCAGACGCCTCCCGAAAAAATGTCGGAGAGTCACTCTGCTGTGAGAAAGCGGTATATAAGAAATATGCTGGAGGATTCGGGGATTGCTGTAAATTATGACAGGCTTTGTGAGCTGGACAGGCTGCTTGTAAGGCAGAGCGGGAAGTATAATCTGTCGGGGGATATTTATGCGGTGTTCGGTAAGTCGGGTATGGAGATAAAGGAATTGCCACGAAATGCTCCCGTCGATTTTTTCTATAAAGTGGATTTTGAGGAAATCAAATCTTACGAATATTTTGAACGTGAATATTTTATTGCCGAATTTGATAAAACGGTGAAGATTAAGCGTTGTAAATATGATAATTTCACCGAAATATCTATAATTCATAAAAATTTAACAAATAACATTGTAGATTGTGATAAAATAAAAGGTGTTGTTATTATTCGTCCCAAGAGAGACGGCGACAGCTGCCGTTTCAAAGGCAAGGATTTTACCACACGACTCAAAAAGCTGTATAACGGAATGAAGCTCCCCTTGGAGGAAAGAAGCCGTGCTCTTGTAATGGAGGACGAGGAGGGAATCATCTGGAGCGAATACGGCGGAGCAGCCGAGAGGGTCGCTTATTACGGAGGCGAAAATTCCCTCGGGGGTGAAAATGACAAATCAGGTGAGAGTGTAAGATCACAAGATTAAAGGAACAGATAAATTATGAACAGTGAAGCGCAGATAACAGACTGCTTCGGGTATGAGTGCATAAAAAAGGTGCTTATATCAGAGGATGAGATAAAAGCGGCTGTTGCAGCCGAGGGCAGGCGGATAACCGAGGAATACAGGGGCAAGCCTCTTATGATAGTGGGGCTGCTGAAAGGCTCGTTTATATTCGCAGCCGATCTTTTCAGGGCGGTAAAGATACCTTGCGAAATGGGGTTTATGGCTGTTTCAAGCTATGGCAGCGGCTCGGTTTCAAAGGGCAGCGTGGATATTACGATGGATATCGGGCGGGATATCTCGGGTTATCATGTGATAATTGCCGAGGACATTATTGACACGGGTCATACTTTGGCTGAGGTATGCAGGATACTGCGGCAGCGCAGCCCCTTATCCTTAAAGGTAGTTACCCTGCTTGACAAGCCCGAACGCAGGGAGGTCGACTTTAAAGCTGATGTTTCCCTGTTTACCATTCCCGATGCTTTCGTGGTGGGCTGCGGGCTGGATTACGGGGAGAAATACCGCAATCTGCCCTTTATAGCAGAGGTCGAGCTTTAGATCGGAAAATTATCCGAGGGTAAAAAGCCCTTGTTATTGTAAATTTTATTAAACGTGCGTGACAATGAGCGTTGCAACGCCGTAAAAAAGGAAGGTTTTAGCAGATGAGAAAAGGCAGTGGCGCAGTTATATACGCTCTGATCGCTGTGGCTATCGTATTTGCGATAGTGGTCTTTTTAAGGCAGTCGACCCAGCCTCAGAGTGAATATACCTATTCGGAAATTATGCAGTACTTTGACAGCTATCAGGTGTCAAAGTATGAGTTTGACCTGGGCACAGGCGACCTTAATATGACTGTGAACACAGAGGAGGGCGAAAAGGAAATTACCTATACCGTTCCCAATGTGAGCATATTCATTGACGAGATCCAAGCCTCAGCGAACGGGGATAATTACAGGGAGGAATACAACAAACTTCACCCGGATGCACCCCTTTCCCAGGAATATTACAGGATACAGGATAATTCCTGGCTGCTGAATATTCTGCCCTCAATGGTCATTCTGATAATAATGATCGTTCTGACCTTTTTTATGATAAGGCAGACAGGGGGCGGGGCTAAGCTCAACAACTTCGGCAAGGCAAATGTTAAAAATCAGGCGAAAAAGAACCACTCTTTTAAAGATGTGGCAGGCGCCGATGAGGAAAAGCAGGAACTGGCGGAGGTTGTTGATTTCCTTAAAAATCCCAAAAAATACAATGATATAGGCGCAAGGATCCCCAGAGGCGTGCTGCTGATGGGCCCTCCGGGTACAGGTAAGACATTGCTTGCAAAGGCAGTGGCAGGGGAGGCAGGCGTGCCTTTCTTCCCCATTTCCGGTTCGGACTTCGTGGAGATGTTCGTGGGCGTGGGTGCGTCACGTGTAAGAGACCTGTTTGAGACAGCCAAAAAAAACGCTCCATCTATTGTATTCATTGATGAGATCGACGCCGTGGGACGGCAGAGAGGCGCAGGACTCGGCGGCGGTCATGACGAGCGTGAACAGACCCTTAACCAACTGCTGGTCGAAATGGACGGCTTTGAGGGCAACGAGGGCGTTATTGTTATCGCCGCAACAAACCGTCGGGATATACTTGACCCTGCTTTGCTGCGCCCCGGGCGCTTTGACAGGGAGATAACGGTAAATTATCCCGATGTAAAGGGACGTGAGGAAATTCTTAAAGTTCACGCCAAGAACAAGCCCCTGGCTCCCGATGTTGATCTTAATGTAATAGCAAAGACCACTCAACAGTTCACTGGCGCAGACCTGGAAAATCTGCTGAACGAGGCGGCGCTTCTTGCCGCAAGGCATGACCGCAAGGCCATTACAGAGGATGATATCGAGGAAGCTACGGTAAAGGTAGTATCGGGTCCCGAAAAGAAATCCCACCTTGTTACCGAGAGGGACAAGCGAATTACCGCATACCACGAGGCAGGACACGCAGTGGCTATATACAACCTGCCCGACACCGAAAAGGTGCATATGGTGACCATTATTCCCCGAGGGGACGCAGGAGGCTTCACCATGCACAGACCCACCACAGATGACCGCTTCAAGACCAGAAATCAGCTGTTCAACAGTATTGTGGTAAGCATGGGCGGACGTGTGGCTGAGGCTATGATATTTGACGATATTACTTGGGGAGCTTCTGCGGATATTCAGAGCGCTACCCGTGTAGCAAAGAGCATGATAACACGGTTCGGTTTTTCCGATAAGCTGGGTCCTGTGCAGTACGGCGGCAGCGACGAGGTTTTCCTGGGGCGCGACTATGGGCACACTCAAAATTACAGCGAGGCAACGGCTTCCCTTATTGACGAGGAAGTCAAGAATATTGTTAATGACGGCTACAAAAAGTGCGAGGAGATACTTACCGAGCACAAGGATCAGCTGGAGGAACTGGCACAGTATCTGCTTGAAAACGAGAAGATCAACGGCGAGGACTTCGAGAAGCTGATGAAAGGCGAGCTTGACTGGCGCAAGGCTGCCGGTGAGAAAAAGACGGAAAACGCCGAGGCTAAGGCTGAAAGCGAAAAGGCTGAGACTGAGGCTAAAACCGAAAATGAAAATGCCGAGGTTAAGCCCAAGGCTGAAAATTCCGAGGCAAAGAGCGAAAGCGAAAAGCCTGCGGAGGACAAGACCAAGGAGGAAAAGCCCTCCGAGAATAGGTCTGACAAAAACGAGGACAGCGGCAAAAAATAAAACGTTAATATTATACCCCGAAGGACAGTCGTCCTTCGGGGTTTGTCATAATCATTATTATCTGAACAGCGTACATTTGCCGCTCTCACGGTAATATGCTATCAGTTTCTCTATGGCGTCTCTTGTGCAGCCAAGATTTTTTGCAAGACAGTCAATGCACGCAAATTCCTCCGCTCCCCTGAAAATAAGCTTTCTGAAAATGGCAATATCATCATCAAACAGGGGAGAGGAACATTCCTTGCAGGTCTTGTAATTTGCCATTACGCTTTTACCACTTTCGTATGGTACATCATACAGTCATGGGAGGGTATCTGAACGCAGAGCCGCTCGGTAAATGTGCCGATCGTTTCATGCTTATAGCAGTCGTATATCTCAAGCCCTCTGCCCGATGTATATGGGAGACCGATATCGAAAAATTGCAGGGACATTTCGTTTGTTTTATCGCCGAAATTGAACATTCCTATTGCATAATCGCCGCCGCTTAAGGGTTTGATCAGCGCGAATACATTTTCGGGATTGTTCCACTGCTTTATGCAGTAAGGTCCGCGGCATTCGATATCCCGGTTAATTGCAATAATATCCTTGTTTGTAAGTATCTCCTTTGTCTCATCGGTCATTTTTCTTATATCACAGCCGATCATAAGAGGTGAATTCATGATAGCCCAAAGAGCAAAATGGGTCTTGTATTCGGTATCTGTGCAACCGCCAACAACATCGGCTATCCATTCATTGTCGCTGTTTCCGTGCATTCCTACGACAAGCATATCCATATCGTTGTGGCAATAAACGCCGCCGTAACATTCTTTACCTATTTGTGAAATGGCGATACGCTTTACCGATTCCCAGTTGTCCTGAATGTCCCCTGTGGAGCGGAAAAGATTTGCGCCCGATTCTCTTATCCAGCTGTGAACATCGTCCTTGCCCCAGTTGCAGGCGGAGAACACAATATCTCTGCCGCAGCTGCGGAGAGCCATACCCATACGCTTGTAGAGATTTGAGCCGTCAGCCGCCTCGGGTTTGTAGCAGTAGTCGTATTTAAGATAATCAACGCCCCATTCCGCAAAGGTTTCCGCGTCCTCAAACTCATGCTCGAAACTTCCCGGATAGCCTGCACAGGTGTGAGTTCCTGCACAGGAGTATATACCGAATTTCAGTCCTTTTGAATGAACATAATCCGCAACAGGCTTTATGCCGTCGGGGAATTTTTCATGATCGGGAACAAGTCTGCCGTTCACACGCTGCTTTTCGCTCCAGCCTGTGTCTTAGACACATCTCCGAGGCCAAGGGACCTCGCTGAATCTCGTATGCCGTCTTCTG